>DATNLQ010000132.1:0-4431 GCA_035602785.1 Solirubrobacteraceae bacterium
CGGATACCGCAACCTGCACAGCACTCACCCGGCGCACCTGACGATCCGCCACACCGATCGCGTCTACGCAAGTGGAGATGTCCACACGCAGACGATCGAGGGGTTCTTCGGCAACGTCAAGAACGGCATCGCCGGGAACTACCACGGCGTCTCCGCGAAGTGGTTGCAGTCTTACTTGAACGAGTACACGTGGCGCTACAACCACCGCTCGGACGGCCGGGCGATGTTCGAGACGCTGCTACTCCGTGCTGCCCTCTGAGTCCTCATCGGGCGCGGGCCGCTTCGGCTTCGGCGGATGGGCGACCTTGCGTAGATCGCGCATGACTTCCTTGCGCTTCGGTACAGGGATCACCGCGCCCGTGGGCGTCGTCTGTTTCCGCTCGTCGGACTTTGGATCGCTGGTCGTCACCTGGATCGAGTATAGATACGCGCGTGGCCGCTGAGACCCCCCCAGAGGAGCCGACGCTCGGCCCCGAACTGCCGTTGGTGTATGCCAACTGGGTGCGGCTTGTGCCCGGTCCGTTGGACCTTGGGCTAGACGCAGGCTATTTCGCGCCGGACACGCCGCCGAGGCCGATGCTGCGCCTTGTCTTGACCTGGGAGCACGCCAAGATCCTGCATCAACTTCTCGGGTCTATCATCGAGCAACGGGAGGGCAACGTTGGAGAGATCAAGCTGCCACCTGGTATCGCGATGGTTTCTGCGCCCGCTGGCGAGCAGGAGGACGAGTCATGACGCAACTTCAGCAGACATGGCCCCACAAACAGCGCATCCCGCTGACCGGCGAGCGTCATTCGGCCGCCGGCCTTGGCATGGAGACGCAGGTGTCGCCGACCCCCCTCGACGCGATGACGATTATGCAGACTGCCATTGAGGGGGGTCGGGAACAGATTGAGGAAACTCAGGCGCTACGACCGATTCCGGCTGAGGCGGCAGAACATATCGTGCTGTGGGCAGCCGAAGACTCGTTGGATTGGGATCGGCTAATCGGCTCAATTGACGGCTGGGGAACGCCTGAGCCCTGAGCACGCCGGTATCGCCATATGCGAATGATCGTGTCCTCATTGTCGATACCTCGGCCTGGGGGGTTCTGCATCGAGCACAGGCGCAGCAGCCGCCTGATCCCTTGGCGGCCGACTTTCAGGCTGCTCTGGAACGCGGACAGCTCCGCGGTTCGACCGTAGTCAAGCTTGAGCTACTCCACAATGCTCGCAACCCGCAGGAGTTCCAAGCGGCCGAGCAGGAGCTAGACCGGCTACAAACCCTTCCAGTGACCGTCGATGCGTCCAGGGCGGCAGTTGGTGCTCTGAGGGATCTTTCCAGCAAAGCCCCCGCTAGCAATCCCGGCTATCACAGGGTCAAGAACATAGACGCGCTCATCGCCGGGACGGCGTGGAGCAGGGGCTTCGGGGTGTTGCATTACGACGGCCATTACGAACGGCTGGCATCGGTGCTTGGCTTCGACGAGTTCTGGATCGCAGCGCCGGGCGCGTACTGAGGCAGCGAGCGCCACGCCAGCCTGCGACGTGGCGCCCAGGGCGTCTCAGGCGACGTGTCCGACGAGGCTCACCATCCTGTAGGCAGCGGGCGTGGCGAATACGCACTCGCCCATGCGGTGGACAAGGCCAGCGCCGCACAAGGGCCGGATGACGGCCATGGGGTCGCTGGTTTCGATCTGACGGCCGATGTCCTGCACGGCCCAGATCGGCGGGTGCTGGTCGGGATCGGTCAACAGGTACAGCACGTCGCGTTCCATCCCGTCGTACTTGCGCTCTTGCTCGTTAGGCTCAACGTGCATCAGGGGTCTCTCCTGGTGTCACGGCCCGGGGGCAGTTTGCGCTGTCGCCCGGGCCACTTATGGATTGGGACGAGCAGCGTAGACACGCATTCGGACGCCAGTTCTACCTACGCGTAGGGGATAATCGCCCCATTTGGTCACCTATAGTCCGTGGCATGGACGCCGTGTTCAGAGCCCTCGCCGATCCAACTCGCCGAGCGCTGCTCGATGAGCTGTTCGAGCATGACGGCCAGACGCTGAGCGCCCTCGAGCAGCGATTGCCGATGACGCGCTTTGGCGTGATGAAGCACCTCAAGGTGCTCGAGGAAGCCGGCCTGGTGGTCACCAAACGGCGTGGGCGCGAGAAGCTGCACTTCCTCAACGTCGTCCCCATCAGGCTCGTCCACGACCGGTGGGTGAGCAAGTACTCCGAGCCCTTGGCGGCCACGCTCACGGGGCTGAAGACACGACTCGAGGAGCAGACCACGATGAACGCGACCGACAGCGGCAAGCGGCCCTGGACCGCCTCACCCGACGAGAAGGTTTTCGAGATCTACATCAAAGCCACGCCCGAGCGCGTGTGGGAGGCCATCACCAGCGACGAGGACAGGCGCAAGTACTGGTTCGGCGTGGGCGTGGTGTCCGACTTCACGCCCGGCTCACCCGTCCAATTGGCTCATCCCGGCGCCGGCGTCGTGATCGGCGATGGCGAGAACCTCGAGGTCGATCCCCCCCGGCGCCTCGTCCAGAGCTTCAGGGCGCTGTGGAGCGAGGAGGTCAAGGCGCAAGGCACCTCCCGCGTCACCTGGGAGATCGAACCGGTCGCCGACTCCTGCCGCGTGACCGTCACCCACGACCAGCTACGCGAGGGCGCCAACAGCGAGCTCTACGGCGGCTGGCCGATGATCCTCTCCGGCCTGAAGACGCTGCTGGAGACCGGCCAGACGCTCACCACGCCCGGATCGTTGATGTATTCACGGGCGCAGCAGCCGGTCGCCTGAGATCTGCACCCGCAGGATGCCAGGGCCGGCACAAGCCCACCTAAGGGATTTCCCTAATCCTCCTGCGCGCGCAGCTCCTTGACCCGCTCCTCCAGCTGCTCGGTCACCGCCGGGTCGCGCAGCGTCGTCACATCGCCGAGGGCACGGCCCTCCGCGATATCGCGTAGCAGGCGGCGCATGATCTTGCCCGAGCGCGTCTTGGGCAGGTCATCCGCCCAGATGATGCGCTTGGGGCGCGCGAACTTGCCGATCCGCTCCGCCACCGTCTCGCGGATCCCCTGCACCGTCTCCTCATCGCCTTCAAGACCGCCCTGCAGGGTCACGAACGCCACGATCGCCTGGCCCGAGTCCTCGTCGTGCTGGCCGATCACCGCCGCCTCCGCCACGTCCGCATGTGCCACGATCGCCGACTCCACCTCCGCCGTCGACAGGCGGTGCCCCGACACGTTGACCACGTCGTCGATGCGCCCGATCACCCACAGGTAGCCGTCCTTGTCGCGCCGCGCAGCGTCGCCCACCAGGTAGGTCTCACTGCCGAAGCGCTTGAAGTACGTCTCCACGAAGCGCTCGCGCTCCTTGTACAAGGTGCGCAACATCGACGGCCACGGGTGCGTCAGCACCAGCAGCCCCTGGCCCTCCTCGATCGGCTCGCCCGTCGACTCGTCCAGCACCCGCGCGAACACCCCTGGGAAGGGGTGGGTAGCCGAGCCCGGCTTGGTCTGAGTAATGCCCGGCAGCGGCGTGATCATGATCGCGCCCGTCTCCGTCTGCCACCACGTGTCCACGATCGGACAGCGTTCTGAGCCGATCACCTTGTGGTACCACAGCCACGCCTTCGGGTTGATCGGCTCGCCCACCGACCCCAGCAGGCGCAACGACGATAGGTCGTGTTCGTTGGGGTACTGCGCCCCCCACTTGATGCACGCGCGGATCGCCGTCGGCGCGCAGTACAGGATGCTCACCTCATAGCGCTCCACGATCTCCCACCAGATGCCCTTGTGGGGGTAGTCCGGTGCGCCCTCCCACATCACCGACGTCGCGCCGTTGCACAGTGGCCCGTACACGATGTAGGAGTGGCCCGTCACCCAGCCCACGTCCGCCGCACACCAGTACACGTCTGAGTTCGACTTGAGATCGAACACGTAGCGGTGCGTCGCAGCCACACCCGCCAGGTAGCCGCCCGTCGTGTGCAAGATGCCCTTCGGCTTGGCAGTCGATCCGGACGTGTACAGGATGTACAGCGGGTGCTCTGCGTCCAGCGGCTCGGCCGGGCAGTGCTGGTCAGCCGCCGCGACAACGTCCTCGTAGTACACGTCGCGGCCCTCGCGCATTTGGCAAGGCGTGCCCTTGCTCTTGACCACCACGATCTTCGCCAGGCTCTCCAGGTCGCCCATCACCTCGTCCACGCGGTCCTTCACCGGCGCCGTCTTGCCCTTGCGCGCCGCGCCGTCCACCGTGATCAACACCTTCGCCTGCGAGAACTCCATGCGCTCGCGCACAGCCTCCGCAGAGAAGCCGCCGAAGACCACGTTGTGCGGCGCGCCGATGCGCGCGCACGCCAGCATCGCCACCACCACCTCGGGGATCATCGGCAGGTAGATGCCCACCACGTCGCCCTCGCGCACGCCCAAGTCCTTGAGCGCGCTCGCGAAG
>DATNLQ010000146.1:0-10891 GCA_035602785.1 Solirubrobacteraceae bacterium
CTCCACCGTCGAAGGCCGGGACTTCATCTCGCTGATGGAAGGCAAACACCCCCGATCAGGACGCTGGCTGCGACAGGCCGGCTCCAATGGCGCCCGAGGCGGCGGGATCGACCTGACCTTCAGCGCCCCCAAGTCGGTGTCCGCTGTGTGGGCGCTCGCCGATGAGTCCCAGCGCCGCGAGATCGAAGCCGCACACGCCGCAGCGGTCAGCGAGACGATCGCGCACCTGACCGACACCGTGCCGACCGTGCGCCGGCGCTCCCACGGGCAGGTGTTCGAGGAGCCCGCGCGGGACGTCGTGGCCGCCGAGTACCGGCACACCACCGCCCGCGGCGTCCTCGAGACAGACGCGCCCGACCCGCAGCTCCACAGCCATGTCGTCATCACCAGCGCTGTCCGCGATGACGGGAAGATCGTCGCCGTCGCCTCCCGGCCGATCTTCCGCTCGGCCCGCGAGCTTGGCGCCTACTACCGCTCCTCGCTCGCGCACCAACTCCAGCAGCGGGGTTATGCGATCGAGCGGGGCACCGGCAAACACGGCCGCTACTTCGAGATAGCCGGCATACCCCAGGGCCTGCTGGACGCCTTCTCCTCCCGCAGCCGCGAGGTCGCCAGAGCCGCCGAGCGCTTCCGCGCGAAGTGGGGCCGCGCACCCGAGCGCGGCGAGCTAAGGCGGCTCAAGCTGGAGAACCGCAAAGCCAAGGTGCTCATCACCCGCGCCGACCTGCAGCAAGCCTGGAACGACACCGCGACGCGCTTTGACTTCGCCGGCGAGCAGCCCTGCCGGCTGCCCGGCGCCACCGTCGAGCCCCCGCCGGAGCGTCCGCTTGAGGATCGTGTCGAGCAGCGCCTGACCGAGCAAGCGGCGACCTTCGAGCCAGGCGAGTTCCGGGCGGTCCTGCTGGAGCAGTCCGTCGGCGAGCTCTCACCCGGCGAGGCGCTCGACCTCTCACGGGCGATGATCGCCGAACGCCGTGTCCTCCCGCTGGAGGGCGGGCTGATGACGACGCTCGCCATGCGTGCGCGCGAGCAGGCGATCGAGCGCTCCTTCACCGCGCTCGCCGGCGGCGGCGGCCGCGACGTTGGCGTCGCGGCTCGCGCGCTCGCGAGCGACCAGATCGCCGAGCGGATCAGCGGACGCCTCAGCGCCGAGCAGGCACACGCCCTTGAGGTCATCACTGGCCCAGAGCGGGCCGCGATCCTCGTCGGACCCGCCGGCACCGGCAAGGGCGTCGTCATCGACGCCGCCGCCAGAGCCGAGCAGCACGTCGGCAAGCGGACGCTGGGGATCGCGGTGTCCGGGTCCACCGCGCAGCGCCTCGGCCAGGACAGCCCCGCGCTCGCCGGGCAAACGCTTACCCTCGACGCGCTCGTCTCGCGCGTCGAGCGCAGCCAGCTCGCCGTCGACACGCACACGACGATCTACTTCGACGAGGCGGGCATGGCCGACACCGACCGGCTCAGCCGGCTCACCGAAGTCGTGGAGCAAACCGGGTCAAAGCTCGTGGCGATCGGCGATGCGGCGCAGTTGCCCTCGATCGGGGCGGGCGGCATGTTCGCCCGGCTCTCAGACATCGCCCCGAGCGCCGAACTCTCGAACATCCGCCGCACCCTCGACCGCGACGAACAACGCGCGTGGGCGGACCTCCGCGCCGGACGCTCAGACCGCGCGATGGCGCACTACCACGCACGCGGGCAACTGCACATGGCCGACACCCGCGACGAGGCCGTCGAGCACGCCGCGCAGAACTGGGCGACGCTCACCGAGACCCTCGACCCGAGCGAGGTCGCGCTGATCTCCGACGCCTCAAACCAGGAGATCGGCCGGCTCAACGCCCGCGCCCAGCACTTCCGTGCAGAGCGCGGCGAACTCGGCGATCTCGAAGTCCCGGTGCCCGGCGTCCACTACGGCATCCGCCAGGGCGACCGGGTGGCGCTGATCGACCAGCACCGCGAGCCCGGCGTCGAGCGGATCGAGAACGGCAGCCGTGGCGAAGTCCTCGACATCAGTGAAAGCGGCGAGGTGCTGATCGAGTTCGACGTGACCGGCCGCCGGCGAACGATCACCGGCGAGGACCTCGCCCGCGTGCGGCTCGGCTACGCCCAGCACATCCACCGCGCCCAAGGCGCGACCGTCACCCGCACCTTGGTTGTCACCGGCGGCTGGCAGACCAGCAAGGAGCCCGCCTATGTCGAGGCGTCCCGCGCCCGCCAGGGAACCGCCTGGTTCGTCTCGCGTGAGGATCTCGGCGTCGAAGGGCACGACACCGACCGCATCCAGCGGCTCGCCGAGAACATGCGCCGCAGCCACGCACAGACCCCGTCGCTCGCGCATCCCGAGCTGGCCGACCGCGACTGGGGCACGAACTTCCACCGCCAGCTCGCGCCGAGCCGCACCAGCCGGATACCGGGGATCGTCCGCGCGATCAGCCGGATCGTCAATCCACCAGCACAGGAGCGAACACGATGAGCCAACGAGTCCAAGTCGTCCTATCCGACCCCGTAGCAGTCCAGCTCCGCGAGCTGGCCGCGGGCGCTGACACGCCGCACTCGACGCTCGCCGCACAGTTCGTCGGAAACGAAATCGCGCGCGCCGTCAAGAACGGCCACGTTCGTCCGCTGCGCTCAGCCCCCCTGCTCGCCGACGGCAACAGTGGCGAGCGACCGCCCTGGCTTGAGCCCTACGGCGGCGACGCCGAATGGCGCCAGCAGATGTGGGGCGCCATCGTCGCCCTGCGCGGCCGCTACCCCGAACAGCTCGAAGCGCTCAAAGAGAAATGGTGGACCGACGAATCAACCGTCGAGACACTCGGCGCGCTCGCCGTCTGGCGAGCAGAGCTCGACGAAACACGCCAGGACCCCCGCGACGAGATCGCGTTCCAAACCCAGCTCAACGACTACTCCCAACTCCTACGACAAAAGGGTGGCGGCGTCACCAAGGCATGGAAGCCCGGCGCGACCCCGCCAGAGTGGGCCGCGAAGTAGCCAACTGTTACATCTTTAGCGCGTCCTGTGTCAGCTTCGTGTCACACGCTCACAAGCCAGCACGGAGTGTGTACGGTCGGCTGACAACTGCACATTTTGGCGCCGGCGGCAGCTCTAACTGCCCCGACGCCGTGGCACAAGGAGCGTTACCTCCCCATGCACAAACACCGTACCCCAGAAGGGTTGGCGGAGCACGCCTGCATCGACCGGGCCGTGCTCGACCTCATGCTCGATCTCGACAGGCAGCGGCCGTGGGCCGAAGACGAGATCGCCCGCACCATCGGCGTTCCCGGCGATGTCCGCGACAGCCTGCGGCGTCTGCGCGCCTGCAAGCTCATCCACCGCTGGAACGATCTCGCCGTCGCGGCCCATGCCGCGGTGCGCTTTCACGAGATCACCCAGCCCGGCGACGGCCTCAGCCCCGGCGACGCCAGCGAGCGCCATTGGGACAAGGCCGTCCTTGAAGGTCTGCTCGCGCGCAGCGCCGAGGGCGAAGGGGCGCGCACCGCGCAGCAGACCTACGAGGCGTTCGGCGCGACAAAGCAGAAGAAGCGCCTGCAGATCGACGACGCGCTCGACCGCCTGGAGGGCGCCGGACTGATCGAACGCCGCGGCGGGCGCTCGATCGCGTCCGAGGTCGCGCGGCGTCTCGACGAACTGCTGACGCTCTGACGCGCCCGCTCAGCCATGCGCGTCAACCAACTGGCCTTGAGCCAGGCTGTCCTCCCCAGCCTGGCCAAGGTCGGCATCCACGAGGTCGAGCAGCTCGCCGGGCACCGCATCGGCGAGCTGCTCCGCCGCCCCGAGTTCAGCAGCGGAGTCGAGCTGCACGAGCTGATCTGCGAGCTTCACCGCCACGGCCTGACGCCGTTCTCGGCCCACGGCGGGCACATCCAGACTGACCGCGAGCTAGAGATATTCCGTCTGCGCGGAGTCGAGGGCCTGACCCTCAGCGAGATCGGACAGAAGGTAGGTCTTCACCGGACCCGCGTCGATCAGCTTCTGCGCCTTCACTTCCGTCTCAACGGAGTACCGCTGGCCGCGAAGCGCCGGAGAAGGCGAGCGCGGCATGACTGATCCGTCGCTGCGCGGTATGCACGCGCAAACAGTCACGGAGCGCCGTCGCGTGTATCTGCTTGCTCGCCTCGCCGTCAAGCGGCACTATGCCCGACACTTGACGCTCCGAATCGTTGCCGAGGCGCTCGCGACGTCTCCCCGCCAGCTCCAGCGAGCCTACGCTCAACTCGGCGAGGAGACGTTCCGAGAGGATCTCATCACCAGGCGCTTGACTGCGGCTGCCGAGCTGCTCACGAGCCAGCGATCGACTTCAGTGCGCGCAGTGGCGCACCAGGTCGGGTATCGCCAGCCGACTCACTTCGCCCGTGCATTCCGACGCCGCTACGGGGTTTCACCCTCGACCTACCGTGCCGAATCGCGCCAGGCAACGGGCAACGAGGCGACGGCGGTGACCGCAGCATGAATCAGCCAGTCACAGCAATCATCAGGCCCGAGACGAGTCACAAGACGAGCAGCAACCGCGAGCCGATTCTCGTTGTCGAGGCCAACGCGGACCTGGGACACCAGCTGGTCGAACAGCTCGCCGCCGACGGTCATCCAGCAGTGCTGGCCCGTACCGCGGGTCAAGCACGATCCCTGGCCGCCGGGTGCCCACCGCGTCTGCTCGTACTAGGGGACCTCGACTCGCCGAGGGGCACCCTCGATCTGTTGGAGGGCATACGCGAGCCTCACGGCGGCCACGGGCGAACGACCTCCACCTGGCCGCAGAGCCTCCCGGTGATCGTCCTCAGCTCGCGCACCACGCAGCTCGACCTCTTGCGAGCCTTCGAGGCAGGCGCCGACGACTTCCTGCCACGTCCTGCCCGCTATCTGGAGCTGAGAGCGCGCATGCGAGCGTTGCTGCGCCGCTCAGAAACCAGGCAGGAGAAAGCGACCCTCAGTATCGGTCCCCTGACGATCGACCCGGCCGCCCATGTCGCGAGCCTTCACGGCAAGCGCCTGGAGCTACGTCCCCTGGAGTTCGAGCTGCTGGTACATCTCGCCGCCGACCCACGAAGGGTATTCAGAAAGCACGAGCTACTAAAGGCGGTGTGGGGATACCGCTCCGAGGGCACCACACGAACGGTCGACAGCCACGCAAGTCGCCTCCGGCGCAAGCTGAACGCCGCTGGCGAACGCTGGGTCATCAACGAGTGGGGAGTCGGCTACCGGCTGACGTAAGACAGCCGGGATGTCACCGGACGTCAGGTCGCCGGATCGCTCGGCTGGCGACGGCGTGCAAGTCATTTGAGTATCTCTCGGGTTCGCTCGCCGATCTTGTAGCGGGTCAGACCGTGTTGCAGACCGACGTCAGTCACGTGCTTCGGGAACGGCGACGAGAGCCCGCGAGTCAGGTCGGGCACGCGAACGAGGCCGATGTCGAGCAATCTGGCGAGTGGCCCGGCAAGACCGTCGGTGATGGCACATAGCTCCGCTGCCGCGAGCTGCGGGTAGCTACTGAGAGGGCTCAGGCGGACGATCGCACGGTCAGCCGATCAGGTCCTCAAGAAACTCGGACCCGGGCACGACGCCTGTGACGAGGAGATGATCGCGCGCTCGGGTGCAGGCGACGTACAGGAGCTGGCGCTCGGTCTCCCAGGTGTCCTCGAGGTCGGCGTAGTCGCCGAGTTCGTCTATGCGCGACTGGGACGGGATGATGTCCTCGTCGCAGGCGAGGACGGCGACTGCTCGGAACTCGAGGCCCTTGCTGTCCTCCATTTGTCCTACCGCGACATGATCGGCTCGGACGCCGGCCTCGGGATCGAGTGGTTGCGCGTTCAGGCCTGCGGCGGCGACGGCCTGGTTGGCGCGGTCGAACTCGTGTGGGGTGCGGACGAAGACTGCAATCTCGTCGGCGCCGACGCCGGCGTCGACCAGTCCTCTGAGCCATGCCCCGACCTTCGTGGACTCCTCGGAGGCCGACGTGAGTACGGCGACGACTGGCGGTGCGCCGGTGAATACCGATACGGTGCCGCGGCGCGACTCTGGGTTGCCATCTACATCGCTGAGCTGCGGCGGGAGCAGGCGGTCCGCGCAGCGGCGTATCTCGTGCGAGGTGCGGTAGTTGACGCGCAGGGTCTTAGAGCGCCCGCGGACGTCCACCCCGAGTGCCCTCCACGAGAAGGGCGTCTGGAAGATCCGCTGCCCGAGATCACCGGCAAAGAACAGACCGTCAGGCCTGCTCCCGGCCGCCGCGGCAAGGAGGCGCAACTGTGGCACGCTGATGTCTTGAGCCTCGTCGACGACGGCGAAGTCGAAGGTCGCTGCTCTCCCCTCGCTCACGCTCTGTGTCGCCGCGGCGTAGATGCGCGGCATCGTCAGCAGCCCGCATGAGTTGAGCTCGGCGTCTACTTGCTCGAAGATCGCCCACAGTTCCGCGCGCTGCTCTTGGCGTAGACCCTTCTTGCGGCCGAGCCGGGGAACATCGCGATAGGCCTCCCAGGTGCCCAGTTGCCACTCGTCGATGACATCGGCCCACTCGCTTTGCACGAAGGGGACGCTGAGCCGCTGCGGTGCGGAGCCTTGACAGGCATGCGCGACTGCCGAGGTGATCGCAGCCGGCTCGGCGATCTCTGGCTCACCGAAGGCCTCCCGGTAGATGCCGAGCGCGACGTTGTCCAGCGGCACGACCGTGATGCGCTCGCGAACCTCGGCCTCGCCGTCGAGGAGCAGTTCGAGCTTGGCGCGGAGCGCAGCGGCGAGAGCGTCGTTGAAGGTGGTCAGTAGCAGTCGGGCGCTGGGGTGAGCTCGAGCGAGGTGCGCGGCGCGGTGAAGCGCTACAACGGTCTTGCCTGTCCCAGCGGAGCCGGCTACCCGTGCGGGGCCGGTGAAGGCCATCGTCGCGAGTCTGCGCTGCGTGGGATGCAGGAAGACCATCCACCGCTCCCACGGGTACTCGAGGGCACGGCGGAGCTCGTCCTCCGTGCCGACGAGTAGGAAGCGTCGCTGCGCGTCGGGATGTGCGAAGGGGTCTTCTCCCTCGGTAGCGTGGACGGGCATCTCCGGGGTTCCGCCCGTCGCCAGCTCCCAAAGCGCCTCGGTCGCCTCGGCCGGTAGGTGCTCGGCGAGCGTCTCGAGTGCGGCGTCGTCCGCGGCCAGCCGGACATCTTCTAGCCAGTCCTGTGGCACGCCGTAGCCGAGGAGGTCCTCGTCGGTCACGGCGGCGAACAGCGGTTGGCGAGCGCTCGGCAATGGAGACGTCTCCGCCGCCGAGGAGTCGGGCGGTCGACTTGCTTGCACGAAGGCGGGCACCGCGATCTCGCGCACTGTCTCGCGGATCACAACGAGTTGAGCGGCCCCCGTCTTGGGGTGCGCCTCGAGCCGTCGTCGTTCGGCCCAGTCATACGCGTCGTCGTGGTGACCGACGTAACAGACCGTCACGCTGTCGCCCATCTCATGCACAATCATTCGCAGGTCGCGAGTCACCCGGACTGAGCGAAACCGCTTGTCCTTGGCGCGCTTGATCGCCTCGTAGTTCAGGCCAGGGCTGGCTGGGTTGGTCTGCAACTCGTAGACGGTGAGCTTCGCCGCCTTCTGCTCGTCGGCGCTGAGCCGCCGGAGGCTGGCGTCAAACTTGTCGGCGATGAGTAGCGGCACTACGCTACGCGGAGTACCTTCATCGCCTCGTCGCCGAGGTGGTTGATGACCTTCACGGCGATCCGGCCCGAGCCCGGCTTATCGAACGGCCGCGAAGTGTCGCTGTGGAGGCTGGCCCAGGCGTCGGGGTCTATCTCGGCTTTCAGGGTCGTCCTGAGCGCTCGGTAGGGGTCGTTGGCGCCGAGGAAGTATGCCTGCCGGACGAAGAAGCTCTCCTCGTTGTAGTCGGTGTCGACGAACCAGCAGGCGATGCCGTCGGCGTCATCGCTTCGTATTTCCCCGGTGCTCGGGTCGAAGACGTCGACGCCTTTGATGTGGACCTGAATCTGACCGGCCTTGGCCTCGGCGCTGTCGGCATCGAGGATCTCTATGTCCGGCTCCCCGAAGATGACGAACAGGTTGCCCTTGCCTGTGTTCTTGAGCTCCTCGGACATGTGGAGGTCCGCGTTCATCCGGGCCTTGAGGACGGGGATTCGACCGAGTTGGTTGAACTCGGAGGCGCGGGCCTCGTAGTTGAAGGCGCAGGCGACCAGGGCGTCGAAGCCGGCGTCACCGGCCTCGCGCGCGGCCTCGACCAGGTCAGCTCGCGAAACCGTGCCGAACTCGGGTCCGACGAAGATGCCAGCCCGCTTCTCGGCGGCGTCCTCGCTGCCTTCTCGATATATGCCCTCTCCACAGATCAGTTTTCCGGGCCACGGGCTGACCGATACGAAGTCGAGCTTGGCGTCCTTGTGTGCCTGTTGCACGCCGGCCGTAGTGAGGTTCGCGAGCACCATGTCGGCAAAGTCATCAGCGCCGCTGAATGAGTCATCTCGGCCGGCTTCGATGAGTCGATCGTCCTCGTCAAAGCTCGCTAGTCGGTGGGGAGACAGGCTGTCGACGGTGAACGGCCCGGCGACGCGGACTGTTTTCGGGTCCTCGTAGGGGCGGTCGTAGAGCTTCTCCCGTTCGCCTTTCGAGGCGATCGAGTCGTCGATCTCGGCTTGCATTTGGGCGCGGGCGTCCCGCCACTCTGAGTGGAGGCGCCTGAGCTCGTCCGGCGAGTCTGGCGGCATGGGCGTAGGCACTTCCCATTCCGTCCAGGTCTCTCCGGCAGCGGCGTTCAGGGCGGCAAGCGCCTGCCCGGTGAGCGGCTGCCAGCGTTCCCAGATGACATCGATCTCTAGGTTATTCGCGATGGCTTCGAGCTTGATGTGAGGCACGGTCTCGAGCACGAACCCGTGGCGGACATCGCCGCCGGTTGGCCCAACCGAAGCCGGGTCGTCGTGCAGCTCCGCTTCCTTGGCTTGTCCGGCGGGCGAGTCGCGGAGGAGATAGTACGGGTAGCGGGCGCCCATGATTCGTGCGCGTGCCAGCGCGAGCGCGACGCGCGAGGTGTCAATCGTGATCCACCGCCGTCCCCACTGCTCCGCCACGTAGGCCGTTGTCCCGGACCCGCATGTGGGGTCCAGGACGAGGTCACCTGGATCGGTGGTGAGGAGGACGCAACGTTCGATTACCTTGGAGCTGGTTTGCACGACGAAGATCTTCTCGTCGGTGAAGTTCCCGGTGCCCGTGTCGGTCCAGAGGTTCGTCCTGACTCTGTAGGGGAAATCCTCGACTCCGCGGCGGTATTGGATGCTGTTTCGCGCGACGTGGACGCGACCCGCACGCGCGAGCCTCTCCATTCCGTTCGGGTAGTTCGCCTTCCAGTGGGAGTTGTTGGGCGGCTGGTACGTGCGGCCTCGGTAGTCGAACGGTTGCGGCGCGTTCGCGGCGCCCTGCGAGCCGATGTCTCCGGCCTTGTAGACGAACGCACCATCAGGGAGCGGCGCGTCGCCAGCCTCCTCAGCTGCGGTCATCGACCGCTGCTCGCCGTCCACGGCGAGCCACCGGTAGCCCTTACGGTCCGGTGCGTAAGTCCAAAGTGGCCTGACCTTCACCGAGTCCGCTGACTTCGCGTACCACAGGAGATAGTCGCCGTTTCGTGGTAGTGCAGTGGCCTGCGTGAACCCGCTCGTTGTGACGAATGTGATGAGGCTGATGAAGTTCTCGGCCCCGAACACCTCGTCGAGCAGTGATCGGACGAGATGGACGTTCTCGTCGCTGATCTGCACGAAGATTGACCCCGAGGTCGTCAGGAGATCCTGTGCGACGGTGAGACGATCCCGGAGGTAGGTGAGGTAGCTGTGGATGCCGTCCTTCCAGGTGTCGCGGAAGGCGCGAACCTGCTCAGGCTCACGGGTGATGTGCTCGACCTTGCCGTCCTTGACGTCGCGGCTCGTCGTGGACCACTGGAAGTTGCTGTTGAACTTGATCCCGTAAGGCGGGTCGAAGTAGATGCACTGCACCTCTCCGCGGAGGCGCTCGCGCTCGGCGAGGCTCGCCATAACCTGGAGCGAGTCGCCGAGGATCATCCGGTTCGTCCAGTTCGCGTCGTGCGCGTAGAACTCCGTCCGCGACACCTCATCCGGGAGCCCGTTGAAGTCTGCGAACAGGTCGATCTGCTCGAAGTTCTCGCCCGCCGCCGCCTCGGTGCGGCTCACCAGGTCGTCGATCAGGGCCTTGGGATGGACCTTCTCCTGGATGAACAGCGGCGGCGCCGGGGCGACGAGATCCGACCAGGTCTCCATGTCCTTCCCTCGCCAGACGAGCTGAGGGTCGAGGTCAGCGTTCCGCCGCTCGTAGGCGACCATGATGGGGTCGCGGTCTTGATCGGCCATGACTGACTCATACTCGGCGGTTGGGATGTTTCTGCGCGAGGCATCGGCGTGCCTGATCGTCTCCACGGCCTTCCCGGTGTTTTTCTTGGCCTTGCTCATTCGGTCTCCCACTCGCGCTTTAGCTCACCGGCTCGGCCTGTGTTGAGATCGCCACGTCGATCGCGCTGTCCAGTGCTTCGGTGATCTTCGCGTCGAGATCGACCTCCATCGCGTAGACGTTGGTTAGCTCGGCGAAGGCCCAGCGACCGTGGGTACCGAGGTTGTTGACGCCCGGCACCCAGTACGCGTCCATCGCGTTCTTCTTGTCCTTGGCATCCTCGCGTCGGTAGCCCTTGACCTCGAGCACGAGGTTGAGGAGGTCGTCCTCCCCTCGTCCGTCCTCGACGAGGACGACGAAATCCGGTAGGTAGCGCCGGCGCTGTGAGCCGTAGTGATAGGGCACCTCGAGGCCGAGTGATTGGTTGCGCGCGTAGGCCCGGACCCGCGGGTGCGCCTCGAGGATGCGGCACAGCTCGATCTCCCAGTCGCTGTCGCAGATCGCCCAGTTGATA
>DATNLQ010000147.1:0-5369 GCA_035602785.1 Solirubrobacteraceae bacterium
CACGACGAGCGCGAGCAGACGCTCAACCAGCTGCTCGTCGAGATGGACGGCTTCGAGGCCAAGGACAACATCATCATGATTGCCGCCACCAACCGGCCTGACATCCTCGACCCCGCGCTGCTGCGCCCCGGACGCTTCGACCGCCAGATCGCGGTCGACCGCCCCGACCGCAAGGGTCGCGCAAAGATCCTCGAGGTGCACACACGCGGCAAGCCGCTGGCCAAGATCATCGACATCGATGCGCTTGCCGGCCAGACCCCCGGCTTCACCGGCGCAGATCTGTCCAACCTGATCAACGAGGCTGCCTTGCTGTCCGCTCGTACCGGCAAGCGCGAGATCGGCCAGGTCGAGCTCGAGGAGGGGATCATGCGCGTGATCGCCGGCCCCGAGAAGAAGACGCGCGTGATGAGCGAGAAGGAGCGGCTGATCACTGCCTACCACGAGATGGGCCACGCACTGGTCGGCCACTTCCTCGAGCACGCCGACCCCGTGCACAAGATCTCGGTGATCTCCCGCGGGCAGGCACTCGGGTACACCATCTCGATGCCCCAGGAGGACCGCTTCCTGACTACGCGCGCGGAGCTGGAGGACACGATGGCGATGACGCTCGGCGGCCGCGCCGCCGAGGAACTCGTCTTCAGCGAGATCACCACCGGCGCCTCCAACGACATCGAGAAGGTCACCGCCACGGCCAAGCAGATGGTCATGCGCTTCGGCATGAGCCAGAAGCTCGGCCCGCGCGTGTTCGGCCACGACCACGGCCAGCCGTTCCTCGGGCGCGAGTTCTCCACCGAGCCCGACTACTCCGACGAGATCGCCCGCGAGATCGACGACGAGGTCCGTCGCATCATCGAGTCCGCGCACACGCGCGCCCGCCAGATCCTCACCGACAACCAGGCCAACCTGACCAAGATCTCCGAGATCCTCGTCAAACGCGAGACGATCGAGAAGGAGGAGTTCCTCGCGCTGCTCGACGGCAAGAGCGAGGAGGAAGTCTTCGGCGTCGAAGAGCCGGCCAAGCCCGAGCTGCCCGCACCGCCCACGCCCGCCGGGCGCACCGAGCGCGAAGGCGCCCCGCGCACGATCCCGCGCCCCGGCCTCGCCGGCGGCACCGCCGACATCCGCGCATCAGACCAAGAGCGTCCCGAGCCCGTCTGACGGCGAGTAGACGCGCCTGGCGGCGTCCTCGATCGCTCATGTACCGAAGCCGGTAGACACTCGCTACGCCCGCATCCCCGTTTCGGCCAGCACATTTCGCTCACTGCGTTCTTGCCAGGCACGCCTAATCGCTCGTCAGTAGCGTTGCCCCTGTGGATCACGCGTTCCGTGTCATGGGGGTGCTCAACGTCACGCCCGACTCGTTCTCAGACGGAGGGCAATTCCTCGATGCCGCTGCCGCGGTCGCGCAGGGCTGCGCGCTGGTCGACGAAGGCGCCGACGTCGTGGACGTTGGCGGCGAGTCCACCCGGCCGGGGGCTGAGCCGGTGTCGATCGCCGACGAGCTTGCCCGCGTGCGGCCCGTGCTCGAGGGGCTGGCCGCGGCGGGTCTGCCCGCGCACGCCCAGATCTCGATCGATACATGCAAGGCGCCCGTGGCGCGCGCCGCGCTCGATGCGGGCGCCACGCTCGTAAACGACGTCAGCGCCCTGCGCGCCGACCCGGACATGGCAGCAGTCGTGGCCGACGGGGGCGCCGACTGCTGCCTGATGCACATGCTCGGCGAGCCGCGCACGATGCAGCGCGACCCGCGCTATGAGGACGTCGTAGACGAGGTCAAGGCGTTTCTGGAGGAGCGCCTCCTATTCGCCGTGCATGAGGGGATCTCCGAGCGCCGCGTGCTGCTCGATCCTGGCATCGGCTTCGGCAAGACCCTCGAGCACAACCTCACGCTGTTGCGTCGCCTGGACGAGCTGACGAGCATTGGGCGCCCGATCGTGGTCGGCACGTCGCGCAAGAGCTTTTTGGGTGCGATCGCGGCGCGGGCTGCGGGCGCGAGCGAGCCGCCTGACGTGCAGGACAGGCTCGCCGGCACGATCGCAACCAACGTGCTCGCGCTCGAGCGCGGCGCGAGCGTGTTTCGCGTCCACGACGTCGCGCCGGTTCGCGACGCGCTCGCCGTGGCTGCTGCTACGTTGGACGGGCGATGGACGGCCAGGAGAACGGGGACGAGGACGCGGACGATCTAGACGACGATTCCCGCGACGACCTGGACGGCGAGCGGGAGATCGAGTCGGTCACGATCGAGATAAGCGGGCTGTCGCTGTACACCCGTCACGGGGTCACCGAGGCCGAGCGCGAGGTTGGGCAGCGGCTGGTGCTCGACCTGCGCTTGGACGTCGGCGAGACCGATGCCACGGTCACAGACGCCATCGAGGACACCGTCGACTATGCAGACGTATGCCAGCTGGTCGCGCTGGTCGCTCAGCAGCGTTCGCACAAGACGCTCGAGCGGCTGTGCAGCACGATCGCCGACCGGCTGCTGGCTGACTACGAGCTCGAGGGCGTATGGGTCAAGGCCACCAAGCCCGAGCCGCCGATCGCGCTGAGCGTGGCCGAGGTGTCCGTCGAGGTCTGGCGCGAAGCAGAGAGCTGAGCGGTTGTGCCCGCGCAGCCTGGACTGCTGGGGCTCGGCTCCAACGTGGGCCAGCGTCGCATCCATCTGCAGGCGGCCGTCGATGCGCTGGACGCAGCTGGCGTGCGCGTGCTTGCCAGCTCGTCCACCTACGACACAGACCCGGTCGGGGAAGTGCCCGACCAGCCCAGCTTCCTCAACGCCTGCCTGCTGGTGCGCACCGCGCTTGAGCCGCTGGAGCTGCTCGACCTGGTCAAGCGCCTGGAGTGCGAGCTCGGTCGCGAGCAGGACGCCGTCCGGCACGGACCGCGTGCAATCGACATCGACATCCTCATGCTCGACGACCTACAGCTGCGCCATGAGCGCATGTCCCTGCCCCACGAGCAGCTACTGACCCGTCGCTTCGTGCTGATCCCCGCGCTCGAGCTCGACTTCGACCTGCAGGTTCGCCCCCAGGCCCCTGGGCTTGGATCGGTGCGCTTGGCCGACGCGCTGGCCGCTCTGGCGCCGGACGAGGGCGTGCGCTGGGCCGGGCCGCCGCTGAGCCTGCCCGGCTTGGTGTCCTGAGCCGACCCTAGGACGCGGTCGCGTCGTTCCAGCTTGCGAGCTTCATCAGCGTGGTCCACTTGATGCCCCGTCCCGACACGATGCACCTGCGGTCGTTGCGCAGCCAGGTCACCAGCCACGCGCCGTTCTCCTTGATGTACCGGTAGGGCGTCCCGTCACGTGATTGCACGATGCCGCCGCTGGCAGGCGGCGCCGGGGTGCCGGACACGATCGCATAGCCGATCCGCTGATGGCTGGCGTCGGTGTAAAAGACCGTCGTGACCGCCCGTCCGTCGACACGGTCAACGCGTGCGCCGCTCGCGCGCCAGCCGAAGTGATCTTCCCAGTAGGGAAACGACACACCCTCGACCGACGCTGCGAGCTCGGCTGGGTGGGTCGCGCTTTGGGTGGGCGCAGCCATCGTCGCCGCGCGCAGGGTCAGCGGCGACGTCTGGCGCAGCGTGAGCGCGCTGGGCGAGCCGGTCGGGCTCAGCGCCAGCACCAGTGCCAGCGCGGCGGCCGCCGCCACCGCAATCGCGCCGCCGAGTCGCAGGCGCAGCGCAGACGGGCTACCGAGCGTCGCTCCAGCCCACCGGAAGTGCACGCGCTGCGCGGAGCGCTCGTCCACGAGCGCCTGCACGTGGCTGTGCAGCCGCTCGGGCGCACGCACGTCGATCGCGCGCACCAGCTCGACCAGCTCGGATTCGGTGTATGGAGGATGTTTGCTCACGATTTGCTCATGATTGTTTCCGTAGGTCCTGGTGGAGAAGACTCCGCGGATGGCGCACCCTTCCCACCCGGACCGTCGATCACCCGCATGGTCTTGGGCGCAGCGGGGCGCTGCGACTCGATCGCGCCCTGGGCCGACGCCGGCCGCCCGTCAGCGACAGCCGGTGACTGACTGCCTGCGCCCGCAGCTGTCTGTCCGTCGTCCGCATCGGGCACGAGGCGCTTGCTGACCTGCTTGCGGGCGCGGAAAAGCCGCGTAGTGATCGTCGCCTCCCGTACCTTCAGGGCGCGCGCCGCCTCGCGGTAGGACAGGCCGAGCACGTCCACGGCCACGAGTGCCAGGCGGAAGTCCTCGGGCAGCTGCGCGATCGTGGCGAACACCTCCTGGACCTCCAGCGCCTGGTCCGGTCTGGCCATCGGCTTGGGATCGGCCACCACCACGTCCTCGAGCGTTGCGACCGTCACCGGACGCCTGCTGGCCGTGCGGCGACTGGTCAAGAACGTGTTGCGCAGGACCCGCATCAGGTAGTACAGCTCGTCGTCGCCGTGCAGCACGCGCGGCCGCGACAACACGCGTGCAAACGTCTCCTGCACGAGGTCCTCGGCGTCCTCGCGCGACCCGCACAGAGCCCACGCGGCGCGATACAGACGGTCCACGTGCTTGGTCAGGGACTGTGGGTCCAGGGTGCGCATTGCTCAGGTGCAGGCGCGCGTAGACAGCGCGCTGCGGTCACCTCCACCCAGCGACTGTAGCGGGAAGGATCGGCGCGCGACGGTGTCCTGTGAGGTGACGGCGGCGCGCATCACACGCTGGCACGCGCCGTTCCTAGCGGCCATCGTTACGCCGAGGATGAGGAAGGCGGTTCCACCATGAGATTGCGCAGGCGTCTGCTGTTCGGCTTGGCCGCTGTGATGGGAGCCGCGATCGTCGTGCTCCCCGCGGTGGCCGCTTCGGAAACGCCGACCGTGGAAGCGGTCACGGGCTGCTCGACCTCCTACCCCTCCTACCCATGCTGGTCGCCCTCGGCTCCGGTCACGATCGCCAGCGGGGGCACGGTCAAGTTCGTCGACAAGTCGAGCAGCCTCGAACAGGGCATCCGCTGGATCGGAACCGCTCCCACGTGCGAAAGCGTGCCGAGCGCCAACCAGAAGGGCCCCTGGGAAGGGACGTGCACGTTCAACCAGCCGGGCAACTACAGGTTCGAAGGCACGCAGATCTACAGCTCGACCGGCGAAGTCGTCGTGACCGGCACCACCACCACCACCACGACCACGAGCAGCGCCACCACGACGACGGCCCCGACCTCGTCCGGTCTGGCGGGCCCAACCGGCGCCGCGCCTGAACCCGGCTCGCCGGCGGCCGGCTCCAACGATGGAGCGCAATCCTCACCGCTCGCCGGCAGCGCAGCGTCTGCGATCAGGCTGGCGGCTGTGCAGCACGGCGGGGCGGTGCACGGATCGGTCGAGGTCTCGCACGCAGGCACAGGCGCCCGGCTGGAAGTACAGCTGCTGGCCACGCGCG
>DATNLQ010000148.1:0-2847 GCA_035602785.1 Solirubrobacteraceae bacterium
ACAGCTCCAGCGCGGCGCGCAGGCAGGCGCGCTCAAGCGCGGGACGCTGGCCCAGCTCGTCGGCGAGCGCGAACCAGTGCAGCGGGCCGCCGTCGATGCCGGGCTGGTGAAAGCGCGCGAGCGCCTCGTATGCGTGCACGCGCCCGGTTGAGATGTCGACGATGGGCTGGACCATCATGGACAGGCCGTCGCCGTCGATCAGACGCGCGATGGCGGCGCTGGCGCTGGCGATCTCGGCGGCGCTGAAGACCTCTGACTGCGCTGCGGCCACGTCGGGGCGCTGGTCGGGGCTGCGACCGTCGCGGGCGGCCATCCGCGCGGCGATGTCGCCGGCCAAAAGCAGCGTGTTGGCGCTTTGGGCCTGGGCGCGTGCCTGCACGAGCAGCTGGTTGAGCTCCTGGGTGAGCCGCCCGCTGGTCAGCAGCAGGCCGAGCGTGGCGAGGCACAGCGCGCCATATTCGCCGTTGAGGTGCTCGTAGCGCACGATCGGCGCGAGCAGCCCGACGAGCACGATCGCCCGTCCCAGCCAGTGCTGGCGCCCTCCGCGCGCGAGCACGCCGCTGGCGATGGCGGTGAGCCAGAGGATGCTGAGCACGGTGACGTGCTCGTAGCCGAGGCCGACGATCAGGATGGCCGAGCAGCCGGACAGCGACTCCTCGGCGGTCAGCCAGCCCGCGCGGGGCGCGGCGAGCTGCAACAGCGAGGTCAGCCCGATGAACGCAAAGCCGACGACGGCGAGCGCGGGCGAGCTGGTGAGCGTCGGCTGGGCGAGCGCGAGCGCGATGCCGGCGGCGCCGACGGCCATGCGCGTGAGCGCGGCGGTCCGACGGGCGCGCAGGACCGGGGCATCGGGCTCACTGGCGGGCGAGCAGGCTGACGCCGACATACGCTGAGTCTCGGCCTCGCGGGCCGCTTGCTTGAGCCCTGGCGGGCCGCCTCGACGCGGCTTCGGGCGAGGCGGCCCTCGGGCCGAGCGGTCCTTCCTGGGGCCCCCCGGGCGAGCCCCTAGTTGGGCTGGGGCACGATGCGGATGTAGGGGCGCGGCTCCTTCCAGCCGTCGGGGTATGTCTGTTTGGCCTCGTCGTTGGAGACGGAGCCGGCGATGATGACGTCGTCGCCCTGCTTCCAGTTGACGGGCGTGGCGACCTTGTGCTTGGCGGTGAGCTGCAGCGAGTCGATCACACGCAGCACCTCGTCGAAGTTGCGCCCGGTGGTCATCGGGTAGATGAGGATCAGCTTGATCTTCTTGTCGGGCCCGATGACGAACACGTTGCGGACGGTCTGGTTGTCGGCGGGCGTGCGCGCGGAGGCCTCGCCGGAGACACCGCCGGGCAGCATGCCGTAGAGCTTTGACACGTTGAAGTCGGCGTCGCCGATGATGGGGTAGTTGGGCGCGGTGCCCTGCGTGTCGGCGATGTCGGCGGCCCAGCGCTCGTGGTCTTTGGTGGGGTCGACGGACAGGCCGATGATCTTCACGCCCCGCTTGTCGAACTCGGGCTTTGCGTTGGCCATGTAGCCGAGCTCGGTGGTGCAGACAGGCGTGAAGTCCTTGGGGTGGGAGAACAGCACGGCCCAGGAGTCGCCCAGCCAGTCGTGGAATTTGATGCGTCCCTCGGTGGTGTCGGCCTCGAAGTCGGGGGCTTCGTCGCCAAGCTGTAGAGCCATATGCATACGTCCTTTTCTTGATCGGCTTTTAGACGTTTTAAATAATGATAGGACCGCTTCGCGGTCGGGCGGGGTCGCGTGGCTGCATGAACCGCGGATCCATCCGCCGACACGCGCGGCCGCGCGGCGTGGGCCGCGTGGGCGTGCGCTCGCCACCTGGCCGCACACGCGGCGAGGCGAAGGGTCGCCGGTCAGCGGCGGCTGAGCACGACGACGGGGATCTCCCGGTCGGTCTTGGCCTGGTAGTCGTCGTAGGCGGGCCACACCTCGGCCATCGCCGACCACAGGCGCTCACGCTCGGGGCCGTCGGCGGTGTGGGCGCTGACGGGTATGACCTCGCCGAGCACCTGGATCTCGGCGTCGGGGTGGGCGAGCAGGTTCTGATACCAGCCGGGGTGCTCGGGCGCGCCGCCCTTGGAGGCGACGATCACCCAGCGCTCGCCGTCGGTGCGGTGGATTAGCGGCGTGGTGCGCTGCTGACCGGAGCTGCGCCCGGTGGTGGTGAGCAGCAGGATGGTGGTGCCGCGCCAGTGATAGCCGCGCTCACCGCCGGTGTCGCGGTAGACGCGGACGTGCTCTGCGCCGAAGAGGTCGTCGTCTGAGTCGGCCATCGCGTGCGAGTCTAGCTCGGGGCGGGCGCCATTGGCCCGCTGCAAGGCGTTGCGGTGGCGGCGCGATCTTCCCCGATCATCCCGGGTGGGCGCCCGGGCCTCGCGGTCATCCCCACGTGACTCGCGCGGGTGTAGAGTCGGCTCATGACGTTGGTGCTGCTGACGGGCGCGACACGTGGCATCGGCCAGGCGGCGGCCCTGGCGCTGGCGAGCGAGGGCGCGGAGGTGGCTCTGGTGGGCCGCGACGCAGACCGCGTGGCGGCGGTGGCGGGCGAAGCGCGGGCGGCTGGCGGGGGCGCGGCGGTGCATGAGCACGTGGCTGACCTGATGCTGATGTCAGAGGTGCGCAGGCTGGCCGAGGAGGTGCGCGCGGCGTACGAGCGCATAGACGTGCTGGCCAACAACGCTGGGGCGCTGTTCGCCTCGCACAAGGAGACCTCGGAGGGCCTGGAGCGAACGTTCGCGCTCAACCACCTGGCGCCGTTTCTGCTGACCAACCTGCTGCGCGACCGCTTGAGCGGCGGGCGCGTGGTGACGACCGCGTCAGACGCCCACAAAGGCGGACGCCTGG
>DATNLQ010000157.1:0-6310 GCA_035602785.1 Solirubrobacteraceae bacterium
GCGTGGGGAGCGGATCGCCCGGGAAGGCCCCGCGCGCGGGGTCGCGCTCGAACTCGCTGACGAGCACGGGCGCGCCGGTTAGCGCCGCGAAGGAAGCCTCGCCCACGAAGCGCCTGCTCGTCGGGGTCTGCACGACACGCACCGCGTGTCCGGCGGCGGTCGCCAGCCGTATGAGCTCAAGCGCCTTGTATGCGGCGATGCCGCCGCTGACGCCGAGCAGGATGCGGGACATGATCCCCTGGTTTTAGAGTGATGGCCGGCTACTGGCAAGCCCTGGCGCGTGCATTGCGCGCCGAGTCGGCTACCTGTAGTGGTACTTCATCTTTCCGGCTGCTACCTCCTCAAGGGCGATCGTGAGGTAGTTTTTGGACGCCGTTTCGATCATCGGCGGGGGAAACTCGTCGAAGGTGCCCTCGCCGAGGTTGTGGTAGTAGCTGTTGATCTGGCGCGCGCGCTTGGCGGCGACGATCACGCCGGCGTAGTTGGAGTCGACCTGCTCGAGCAGTCGGTCGATGCGGGGGGAGATCACGTTGTCGCTTGCCCTTTCGTGGTTGAGCCTGCCAGTCTAGTGCGCTCGGCTGTCAGGCCCCTGGCGCGGCGCCTGCGCGTCGTCGCAATGTGACCGCACGGGGCCGCGCAGGCGACTGGGCTCAGTCGAGCTCGGCGGACACGATCTCGGTGAGGCGGTCAAGCGCGTCGTCGAGGCGGTCGTTGACGACCACGTGGCCGAACTCGGGCTGGGCGGTGAGCTCTTGCTCGGCGACCTGCAGGCGCCGCTCGACCTCGAGGGCGTCGTCGGTGCCGCGCGCGATCAGCCGCGTGCGCAGCGCGGCCAGCGACGGCGGCGCGACGAACACCTGTACCGCCTCGGGCATCGCGCCACGCACCTGGCGGGCGCCCTGGACCTCGATCTCGAGCACGACCGGCACGCCGGCGCGCACGCGATCGTCGAGCTCTGATCGCAGCGTGCCGTAGCTGCGCCCGGCGTAGTCGGCGTGCTCGACGAAGTCGCCGGCGACAACGCGGCGATCGAACTCGTCCCGGGTGAGGAAGTGGTAGTGAATCCCGTCGACCTCGCCTGGACGGGGGGCGCGCGTGGTGGCAGACACCGACAGCTCGAGCTGAGCCTGTCCACCCAAACGCTCCATCAGCCCACGGATGAGAGTCCCCTTACCGACCCCCGAGGGGCCCGTTATGACGAACACGCGCGCCACGTTCTGGACCCTAATGAGGGGCTCGGCGGCAACCGAGCGGCGAGCGACAGGCCAGGATCGGCTCAGTGGTGGAGCAGGGAGATGAGCTCGCTGCGCTGGCGCTCTGAGAGCCCGCCGATGGTCTTGGACGGCGCGATGCGGCAGTGGGCGAGGATCTTGTTGACCTTGACGCGGCCGTACTTGGGCACGGCGAGCAGCATGTCGAAGACCTTGGCCGTCTCGACGTACTCGGGCGGTTCGAGCAGCAGCGAGTGGATGGAGCGCCGGCCGGACTTGAGGTCGCGCTTGAGCTGAGCGCGCTGGATGCGTATCTGGTTGGCTCTGGCGAGGGCGTCCATCCTCTGGTTGAGGGAGCGCTCGGGTGTGATCGAGGGGTTTGAGGACGTGGTGCCGGTCGCCGTGACCATGGGCGGCGAGTCTACACACCGGGGGCTGGCGAGCAAAGCCAAAGCGACGAATTCACCTATATCTCAACCTGAGCTATAGGAACGTCGAGGCTGGTGGACGGTGTCCTGGCTCGTTTGCAGGGGTTTTTCGGCTGTTTCCGCTAAATGGTCGAATCGGCCGTCTGCCGGCTCCACCCCAGGCCCTGGGCGATCCGCCACCCGGCTTCGGGATCGCGAAAGCTCTCGGTGCCGACCGCGACGAGCGTGGCGCCCACGTCGATCAGGTCACGCGCGTGGGCTGCGCTCTGCACGCCGCCCATGCCGATCACTGGCACGCTCACGCGTTCTGTGACGGCGGCCACCTGGGCCAAGGCGACCGAGCGGATGGCAGGGCCGGACAGGCCTCCACTGCCGCCACCCAGCCAGCGAGCGCCGCTGCCCTGAGCCGATCCGTCCGCCTCGCTCGAGCGCGGGCCGGGCGCGAGCGCCATCGCGCGCAGCGTGTTGATCAGCGAGACGGCATCTGCGCCGCCGTCCTGGGCGGCGCGCGCACAGGCGGCCACGTCGGCGGTGTTGGGCGTGAGCTTGACGATCAGCGGCTTGCGCGTGTGGCCGCGCACGGCGCCAAGCACTTGTTCGAGGCTGCGCGGATCAGCGCCGATGTCCAGGCCGGTCTTGACGTTGGGGCAGGACACGTTGAGCTCGATCGCGGCGATCTGCTCGTGCTCGTCGCAGGCGTCCAGCAGGTTGGAGATCTCCTGCGCGCTGGAGCCCATCACGTTGGTGATCAGCGGCACGCCGCGCCCGGGCCGATCGGCAGCGGATACGCCGATCCCCAGCTGCGCCAGCGCGGGCAGGTCCTCGGACAGGTAGCGGTCAAGGCCCTTGTTGGGCAGCCCGATCGAGTTGATCAGCCCGGCCGGGGCCTCCCACAGCCGCGGCGGCGGGTTGCCCTGGCGCGGCGCGAGCGTGATGGTCTTGGACACGTAGGCGGCGAACGGGAAGCGCTCGCGCAGCTGCTCGCCGAACACCTGCCCGGCGGCGATCGCGTCGAAGGTGCCAGAGCCGTTGATGATCGGATGCGCGAGCTCCAGTCCGCAGAACGAGACGCTCATGCAGGCGATCCCGCGTGCGCATCCACGTGCTCGAGCTCGGCTGCGTCGATCACGGGCCCGTCCAGGCACACGCGCAAATAGCCGCCGCCGCGCTTGGGCACCACACAGCCGTAGCAAGCGCCGAAGCCGCAGGCCATGCCGGCCTCAAGCGCGAGCTGGGCGGGCGTGGCGGTCCGCTCGCACAGCGCCCTGACGCCCTCGAGCATGCCCGCGGGCCCGCATGCGTAGACGACCGCGTCTGCGTCGCGTGCGAGGTCGGCGTCGAGCAGGTCGGTGACGAGGCCGTGGTGGCCGGTGGAGCCGTCGTCGGTGGCCACGCGGGCGCCGTCGAGCAGGGCGGCGCCGTGCGCATGGGCGAGGTCGCGAAAGCCGAGCAGCACGGTGGTGGTGACCTGCAGCCGGTCCTGCAGGATGGCAAGCGGCGCGATGCCGGCGCCGCCGCCGACGAGGATCGCGCGGCGACCCTCGGGCGGCGCGGTGAAGCCCCGCCCGAGCGGGCCGAGCGCCCACAGCTGCTCGCCGGCGCGAAGCTCGCTCAGCCGCCGCGTGCCCGGACCGACGTCGTCGATCAAGAAGTGACACTCCCCGTCGACGAGGCGCGCGATCGAAAAGGCGCGCGGCAGGTGGGGCCGCTCGTCCTCGCCTGCGCCCCAGCGCTCGGCGCAGGCGAGCATGGCGAACTGGCCGGGCACGAGATTGGCCCCACCCCGCCCGCCCAGCGGGCCGTCGGGGTCGACGGCGCGCAGCACGTGGTAGGGGCCAAGGCGCTGCATGCCGGTGACCTGCAGCAGCCGCCGGGCGAAGGGGGCGCTGGCGGCCGTCCAGGCGCTCACGCCACCCCGGCTCCGTCGGGGCTGACCGACGGTCGTGCGGCGTCCTTCTCGCCGGCATGCGCGACGCGCTGGGCGCCGTGGAGCTCCTGCAGGCACAAGACCTCGACTCCTCCCACCCCGCCTTCGCGCTGGGCGCGCGAGATCGCGCGCGCGGCGGAGACGGCGGCGGCGAGCGTGGTCAGGCAGGGGATGCCGTGGCCGACGGCCGCACGGCGGATTTCGCGCCCGTCGGCGCGCGCGCCGACGCCGGTGGGGGTGTTGATGACGAGGTCCACGTCCCCGCGCTCGATCCAGTCGAGCACGTGTGGCGAGCCTTCGCCGACCTTGTTGAGCACCTGCACGGGCACGCCGCTGCGTTCGATCGCGGCGGCGGTGCCACGCGTGGCGAGGATGGCAAAGCCGCTCTCGTGCAGGATCTGGGCGACGCCACAGACGCCGTCCTTATCGGCGTCTGTGACCGTGAGGAAGGCGGCGCCGCAGCTGGGCAGCGGCACACCGGCTGCGGCCTGCGCCTTGGCAAAGGCGCTGGGAAAGTCGCGCGCGATGCCCATCACCTCGCCGGTGGAGCGCATCTCGGGGCCGAGCAGAGCGTCCGATCCCTCGAAGCGATCGAACGGCAACACGGCCTCCTTGACGCTGACGTGGTCGCCGAAGCCCAGGCCCTGGTTCTCTGACGGCAGGTCCAGGGCGGCGATCGACTCACCGAGCATGATCCGACAAGCGAGCTTGGCCAGCGGCAGCCCGACCGCCTTGGACACGAACGGCACGGTGCGCGATGCGCGCGGATTGGCCTCGATCACGTAGAGCTCGCCGTGGTGCACGGCGTACTGGACGTTGAGCAGCCCGACCACGCCGATGGCCAGGGCGATGTCGCGCGTGGCCTGGCGCACCTGTTCGAGCATGCTCGGCCCGAGCGAGTGCGGCGGCAGCACGCAGGCGCTGTCGCCGGAATGCACGCCGGCCTCCTCGACGTGCTGCATGATCCCGCCGACCCACACGTCCGTGCCGTCGCACAGGGCGTCGACGTCGAGCTCGATCGCGTGCTCGAGAAACCGATCGAGGAATATCGATGGAGAGCCCTCCGGGCTCTGTGGACGGGTCGCGTCGTGGCCGAGCCCCGCGCCGAGCACCTCGCGGCGCAGGTAGTCGGCGAGGCCGTCGTGCGCGTAGACGATCTCCATGGCGCGCCCGCCGAGGACGTAAGACGGGCGCACGATCAGCGGGAAGCCGACCACGTCGGCACACTTGAGCGCCTGCTGCAGCGAGCCGGCGGTGGCATACGGAGGCGCTTTGTAGCCGAGGTCGGCGAGCAGCGCGCCGAAACGCGCGCGGTCCTCGGCGAGGTCGATCGCGTCGACGCTGGTGCCCAGCAAGGGCACGCCCGCGTCAACCAGGCCGGCGGCGAGCTTCAGCGGCGTCTGCCCGCCGAACTGGACGATCACCCCCGCCAGCTTGCCGCCCGCTCGCCGTCCGGGCTCACCTGATCGGGCGGCGCTGGCGTCGTCCGGCTGGCTCTCGACCTCGACGACCGCGAGCACGTCTTGCAGCGTAAGCGGCTCGAAGTACAGGCGGTCGGAGGTGTCGTAGTCGGTGGACACCGTCTCGGGGTTGCAGTTGATCATGACCGCGTCGCGGCCGGACTCGCGCACGGTCATGGCGGCGTGCACGCAGCAGTAGTCGAACTCGATGCCCTGGCCGATGCGGTTGGGCCCCGAGCCGAGGATCACGACCGACTCTCGCTCGCCACGGCGGACCTCGTTGGCGGACAGCCGCGCACCGCGCGCCGGTTGGGGGCCGGCGGACGCGGAGTCGCCGGCGGTCACCGCTCGTCGCTCCCAGCCGGAGTAGTAATAGGGCGTGCGCGCAAGGAACTCGGCGGCGCACGTGTCGACCGAGCGAAACGCGCGCTCGCCGGCAAACGGCGCTTGCGGATCGAGCGCGAGCTCGCGCAGCTCACGCAGGAACCACCGGTCGATGCGGGTGCGCTCGTGCACAGCCTCGATCGGCGTGCCGCGGGCGAACAGCTCGAGGATCGCCTCGTAGCGGTCGGCGGCAGGGGTGCCCAGGCCGTCCAGCAGCTCCTGCTCGCTGCTCCCGCGCAGCGAGGGCGGCTTGTCGAGCTCGCGCGAGCGCAGCGCCTTGGCGAACGCCTGCTGAAAAGTACGCCCGATCGCCATGGCCTCCCCCACCGACTTCATGTGCGTGGTCAGCGTGGCATCCGATCCGGGGAACTTCTCGAAGGCGAAGCGCGGCCACTTGACCACCACGTAGTCGATCGTGGGCTCGAAGCAGGCGGGGGTCACGCCTGTGATGTCATTGTCGATCTCGTCCAGGCGGTAGCCGACGGCCAGGCGCGCGGCGATCTTGGCGATCGGAAAGCCGGTGGCCTTGGACGCGAGCGCGGACGAGCGCGACACGCGGGGGTTCATCTCGATCACGAGGATCTCGTCGGTGTCGGGGTTGACCGCGAACTGCACGTTCGAGCCGCCGGTCTCGACGCCGACGGCGCGGATCACGGCGATCGCCTGGTCGCGCAGCTGCTGGTAGAGCGAGTCGGTTAGCGTCTGCTGGGGCGCGACGGTGACGGAGTCGCCCGTGTGGACACCCATCGGGTCGATGTTCTCGATCGAGCAGACGATCACGACGTTGTCGGCGGCGTCGCGCATCACCTCGAGCTCGAACTCTCCCCATCCGAGCACGGACTCCTCGATCAGGACCTGGCCGATCGGGGACGCGGACAGGCCGCGGGCAACGACGG
Organism: Solirubrobacteraceae bacterium; assembly: GCA_035602785.1. Taxonomy (GTDB): domain Bacteria; phylum Actinomycetota; class Thermoleophilia; order Solirubrobacterales; family Solirubrobacteraceae; genus Palsa-744. The sequence goes on from DATNLQ010000157.1 coordinate 6,307, forward strand.
CCTC
>DATNLQ010000178.1:0-12534 GCA_035602785.1 Solirubrobacteraceae bacterium
AAGTCGCTCGCGGCGATCTACGACGGGGCGTCCGCGAGCACGTAAGCTCCGGCCGTGTCCAACGCAACCAGCGTCCCTGGGCGATCGCGATGCGGGCCCTGATCACGGGCATCACCGGCCAGGACGGCTCGTTCCTGGCGGAGCTGCTGCTCGAGCACGGCTACGGCGTGACGGGCATGATCAGATGCCCGCCCGCCCGCGCGGAGCGGTCGCTGGGCTGCTCGCAGCACCTGCGTGGGCGCGTCGAGCTGGTGGGCGGGGACCTACTCGATGTGTCGTCGCTGGGCGCGGCGATCGCACAGGTGCGCCCCGATGAGATCTACCACCTGGCGGCGCCGTCGTTTGTGCCGGCCTCGTGGGAGCGTCCGCGCGAGACGATGGCGGCGATAGCGGGCTCGTGCGCGGCGATCCTCGAGGCGGTGCGTGAGCTCGACTCGGGCGTGCGCGTGTTCGCATCGGCGTCGGGCGCGATCTTCGGCGAGGCTCCGGAAAGCCCGCAGCGCGAGGACACGCCCTGCCGACCGACGACGCCGTATGCGATCGCCAAGCTGGCGGCGCACGAGCTGGTGGGCGCGATGCGCGTCCACGACGGGCTGCATGCGAGCTCGGGCATCGTCTACAACCACGAGTCCGAGCGCAGGCCCGAGCAGTTCGTCACGCGCAGGATCACCCGCGGCGCGGCGGCGATCGCGCTCGGCCGGCAGCGGGAGCTGACGCTGGGCAATCTGGAGGCAGTCCGCGACTGGTCGTTCGCGGGCGACATCGTGCGCGGCGCGTGGCTGATGCTCCAGCAGGAGCGTCCCGACGACTACGTGCTGGCGAGCGGCATGGCCCACACGGTGGCCGAACTGGCGCAGACTGCGTTCGCGTGCGTGGACCTCGACTTCGAGCGCTACGTGCGCGTGGACTCCGAGCTGGTGCGCCCGCCGGAGAGCACCCCAAGCGTGGGCGACCCGTCCAAGGCACGCGAGCGATTGGGCTGGGCCCCGCAGGTGAGCTTCGAGGAGCTGGTCGAGCGGATGGTCCGCGCGGACCTGCGCTCGCTCGAGGTCGCGGCCGCCTCGTCCAAGTGAGCGCCTAGACTGGCGATCACTTGATGCCGACCGTTGGCGTGATCGGGTTGGGCTATGTGGGGCTGCCCCTGGCGGTTGCGTTCGCGCAGGAGGGCTGCGACGTGATCGCGGTGGACTCGGACGCGCGCAAGGTGGCGGCGATCGAGGCGGGGGAGTCGTATGTGGAGGACGTGTCGTCCGACGAGCTGAGGGCGCTGGCCGGCCGCATCGGCGCGACGACGCGCTATGCGCGGCTGGCGAAGGCGGATGCGGTGCTGGTGTGCGTGCCGACGCCATTGACGAGCAATCGCGAGCCGGACCTGGGGCCGCTGATCGACGCGACGCGTGCGTTGGCGGAGGTGTTGCAGGCAGGTCAGCTGGTGGTGTTGGAGTCGACCACCTATCCGGGCACGACGCGCGAGCGGGTGGCGCCGCTGCTGGAGGAGTCGGGGCTGGCGGCGGGTAGGGATTTTCATCTGGCTTTCTCGCCCGAGCGGGTTGACCCGGGGCGCACCGATTTCACGCTGCGCAACACGCCCAAGGTGCTTGGAGGTTTGACGCAGGCATGCGCGCAGCGCGCGCAGGAGCTGTACGGGCTGGTGTGCGACAGCGTGGTGCTGGTGTCGAGTCCCGAGGCGGCGGAGCTGACCAAGCTGCTGGAGAACATCTTTCGCTCGGTGAACATCGCGCTGGTGAACGAGCTTGCGATGCTGACCGACCGGATGGGGATCGACATCTGGGAGGTGGTGGATGCGGCGGCGACCAAGCCGTATGGCTTCATGCGCTTCGAGCCGGGGCCGGGGATGGGCGGTCACTGCCTGCCGGTGGACCCGTTCTACTTGAGCTGGCGCGCGCGGGAGTTCGACATGGCGACGGAGTTCATCGAGCTGGCGGGCAAGGTCAACCAGCAGATGCCATATCACTGCGTGGCCAAGGCCCAGCGGGCGCTGAATGACAGGGGCATGTCGGTGAAAGGCGCGCGGGTGGCGGTGATCGGGGTCAGCTACAAGCCGGGCACGAGCGATGTGCGCGAATCGCCGGCGTTGAAGATCATCGGCCTGTTGCGCGACCTGGGCGCGCAGGTGCTCTACCACGACCCGCACGTGCCCGAGCTGGGCGAGTTGGCGCTGGCAAGCACGCCGCTCGAGCAGGCAGCATCAGAAGCGGACCTGGCGATCATCGTGACAGCGCACCCCACGGTCGACCACCAGCTGCTGGCCACGCGCGCTCGCCTGCTCCTGGACCTCCGCGGCGTGACGCGTGCCACCAGCAGCGCAAACGTAGTGCGGTTGTGAGCGGGGAGACACCACGGTGAATGTCTGGCGGCATCCGTGAGCGCTGACCGTCGGGGGCACCGGTGAGCGCGGATCGCTCGGCGCCTGGCGCCCGCGTTGCCGGACCGCTGCTGGGAGATGGCGTGCAGTTGGGGGAGGACGTGACGTTCGGGGCATTCGTGGTGGTGCGCGACGGCACGGTCCTCGGCGCGGGCTGTTGGATCGAGGACCACGCGGTGCTGGGCAAGCGCCCGCGGCTGGCACGCCATTCGAGCGCGCGGGGCGAGGTGGGGCCGCTGCGGCTCGGAGATCGCGCGAGCGTGGGCACGGGCGCGGTGGTGTTCGCGGGCGCTGACATCGGCGCGGACGCGATCCTCGGCGACCAGTGCTACGTGCGCGAGCGGGCGTCGATCGGCGAGCGATCGGTGATCGGGCGCGGCAGCGTGGTCGACAACGACGTGCGCGTAGGCGCGCGCGTACGCGTGCAGACGAACGTCTACCTGACGGCCTTTACGGTGATCGAGGACGACGTGTTCGTGGGCCCCGGTGCGCTGACGACCAATGACCACACGATGGCGCGCCACGGACCGGAGACTCCGACGGTCGGCGCGACCCTGCGCCGCGCCTGTCGCGTGGGCGGTGGCGCGGTGCTGACCCCGGGCGTGGAGATCGGCGAGGAGGCGTTCGTGGCGGCCGGCGCTGTGGTCACGCGCGATGTCCCCGCCCGCGCGGTCGTCATGGGCGTCCCTGCACGCATCGTGCGTGAGGTGCCCGACGAGGACTTGCTGGAGCGCTGGCGCTAGGTCACTCGGAGCCGGATCGGAACGCCGTTGGCCGGCACAATCTCGTCGTACTCGAGAAGCGCCAAGCACGAAACGCACCGGTGTCGAGATGTGATGGTCGCGTCCCTGCGGTCCACGGGCGGGTCGGCAGATCCTACCGACCGTGCCGCACCCCAGAAATGATGCCAATCTTCGGACATTTCAGATGATCGCTCCTTATCTGCTAGCGGAAGTCGGCTAGAGCGTCAATGCCGTAACCTCTCGTGCGATGAGGCGCGCCGAGCCATTGTCACGAGTCAGAGTGGACGCAAACACAACTGTGGAGCTAAGTGGCTAATGGAGCCTCGCTCACTCACGGTCCGCGCAGGGAAGGAGGATGCCTGGTGTTACGACCAGGCTATCCGCATCAACTCAAGCGACCGAGACGATGCTCTTAACCTGGACGTAGATACGTGGCCCGTGGCGGATCATGCCGGGTGGCGACCGGCTCCTGGCTATCTCTACCGCTTCATCAGAAGTTGTCCGTCCCAAAGAGAAGGGGCCAGTGAAGACACGCAATTGGCAGTTTCGCTACGCGAGTCCATGCTCCGCTTCCCATCTGCTCCCGTACGAGGTATCCAGAGGCTTCATGAGTATCACAACAACCCTCCGGCGCCAGAGAATTTGCACACGTGTCGAGTCCTTACGGCCTGCACACCGCCGCGGCGCATCTCACGCATATTCCTTTTTCACAATGGCTTGAATGAGCTTGACCGCATGGGCCTCTACTATCAGCTCGCCTCGCAAATCATCGCATCTCACACGTCCACAAATGACGATGGCGTTGCGTGCATCCTGCGGCCGTTTCCTGGTCATCTCACACGCGCTCCGTTCGCGCAGTTTACCGAAGAACCACTGCACCGATATCTATGGGACGGTTCTCATCTTTTTTGTCAGTTCCTTAGATACATGATAGAGACCCAGTGGTTCCTCAGTGCTATCGTCAGACGTTCGCGATATCGCAGTCCCTCGGGTGCTGAGCTATTGCTAGAGAAGTATCGACCAGCCGGCAGTCGTCTTGACGGCGACCTTCTTGCGGGCGAGATTGGATTAAGGTGGCACGACCTACGGGACGCGTCGCTCGACGCGTTGCGAAAGGCCGGACGATCGCAGTCAAATGCGCAGAAACTGAAGCCCCGCTCTCCCAGCAAAACGGTGTTCCGTGATTGCATCACCGCTCTGCGGGACGTCCTGAAACTTGATGAGTGGGACAAGCTAGGTGGTGCCCTCGTCAACCGAGGATACGAAGAAGAGCCATCCTTGCACGTCGTAGGTTACAGTCTGGGCGGCTTTACCGCTCAGTCGGTCTTTATGTCGTGGCCGTTTGCCATCAGCTCATGCTCAACGCTGTTGTCTGGCGGGGCCTTGCGAGAACTTTCGCCGACCGCATTTGCTCATTCTGAGGAATGGCAGACCGTGCTGCACTCACTGCGATACGAGCTTGACGAGGGAATGTTGGACAATCGATACGGCGCTACATCGAAGCGGGTGGCCGGGCTCGACAGAGAGCTATTTCACTATATTCAGCGCACATTCTATGAGGTCTTTGAGCAAGAGTATCGAGGTAGCTATGAAAGCCGTGTGGAAGCGTTCAGGCAGAGGATGCTCTTCGTCGTAGGAGGCAACGATCCGATAGTACGTCCAGACAGCGTTCTCGATTCAGCTCCGGCTGGAGGCATGAACCTGCTCGAGATTGGTGGATTGGGTCACTTCATAGGCGGTAATCCTCGAGGCCGAGAGGAACGGCAGCAGCGAGAGTTCTGGCTCCCCGAGATAGGGGCCTTGATCGGTCGATTTTCGGCTGACGCTGCACAACGACACTCTGCGATGCGCGAGACCGTTTGGCTGGATCCTAAGCTCGAGGTAGATGAGCCTCCTTGCTCAGCAGAGGGGAAGTGCCTTGATACATCGGGCAGCGTCATCGTTAAACGCATGAATGACTACGAGCGCCTAGATCTTTCGGAAGAAGGAGCATTGACGGGCAGGCAATTTGGGGTACTACTCAATGATCTTTTGGCACGACAAGGCGAAAGAGAGGCGCGCGGATTTTTGCTCGTCTTGCGTAACGAAATACCGACGATCTTGCTTCCATCGCGCGCGATTCAGCGCCGTGCGCGCGCTTTGTATCACGACGATGAGGGCATAGTGAAGTACAGCTGGGAAATAAAGGCACGCGCCAGAGAGTTCGAAAAGATGATACAGACTGCCCTAGTATTGCCGTGGAATGCATATAACGTTATGAGACATTTGGACCCGCTCCACAGGTTTCCCAGTCAGGCGGAGACAGCGGTAGGCCAGATCGCTGACGAGGTCACTTTCCGGCAGACTTGGTCAGCCTGCAGAAATATGCTCGACGCTCTCGATGCTAGAGCACGTGGCGCAATTAGAATCTTTGATGGCCGACAGGCACTGGGCATCCGGGACCTCGGGCAACGAGCCAAAGAGCTGATCAAGTATCAACGGGAGACGACGCCGAGAGTCTATGTTCCCTCGTTGCCTGATTGCTGGATCTGGATGGCGCCCGAGTTCCTAAGTGTCGAGCGGGAAAGCACACTATCGGTAAGCGAGGGGATGGAAGCAATCGCAAAAGCAATCATCAAGGTCAAAAAAGATGGCAGCCTCGCCGAGCATCTGCAGAAGGATCATGTAAGGGTGATCACTGTGTCAAGAGCGAGATACAATCCTCGCTTTCGGGGGCGGCTTGTGGTGGATCCGCGCGGAGTTCAGCAGGTGCTCCTTCACGCTGGTCTGTGTTCGGCGGCGTCCCGGGATTATCGTACGTTTGATCTGGACGCCGGTAAGCGAGGTAAAGCGACAGCGCGAAAGAGTTCAGGCCGTTCTGCGCCTGCCGGGGCGTGATCGATCGAGCAGGTCAAGGCGAGCCCTGGTTTGACCCTTGGTACGAGCGGAGCGAGTGACATGGCGCTCACGTAGCAGGCAGAGGGTCACACCAGGGTCTGTCAGCCGGCGCTGCGAGCGGCTGCCGCCACCTGATCGACCTGCTCGCGAGTGAGCAGCGGGCTCATGGGGATCGCGAGGTGGGCGCGCGCGGCCTGCTCGGTGCCAGGCAACTCCACGCGCGCGCTCCACTTGCGCATCGCCGCCTGGCGGTGCACCGGCGTACGGTAGTACGGCTTGTGGCCGATGTCAGCAGCGGCCAGCGCGCTTTCCAGGCGCTCCACCTGCGGGTGGGCGACCACATACAGGTGCCACGCGGGGGAGGCGCCGTCGATTGCGCGCGGGAGGCTCATCAGTGCGCCCAGCCCCGCCTCCTCGTAGTGGTGGCCCGACTGGCGGCGTCCGTCAGCCCAGGTGTCGAGGTGGGGAAGCTGCACGCGCAGGATGGCCGCCTGCAGCTCGTCCAGGCGCGAGTTGTAGCCGACCATCTCGTAGGTGACCTTGTCGCGCGAGCCGTGAAAGCGCAGTACCCGCGCGCGCTCGGCCAGTGCCTCGTCGGATGTGGTGATCATCCCGCCATCGCCGAAGCACCCGAGGTTCTTGGAGGGGAAGAAGGAGAACGTCGCCGCAGTGCCCAGCGCGCCGGGTCGTCCGGCAACCGAGCGCGAGCCGGCGGCCTGGGCAGCATCCTCCAATACAGGCACGCCCAGTGCCTCTATCTCGCGCACAGGAGCGACGTTGCCGAACAGGTGCACCGCGATCACCGCCTTGGTCTGGGGGGTGAGCGCCGCACGCACGGTGTCCGCGGTGACGCAGTAGCTGTCGGGGTCGATGTCACAGAACACGGGCTTGGCGCCCGTCGGCGGGATCGCCTCGGCCGATGCGTAGAACGTGAAAGAAGGCACCACCACGTCATCGCCCGGCCCCACGCCCATCGCGCGCAACGCGATCGTGATCGCGTCAGTGCCGTTGGCCACGCCCACCGCGTGTCCCGCGCCGCAGTAGGACGCGAACTCGCGCTCGAATGCGCTCACTTCCGGCCCCAGGATGTAGCGCTCGGAGTCCAGCACCTGCGCGACCGCCGCGCGCAACTCGTCGCGCAAACTGACCAGCGGCGTGGAGGTGTCGAATAGGGGAACGCCCATCGCGCTCAGCGCAGCTTCAGCCTTAGCGCGGCTTCAGCAGCTCGAGGTCCGCGCGGGTCATCAGGCGGATCAGATCCTCGAAGCTCGTCTGCGGTTTCCAGCCGAGGTCACGCTCGGCCTTGGACGGGTCGCCGATCAGGTGGTCCACCTCCGCCGGGCGCACGAACGCCGGGTCGATCGTAACGTACCGCTCGAAGTCGCCCAGTCCCGCCTCGTCGAAGGCCACATCGCAACACTCGCGCACCGAGTGCGCCTCGCCCGTTGCAATCACGTAGTCCTGTGGGTCCTCGCGCTGGAGCATCAGCCACATCGCTTCCACATAGTCCTTCGCATAGCCCCAGTCGCGCTCCGCGTCCAGGTTGCCCAGCCGCAGCTCCTTCTCCAGCCCGTGCTTGATCGCCGCCGCGTGCCAGGTGATCTTGCGAGTTACGAACTCGAGCCCACGGCGACTTGACTCGTGGTTGAACAGTATGCCCGAGGTCGCGTGGAGATTGTATGACTCCCGATAATTAACAGTAATAAAGTGACCGTAAGCCTTCGCCACACCATAGGGTGAACGGGGGTAAAAAGGCGTCTTCTCCGTCTGCGGGACCTCGAGGACCTTGCCGAACATCTCGCTCGACGACGCCTGGTAGAAGCGCGCCTGCGGGCACACTTCGCGCATCGCCTCCAGCATGCGCGTCACGCCCACGCCCGTGAACTCTGCCGTCAGCGTCGGCTGGATCCACGACACCGCAACGAACGACATAGCAGCCAGGTTGTAGATCTCGCTCGGATTGGACGCGCGCAGCGCGTCGACCAGCGAACGCTGGTCGAGCAGGTCGCCCTGGTGCAGGGTGATGCGGTTGCGGATGTGCTCGATACGCTCGAACTTCTCCGTCGACGCGCGGCGAACCATGCCGTGCACGTCATAGCCCTTGTCGAGCAAGAGCTCCGCCAGGTAGGAGCCGTCCTGGCCGGTTACGCCCGTGATCAGCGCTGAAGGACTGTCTGACATGAGCGCCGCAGCCTATCCGCAGCCGACGATGGGACGGTCGCTGCGCTTCGCAGCCATCACGCCGAGGCCGACGCGGCCGACGCTTGCAGCGCACCCGTCGCCGGGGTCTTCTTGGCCACGCGAGGAGCCGGGGCGGGCGGGGACGTCGGCGTGGCCGGTTCTCGCCGCGCACGCGATTTGGGGGCCTTGGAGCCCGTGCGAGGAGCAGGCGTTGCGGTGCGCCGCTCGCTTGCTTGCGCCCCGGAGGGCGTGCCCTTTAGGGTGCGTAGCCAGCGCACCGTCGCCGCGATGCCGTCCTCCACCTCGATCCGCGCCTGCCAGCCCAGCAGCTTGCGCGCCTTCTCCACCGACGGCCAACGGCGCTGCACGTCTACCGCGAACGTTGGCAGGTGCTCCAGCTCGAACGCCTCCGGATCCTCGCCGCATGTCTCCCACACGATGCGCGCGATCTGCGCCACCGTCAGCTCGCGCGACGCCGAGATGTTGAAGTCCTCGTTCAGGCCCGCCTGCGAGCTCATCGCCGTCACGACCCCGTCCGCGATGTCGTCCACGTGGGTCAGCGTGCGCGTCTGCTCGCCCGAGCCGAAGATCTGCAGCGGCCGTTGGCCCGACAGCACCTTGTCGATCAGGTCCGGCACCGCGTGGGCGATGCCCGGTTCGGAGTCCGGCATCTCGCCCGGGCCGTACGCGTTGAACGGGCGGCAGATCGTGTATGGCAGGCCGTGCTCTTCGTGGGCCGCGCGGCAGTACACCTCGCCGGTCAGCTTCGAGAAGCCGTACGCCGACAGCGGCACCGGGCAGTCGCGCAGGTACTCCTCCGGCGTCGGGAACAGCTGCGCGCGCTCGAACACCATCGACGACGACACGTACACGAAGCGCTCCACCTCCAGGTCGAGCGCAGCGCGGATCACCGCGTTATACAGCGCGTTGTTCACCTCCGTCAAGGTGTGCGGCAGCTTGTGGAAGTTCGCGATCCCGCCAACGATCGCCGCCAGGTGGATCACATGGCTGCAGCCCTTCGTCGCCGTGTGCGCCTGCGCCGGCACACGCAGATCGCCCGTGTGCACCTCACAGCCCTCGCGCATCCACTGCGGCGCCTGACGCTGGTCTGATACGCGCACCTCATACGCCGGGTCCGCCAGCAGCCGCCGCACCACCGCCGCGCCGATCGTGCCCGCGCCGCCCGTCACCAGCACGCGGCTCATCGCTGCGCGCCCCGGTGGGTTGGTCTCAGAGCGGCCAGCTCCGACGCGTACGCGAACACCTGAGCCGCGCCCCAGCAGTTCCATGGGTCGACGATCAGGCAGTCCGGCGCGGCTCGTTCGGTGATCGTCGCGAGCGTCCGCTCGTCGCGGAACCCCGAGTGGTTGGTCGCCATCACCACCACCTCCGCGCCCTCGACGGCCTCCTGCAGTGACACCGTGAGCGTCGACACGTGCGGGTCGTGCGCCACCACGTCCGCCAGCTCGCGTTCCAGCAGGCGAATCAGCTTGTGCGCCAGCGAGTCGCGCTCGTCGTCCGTGTCCGCCTTGAACGCCAGCCCCAACACCGCCACCTTGCGGTTGGCCAGTGCGCCCACCCGCCGCTTGGCGCCCTCCAGCAAGAACAGCGGCACGGACTCGTTCACGCGCGACACCGCCAGCAGCATGCCCGGCGCGGCCGAGCGCTCCTCCGAGAAGGCGAAGTCCTTGCGCAGGCACGTCCCCGCCGTCAGCCCCGGTTGGGCGATCCCGCCGCGCGGGTAGTCGCGGTTGATCAGCTCGATCACGTCGAACACGTTCGCGCCATGGCGCTCGCAGTCCATCATCAGCAGGTTGGGCAGGGCGAAGGTCGCATAGCGCAGGATGTTCGTCCAGATCTTCGCCAGCTCCGCCTGCACCGGCGTCGTCTGCACGATCGGCGCATCGAACGCGCCGAACAGCTCGCCCGCCACCTCGCCCGAGCGTGCTCCAACGCCGCCGACGATGCACGGCAGCGTGTCGATCTCCTCCAGGAAGCGGCCCGCCGCGATGCGCTCCGGCGCGTGTGCCACGAACACCTCCTCGCCCACCTCGAAGCCGCGGTGCTTGGCCAGGTAGCCAGCCACGAAGTCCGTCGTGCCCGGCGCCACCGTCGAGCGCAGGATCACGCAGTGCCCCTGCGTCAGCACACCCAGCAGGTCGTCCAGCGCCGAGCGGATGTCGCGCATGTCGATCTCGATGTGCGAGAACGACGGCGTGCCAAGCGTGATCACGATGTGGCGCGCCTGGGCGGCGTCGGCCACGCGCTCCGACAGGGTCAGACGGCCGGGCTCGGCCGTCACCCGCGTCAGCAGATCCTGTGCGCCCGTCTCCTCGAACGGCATGCGCCCTTCGCGCACCGCGCCCAGACGTACCGGGTCGTTGTCGATGCCGATCACACGCAGTCCCCGGTCGGCGAACGACAACGCCAGCGGCAGGCCCACGCGGCCCAGGCCGATCACCGACACGTCTGCCGTGCCCTGCCAGGCGGTCATCCAGATACCAAATCGTCGACGCGGGACATAAGGCCAACAGGATATCCGCGGGCCGTCGTCGCCCAGCGCGCGACCCGTCCCAAAATCATCAACAAGTCAAACGCGACCGTCCCGTCGCGCGCGCACGTATTGGCAGGCAAAGCCCAAGACGAACAGCGGGTTGTAGCGCGCGTAGCGCCGCCACAGCCGCCGCGGCTCGCGCCACAGCCGGTAGACCCACTCCAGGCCGTTGCGCTGCATCCACGCCGGCGCCTGTGCCACCAGGCCCGCGTGGAAGTCAAATGCCGCGCCCACGCCCACCAGCAGCGGCGCCGACAGGCGCGGGCGCATCTGCGCCATCCAACGCTCCTGCTTGGGCTGGCCCGTGCCCACCCACACCACAGCCGCGCCCGACGCCTCGATGTCCGCGATCACGCTCTGCTCCTCCTGGACCGTCAGCTCGCGGAACGGCGGTGAGAAGCCGCCAACGATGCGCACACCCGGGAAGCGCTCGCGCAGCCGCGCTTCCAGCAGCTCCAGCGCCTGCGGCGTGCGCCCCCCGTACAGGTACATCGGCGTGCCCGTCCGCGCCGCCCGCGCGCAGAACGCCGCCATCAGGTCCGGGCCATACACGCGCGTCGCGCGCGCATGGCCCAGCGCGTGCAGCGCCCATACCAGCGGCATGCCGTCCGGCACCGCCAGCGTCGCGTCCAGCACCGCCGCATGTGTCTCGCCGTCCTCCTGCGCCGACATCACCAGGTTGACCGCCGCCGCCGTCAGCGATCCGCGCTCGCCTGTCGCGATCATCGCCTCCATCCAGTCGATCACCTCGTCGTAGTCGCAGATCGCCAGGGGAATGCCGAGGATCTCCGCGCGCGCCGGCAAGACGGGGGGCATGCGCGAGCAGGATCGCAGACCGCGCGTGTCCAGCGCATTGGGGCGCTCGCGGCTACGCACCCTGGTCAGGCGTCGCCAGGATGGCCAGAACGAGTCTGATTGGTGACACGCGCCGCCAGGTTTTCATAACCTTCCGGGATGAGCCCCCTGACCATCCGCCGCTACCGTGCCGAGCGGCTGTTGCGTCAGGAGTTCGACCGGCTGCGCGCACAGGTCGTCGCCAACGTGCGCGCGAGACTGCGCGCCCGCGGGGTCAGCCTCGATCCCAGCGATCTCGAGTCCTGCTACGCAATCGCCTGGCAGGGCCTCTACGCCGTCCTGCTCGACGGTCAGCAGATCGACAATCCCGCCGGCTGGCTCACGCTCGTCACCTACCGTCGCGCCATCGACGAGCACCGCTCGCGAGCTTCAGCGCTTCGCAACTCCGCCGATCGCCCGGACGATCGCCTTGCCGGCCGACAGGCCGAGTCCCGCGCGCGCGATGGCTTTCACGAGCGCGACCTCGCTGCCGACCTGCACGACCGCACGCAGCTGCGCCAGCTGTTCGAGGGCCTGCGCGGCCGGCTCAGCGCGCGCGAGCGCGAGGCCGCCACCCTCTGCTACCTGCACGGCCTTTCGCGCGCCGACGCCGCCGCCCGCATGGGTGTCAGCGAGTCACGCATGCGCAAGCTCATGGACGGCGCCGGCGCTGGAGAGCAGGGCGTCGCCGGCAAGGTCGGCGCGCTCGTCGCCACCATCAGCGATGGCCGCTGGTGCGACGACCAGGGGTCGCTCATGCGCGCGCTCGCCTACGGCATCCTCGACCCCGACGGCCAGCGTCATCAGCTCGCGCTCGCCCACCACGACGACTGTCCCGCCTGCCGTGCCTATGTGCGCTCGCTGCGTGGCCTCGCCGTCGTGCTGCCGCCCGTGTTCCTGCCCTGGGGGTTGGGGGCCGACGCCATAGCCCGGGCGGTCGTGCACGGTGGCGGGGCGGG
>DATNLQ010000240.1:0-5300 GCA_035602785.1 Solirubrobacteraceae bacterium
TTCTCGAGCAGCTCGAGCGCCATCACTCCGCGGTCTGGGTCATAGCCCCGCCACGGCGCCAGGTACTGTCGGATCGGTTCCTCCAGGGCATAGAGGGTGGCGTAGGCGCGGGCCTCGTTGGCGACCATCCTCGCCCCGGTCTGCCCGGCGCCCTGCTTGAGCAGCCACGAGGGCCCATCGCGACTCTCCAGGGCGTAGACGCGGTTGCGGCTGGAGAGGTTGCGAACGATCAGATCCCCATCCACGATCCGCGCCGCAGCGACCAGCTCGCGGGCGAGCGCGTAGCCGGCCACGTCGGCGTGCAGCAGCGGCGCGGGCGCGCCGTCCGGGGCAGTCCCGGCTCCGGCCGCCGTTGCGCGCGCGGCCAGAGCGCCTTGCGCATCCATCTAGCGGACGATGCCCGTCAGGACTCCTCGTCCGGCTTGAGTCCGCCGATTTTCAAGCAGGGGTCGAGGATCGAGCGGCAGCCGATGGGGGTCGCCGACGGGCATCCGAAGTACGAGTGCGGCGGTGGGCACGCGTTGAAGTAGAACGACCGCTCGATCGTCTCACGACCGCCCGTTGCGGTGGGCGTGGGGCACAGCGTGCAGTGGCTTGGCGTCGTCGACAGCGGCGGGCAGTGCGTGCAGTGGCTCGGCGTCGCCGACAGCAGCGGCGGCGGGGGACAGTGGGTGCAATGGCTTGGCACCGCCGACAGCGGCGGGCAGTGGGTGCAGTGGCTTGGCGTCGCCGACGGCGGCGGGCAGATCGTGCAGTAGCTCAGCGCCGCCGACAGGCAGGGGCCGGTGTGGGTCACACAGACGATGTTCATCGACGGGCAGGTCGTTTGCGACAGGCATAGGCCCAGGGTCGGACAGGTGACGGTCGAGCAGACCGTGGCGACGCTCGTACCCAGTTCGCCCTCCGGGCCGAAGGTCGGCGAACCCGCCATGCCGCCCTGCGCGATCGAGCCGCTGCCGAGCATCTCGGCCTGCACCTGCGTGCTGTGGACCTGCACATAGCGGAGCTGCAGCGATTTGGGCACCCAGACGATCGTTCCGCGGTCGTCGGGGAGCTTCTGGGTGTGCAGGATGCTCTCCTCCGCGATCTCCACGTAGCAGTCGAGGCTCGGGCTCTGGTACAGGCGCCAGGACGCCCCCTTGCCTTTCTCCTTCGGCTCGGGTGCCCGACCGAGATATCCCGTCAGCGTCGTCGCGTCGGGCGGTCCCTGGGCCGGGTCCGGGATGAGCTGGCTGACCAGCTTGTCCTCCTGCGGCTTGCCATCGTTCGCCATGAGGCACCTCCGTTCGTGGAAGGGATCCAGGCGCCGTTCCCCCGGCGTTTGGTTCTGTTGGGGCGAACCCTACAAATTTACGCACGTGAACACAAGGGCGAAATGGGATCAAATTGTGAACTTTCGTCGGCCCGTGCGCGGGCGACGACGCGGGTCGCTGGGGCCGCTGCGCCTGTCCGGGCGCGATGACGGGAGGGACTAAGGTGGACGCCAGCAGATGCCCGACTTCAAGCTCGACTCCATCTTCACGCCGACCGCCGACCAGCCCAAGGCGATCACCGCTCTGGCAGAGGGCGTCGAGCAGGGAGAGCACTTCCAGACGCTGCTGGGGGCCACGGGCACGGGCAAGACCATGACGATGGCAGGGGTGATCGAGGCGGTCCAGCGCCCGACGCTGGTGATCGCCCACAACAAGACGCTGGCCGCGCAGCTGTGCAACGAGTTCCGCACGTTCTTCCCCGACAACGCGGTCGAGTACTTCGTCTCCTACTACGACTATTACCAGCCCGAGGCGTACGTCCCCAGCCGCGACCTGTACATCGAGAAGGACTCGGCGATCAACGAGGAGGTCGACCGCCTGCGCCATGCCGCGACGGCTGCCGTGTTCGCGCGCAGGGACGTGATCGTGGTGGCGTCGGTGTCGTGCATCTTCGGCCTGGGCTCGCCGGAGACCTATGAGATGAACATGCAGATCCTGCGCCGCGGCGAGGAGATCGACCGCGACGCGCTGCTGCGCAAACTGGTCTCGATCCAGTACACGCGAAACGACAGCGTGCTCTCGCGCGGCACCTTCCGGGTGCGCGGTGAGACCCTGGAGGTCTTTCCGGCCTATGCCGAGACGGCGTTTCGGGCGACGCTGTTCGGTGACGAGGTCGAGCGCCTGCAGCACTTCGACCCGCTGACGGGCGAGCTGCTGGGAGACGACCTCGAGCACGTCGCCATCTGGCCTGCCACCCACTACAACGTCAAGGAGGGCACGATCGACGCGGCCGTAACGGAGATCGGCCGCGAGCTCAACGAGCGTTGCGAGCAGCTTGAGTCAGAAGGCAAGCAGCTGGAGGCCCACCGCCTGCGCCAGCGCACGCAGTATGACATGGAGATGCTGCGCGAGGTGGGCTTCTGCTCGGGCATCGAGAACTACTCGCGCATCCTCGACGGGCGCAGGCCAGGTGACCGGCCGTACTGCCTGCTCGACTACTTCCCCAAGGACTTCATCTGCTTCATCGACGAGTCCCACCAGACTGTGCCGCAGATCGGCGGCATGCACGAGGGTGACCGCTCACGTAAGCAGACGCTCGTGGATTTCGGCTTTCGCCTGCCCAGCGCGCTGGACAACCGGCCCCAGACCTTCCAGGAGTTCCTTTCGATCACCCCGCAGCTGCTGTTCGTATCGGCCACACCCGGCGAGTACGAGCGCACGCGCTCGACGCGCATCGTCGAGCAGATCGTGCGCCCCACCGGCATCGTCGACCCGGTGGTGGACGTGCGCGAGTCAAAGAACCAGATCGACGACCTGATGAACGAGGTGCGCGCGCGCGTGCAGCGCGACGAGCGCGTGCTGGTGACCACGCTGACCAAGAAGATGAGCGAGGACCTCTCCCAGTACCTGCTGGAGATGGGCTTCAAGACCCGCTATCTGCACTCGGAGATCGACACGCTCGAGCGCATCCAGATAATCCGTGACCTGCGCCTGGGCGAGTACGACGTGCTGGTGGGCGTGAACCTGCTGCGCGAGGGCCTGGACCTGCCTGAGGTCTCCCTGGTGGCGATCCTCGACGCCGACAAGGAGGGCTTCCTGCGCGGCGAGACATCGCTGATCCAAACGATCGGACGTGCGGCGCGCAACGTCGACGGCACCGTGCTGATGTATGCCGACAAGCGCACGCGCGCGATGGAGGCTGCGATCTCAGAGACCGACCGCCGGCGCGAGATCCAGCTGGCCTACAACGAGGAGCACGGCATCACTGCGGCGACGATCGTCAAGGGCATCTCCGACATCGCCGAGTTCCTGCAGTCCGACTCCAAGGTCCCGCGCGGGCGCAAACGCCGGACCGCCAAGCGCGGGTCCAGCGACGAGATGCCAAGACACGAGCTCGAGCGGATGGTCATCGAGCTCGAGGAGGAGATGCTCGCTGCGGCCGACGAGCTGCGCTTCGAGTACGCAGCGCAGCTGCGCGACGAGCTGCGCGAGCTGCGCCGCGACCTGCAGGAGATGCGCGCCGTCGAGGCCCCCGTGGGCCAGACGGCGGCCGGACGACGTTCCGAGGGCGACATCGCTTAGGATTTCGCGCGGTGAGTCTCGACCGCCAGGCAATCGAACGCAAGGACTTCCCGATCAGCAGGCGGGGGTACGATGCGGTGGCGGTCGACGGTCATCTGCGCGCCCTGGCCGGCGAGTTCGAGACGCTGCAGCGCGCCGCGGCGAGCGGCGGCGCGGACATGTCGCTCGCGTCGACCGCCGGCAGCCACGTGCAGAGCATCCTCGAGGCCGCCGAGACCGCGGCCGCGGAAATCGAGCGTCAGGCGCTGGTCGACGCGCAGAAGGTACGCGAAGAGGCCGATCTGGACGCCGAACGCACGCGCGAGGACGCGGTGGCCAAGGCCCGCAAGCATGTGGCCTCGGTGGCGCGCATCGCGGCCACGCTGTTGGAGCGCGTTGGCGCGATGGACGGCGAGGTGACGGCCCTGATCGAGAGCCTGCGTGCGGGAGCCGGTCGGCTGGCGGGCGACCTGGGCGCTGTCGAAATGAGCATGGGCGAGCTCTACGACGCGGCCTCGGGCAACTCCACGCCGCCTGCGGCGCGACCCGTCGAGGAGCCGCCCCAACCACAGCCACAGCAGCCGCCGTCCCCGCCGGCCTTCGAGGCCCAGTTGGACGAGGCGATGGCCGCGGCGCCCGCTCAGGCCGCGCCAGAACCTCCCAGCGCGCCCGCGGAAGCCGAGGCACCCGGCGACGTCGACGGCGCCCGGCTGATCGCGCTGAACATGGCGCTCAACGGCGAGTCACGCGCCGACACTGAGCGCTATCTGGCCGAGAACTTCCAGCTGCCCGACCGGCTCAAGCTCGTTGACGAGGTTTACGCCGCGATCGAGGGGTAGGACGTCGCTGAGCGGCGCCCTACTCGCTGTCAGCGCAGATCCGCGGAGGTCTTGCCCAGCAGCTGGCGGGCGACGATCAGCAGCTGGATCTGTTGGGTGCCCTCGAAGATGTCCAGGATCTTGGCGTCGCGCGCCCACTTCTCCAGCAGGTCGCTCTCGCTGTAGCCGACGCTGCCGCACAGCTCCACGCAGGCCAGCGCCACCTCTACGCAGGTTCGTCCCGCCTTGGCCTTGGCCATCGATGCGTGCAGCGAGTTGGGCCGGCTGTTGTCCGCCATCCATGCGGCCTGCAGGGTGAGCAGCCGCGCGGCCTCGTAGTCGGCTTCCATCGCCTGCATGCGCGCCGCGGCAGCGTGCTGGGTGTATGCCGGCGCGGCGTCGTCGAGCTGCACTCCTGCGCGCTCCAGCTGGGCGCGCGTCTCCTGCAGGCATGCGCGGGTCAGGCCCACCGCCATCGCGGCCACCAGCGGGCGGGTGTTGTCGAAGGTCTGCATCGCGCCGCCAAAGCCCTTCTTGTCGTCCACCGCTGGGCTGCCGAGCATGTCGTCCTTGGGCACACGGCAGTCCTCCAGGCGAAAGGCCGCGGTGTCAGACGCGCGGATGCCGAGCTTGTGCTCCAGGCGGTCCAGTTTCAGGCCCGGGTTGTCGCGCTCGACCACGAACGACTTGATCGCCGCGCGGCCCTTGGAGCGATCGAGCGTCGCCCACACCACGATCAGGTCCGCGCGCTCGCCCGAGGTCACGTAGATCTTCTCTCCGTTGAGCACGTAGTCGTCGCCGTCGAGCACCGCCGTGGTGCGGATCGCGGCCGAGTCCGAGCCGGCCTCGGGCTCGGTGATCGCCATCGCCGCCCAGCGACCGTCGAAGCGCGCGAGCTGCTCCTCGTTGGCCACCGATGCGATCGCCGCGTTGCCCAATCCCTGCCTGG
>DATNLQ010000257.1:0-5631 GCA_035602785.1 Solirubrobacteraceae bacterium
CGCGCGGCAAGTCCTCCCATGCGATCCCGGTGTGCAGCACGTGCAAGATCCCGTTGAGCGCCAGTCGGTCGTCGATCGCCTTACGACCTGGATAGCGACGACGCCGCTCGCGCACAGGGATCAGCGGCTCGATCTCCGCCCTCTAGGATCGCGCCGAGCAGCGTCACCGTCATGTTGATCGACCGGGCCGATAGTGGCGGCGATGCGGCGAGCTTCGCGGCGATATAGCGCTCTACCGCGTCGTAGGTGATCGCATCGAGTCTCATCTCGGCGAAGAAGGGCAGCAGGTGACGCTCCAGCCTCCATCGGTAGTCCTCGTGTGTCTTTGCCGCGAGCCTGCGCTCGTTGCGTACCCACCAGTCCTCCGCGTACTGGTGGAACGTAGGGATCGGCTCGGGCTCAGGCGGCGCCTCGACTCCCGCAGGTGGAGTCCAGGCGCCGCGCTCCACGTCGGCAAGGATGTGGCGCAGCTCCCGCGCGGCCTCGCCTGCGGTGATGGCGCCTAGCGACACGTACCGGCGTTTCCCGTAGGCCGTGAACCGAAGCGATCTGTAGGTGCGCCCGCCCCTGCCTTGGTGTTCGATGACCTTGCCGGTAGCTGGACGTGCCATCACGCGTCACCCTCGGGAGGCTTGACGCTGGCGAGGATCGACGAGCGCCTGACGCCGGCGCTCGTCGGCCACGCGCACTCCCACGGGTACGAGGTGACATGCGCGCGCGACCGCGGGCAGCTCGGCGTGCGAGACGATGAGCTGCTGACACTCGCGGTCAGCGAGGGGTTCGTGTTCGTCACGAACAACCACGCCGACTTCCTGGGACTCTGCACGAACGCCGAGCTGCACACGGGGCTCGTCGCCCTGCCACAGCGCCCACGGGACGCCCAGCTCCCGCTCCCACAAATACGCCCACGAACTAACGACCCAGGACATTAGTGCCTCGTTCGCGCCCACCGAAGGGGACCGCGTCATCCACTCGGTGAGGGGGCGTGAGATGATCAAATCGTGATACCGAGAGACAAGTCCGCAGGCCCGTCGTTGCTGTCTTGGCTCAAGAGCCCAGAGCGAGGTGCGCTGTTGTTCGTCGTCGGGGCGTTCGGATTGGGGGTAGCAGGCGTCGCGATCTACGCCCTTGAAGCAAATCGAGAGTGGGTCAAGACTTGGATTCCCGCGATCGCGGGGGCCCTTCTCGTCGGGGCGTTGACCGTGCTCGCGATCAATATCGTCGTGGATGCCGCTATAAAGCGGGCAGATGAGCGGCGGCGAAAACCGCTCAAACTCGCATCTGGCCGGGAGACACGGGAGATGCGCGCAAAGGTCGATCATTTCCTTGAGAAATGGCAGGGAGGTAATCGGAGAACTTAGAGACGACTATGTTGAGGTGCTGCGGGAGGAAGGAAACGCCGCGTCCTTCCCAGAGGCGCTCATCTCTCGGCTTCCGTCCGAAACGTACAGCCTTCTCCTGTCGGGTTGGGGGCAGCCTAATCACGAGCGCGTTCTCGAAAAGCACACTTGGGTGGAAGTCGTCGAGCTCGCCAATCAGGTAAAGCGCCAGTCTGATCGCATCGTCGAGTGGTATTCAGCGGTACTCGATCCTGCGATCCCTGCGGCTCTTGGACAGATCCAAGAGTACCTACTGTCGGTGGTGGAGAACATGCCCCGATCGGGCCGGAGAGATTGGTTCTTGGAGGACAAGGCTAACGAGGCTTTTCTCGCCGAATATCGGAAGCTCTGGCTGAGTGCCGACCCTACCTTGGAGGCTGAAAGGGAGAAAGCACGAGGCATTCAGTTCGCGATCGCGGATGGGATACAGGAGGGCACGAAGGAATTGCAAGCCCAAGAGGAGGACCGCGCGTACGTCGATCCCACACTTGTCTCGCTCTATGCCGCACTCAACCCCTCGGGGTGCGTGAGGAGTACTACCTCGAACTGATTCGGTCGGCGCGAGCAGTGCTTGATCTGGGCTGCGGAACCGGCCAACTCCTGAAGCGTGCCGGGATGATCCAGGATTCTGGCACCTTGACCGCATGCTCACGGGCGTTGACCGCAAGTACGCGATGCTCGCTACGGCGGAATCGGCGGACGGGGAGATGAGCTGGGAGGAAAGCGAGATCGTCTGGTTGCATGGGGACGCGCGGACCGTCGACGTCGGGCGGCGGTTCGACCTCATCACTAGGACGGGACACACCTTCCAGGAACTGCTAACGGACAACGACATACGAATGGTGCTGTCGAACGTGCTTCGTCACCTTGATACCGGGGGACGATTCGCCTTCGATATGTACCGTCTCGGCGATGAGCCTTTGGAGCGCTCGACCCTGAAACCCTCCAAAACAAGGGTCGCGACTGGCAGCGGAGAATGCGTCGAGGTCGTCCGTGCGCGCTCGTTCCTCTCGCTCGGTCACCGCAGGATGCCGCGGATCGCAAGCGTTGATGTAGACTGAGCCCCACCACCAGCACTACGCGAAGGGCTTGTATTGCCGTCATGCCTGGAGATCGGCGTCACTCGGTGCTAGCGCCGTGAGCGACAGTGGACGTGTCCGGCGACGGCCGCCAGGCGTTGAGTGGCAACGGCCCCAGCCTGCTGCCAGGTTGTCGCGTTCGGCGATAGCGCAGTCGGTGCCTCCAGGGGACTTCGTCGGGTTGCTGAAGGAGCTCCGGGCGCGGATGCCCTCCCCCGCTCCGCCGACACTTGCTGGAGGTCGCACGGGTACGAGCCACCAGCAGCTCGAGGCATTGGCAGCCATCTTGGGAGACCTCGGAGTCAAGCCGACGGACAGCGCGACAGATCCGTCACTTGCAGAGCAGGCCCAGACGTCTGTGCGCCCGACCGACGCAGACTCGGCGCCAGCGCGCGGGCTTCCGATGATAGAAGTCACGTCGCGCGAGGATCTGAGTCTCCTCACATGGCGACGAGGGCCGGGCTCGGCCATGCCACGCCGAGCGAGGATCAGAGTGGCGTCCGAGCGGCTCAGCGTTGCCGAGCGCGAGGCGTGGAGCTCACGGCTGACAGCGCTCTACAACGAGTGTGGATGCAAGGCGGGTGCCGCCG
Source organism: Solirubrobacteraceae bacterium (assembly GCA_035602785.1). Lineage (GTDB taxonomy): Bacteria > Actinomycetota > Thermoleophilia > Solirubrobacterales > Solirubrobacteraceae > Palsa-744. The sequence goes on from DATNLQ010000257.1 coordinate 3,049, forward strand.
CGCTCCTTGGTGCCCTGACGTTGTCTGCCGTCGGTTTGCGACGCCCGCAGTCCCTTAAGGATACAGCGCAGGTCGGGCTCAGCGCGGCGCGCAACGCCGTCATGGCGAGTGTTGCCGGAAAGAGCATCGGCCTCGCATCGCGGCATGCCCGCCTGCAGCATGCGGTCACTGAGCTATCGACCCGCCTGTCGCCGGGATAACAGGGAAAGGGGTCTGCCGTGCAGGTCACCCAACCAACCGAGTCGCCGATTCCCGAGAGCTGCGCAACGCAGCCTTCCGACAACGCGGCCAGCCCCGAACAGCTGGCGCCGATCGACGGCCTGATCGAAAACGGCGAAGTGGAAGCGAGCGAGGCGCGGATGCGTCCCGAACTGCGGACGTTGCTGCAAGCCGCCGTGGGCGCGGGAGATGCGAAATCGCTGCTCGAGGAATCCGCCAAGCGGCTGGCATTTGGTTTCGCCGGCGTCGGCTTGCAATCCTTCGCGCCACCTGAACTCATACGGGACGGAACGGCACTCGCCGACCTGAGCGTGAGCGGCCGAGCGATGCTCGCGAGCTTCACCTCGCTGACGCCTACTGCAGCTTCGCTCGCAGGCGCGCTCAGCGGAGACCCAGCGGTCGTCTCAGCAGGGCTCACGCAAGCCCAGCTGATGGCAGGAGCCGCTGGGGTCATCACTCGCACCCACCAAGTTCTCGCTGCCCTGCTCGGCCCGGCTCGCACGCGCGCTGGCCTCCGCACGGCGCTCGCGCCGACCTGGGTTTGCGTCTCGGGCGAGGATGACTCACCGTACCGCCCGGTGAATGTGCCGACGGCGCCGTTCCCGCAGTTCGACATCACGGTCACAGTGCCGACGCCAATGAGCACCACGGTCGCCTCGATACCCGTCACGACCCGCTTCATGGTGGCGACCAGCGGCGCCCTGCCTGCGGAGACTGTGACGGATCCCACGCTTGGCGTCGAGATGGACCCAGCACCCAGGTTGCCCGAGCACGGGCCGGTCTTCCTCTACATCCACGGGCACATGTCGCGTCTCGAGGAGGCACTGGACCTCACCGAAGCCCTGCACGCGATCACCGGCACGACGACCTTCTTCGGTCCTGGTGCTCCGTGCACGGTCATCGCGGTCGACCTGCCCAACATGGGATACGCGGAAATGATCAGCCACACCGAAGTGGCACCACTCGCAGTCACGCAATACCCGACTGGCTACCCAATCCTCGACTTCATCGAAAGCTTTATCATCGGCTTCGTCGAAGCGCTGCAGGAGGATCTCAACCTGAGCGAGCGCCTCACCGCTGTGATCGGTGGCAGCCTCGGCGGTCACATGGGGCTGCGGTTGTCACGACGGGCCAACGAGGTGCCGTGGCTGCGGCACATCGCTGCATGGTCGCCGGCATCGGTGTGGCAATCGCTCGCCGACCAGAACCTCGACATCTTCAAGGACATCGCGCTCGGAGTGGCTCGTGGCAACGCTGCCGAACCAGAGGAACCGGAATCCCGCAAGAACTACTTTACGAGCGTGTACACGCTGACGTGGGAGAGTGCCATCCAAACCGTCTTTGGGTCTCCCGTGCAGCCGCTCCAGTGGTACAGAGACACTTGGCAGCCGTGCAAGGAAACGCTCATCACCGCTTCGCACATCGATAGGCGTGAGATCTATACCGGCTTCTTCCGCCAGTGGCACTGGCGCAGCGCACTCGAGATGCTGCTCTACAGCTTCCTGGACCCCGACGTGGGGGAGACCGCGCCTAGGTACGCCACCATGTCAGCCGAGATGCTGCTCGCCTCCGGCGCCGACGACAACTACAACTTCGCGAACATCTACACCTCCACGCAGGTGCTCGCACGCCTGATGACTGCCACGTCCGGCACGACGCTGTTCCTGCTCGAAACGGGGCACTCGATTCACAACGAGCGCCCGAAGGAGCTGGCGACGGGGATCCTGGATCTCGTGACCGGAACGCCTCTCGCGCCCAGCGAGAGCCCGTTCACGCTGTGCACGGTGTCCGAGGCCGGCATCGTCGGCTGCCTGACCTACAAGGAGAAGACACTTACCGAATGCACCAGCGGATTCGAGAGCACTCGCCAGGAATGCACGCAGCAGGCCGAAGAGGGTTACAGCGAATGCTCGGCGACAGCAGAAGAGGGCTACTCCGAATGTTGCACTTGGTGGCCGTGTGATTGGGCCTGCGATGCGTTGGTGTGGGTCTCGAACGTCGTCTGCGTCGCTTGGACTTGGGTGTCCAACTGGGTTTGCGTTGCGTGGGCGACCATATCGGAATGGATCTGCACCCTGTGGACGACGCTTGTCGACTGGATCTGCAGCGTCTGGGAGATCGCCTACAACGTCGTCTGCTAGCTGGCTCCTCGCAAGCAGCCTACGCGTGGCGCTCCAATCGAGACGCAAAGCGCAGCTCGAAGGCAGAGCACGGCTTGGCAGGGACGAAGCGGATGCGGACAATAACCGCCACTCACGAGTGTCACCGTGCCCCAAACCGCCCGTAAGACCAGGCATCTAAGCACTATGGTGACTACGCGCCGAGAGGCAAGACGTCCGCGTGGCGGGCGGAGCTAGCGCCGTC
>DATNLQ010000292.1:0-6224 GCA_035602785.1 Solirubrobacteraceae bacterium
GCTGGGACTCGAGCGCGTGTCCGATCTCTGGCAGGCGCGCTCCCAAGCGCCCACTCTGCGCACCGTCACGGGCGTGTCGCCCACGCAGGCGCTGCCCACGCTCACGCCCGTCAGCGAGGACGCGGCGGGCAGCTCGATCGACACCGCGAGCTACCGCTCACCCGCGCTGCACGGCGCCGACGGGTCCTTCCTGGTGTACCTGCCCGCGGGCTATGCGGCCAGCGTCAGCCACTACCCGGTGCTGTACCTGCTGACGGGCAACACGCAGTCCAACAGCAGCTTCCTGCAGATCGGTCTGCAGGGCGAACTGGACCGCCTGATCGCCCGCCATGCGATCCCGCCGCTGATCGCCGTGATGATCCAGGGCGGGCCGGGGTCCAACAACTGGCGCAACGCGGGCAACCTGCGCTATGAAAGCTATGTGCTGGAAGTCCAGCAGCTGGTCGATCGCATGCTGCCCACGATCCCCGCTCGCGATGCGCGCGCGATCGCGGGCGACTCGATGGGCGGCTACGGCGCGATGAACGCGGCGGTCTCCAACCCGTATCGCTTTGGCGTGGTCGAGAGCTGGATCGGCTTCTTCAACGGCCTGGAAGGCCAGGCGCGCGCCGATCGCGCGGTATTCAAGCGCCTGGGCCTGCGCGCGTTCGTGTACGGCGGCGAATCCGACCACATCGCCAACCCCGAAGAGGACCCGTGGTTCGCGGGCGTCCTGCGCGGCGCGGGAGCGGACGCCCACAGTGCGGTGTATCCCGGCAGCCACAGCCTGGAAACAGTGCAGGCGCATCTTGAAGGCATGCTCGTATTCGCCGGTCGCGCCCTGACGGAGATGCAGCACCATGGCAAGGTCTGATCGGCGTCGCTCGCGCGGCCGAGCGATCGGTGCGGGGGCGGCGGGAGCCGGGGCGATCGCTGCGACCTCGGCGGGCGCGTTGGCGTTCGGCGCCCTGGCCGGCGGCGCGGTGGCGGTAGGCGCGATGGCGATCGGACGATTGACCGTTCGTAAGGCGGCCGTTAGATCTTTTGATGTGGGCGACCTTACGGTCGCCAGGTTGCAGGTCGGCGAGCTGACGATCGATGGCAAGCGCGTATCCGTGCCGCCGTTCAACGCACCGCGCTGACGGGCTGCACAGCCCGGCCCAGGCGCGTTTGGGGACGATTGCGTGCTGCGCCCGCATATGAGAATCCAAACTGGCCAGCCAGCCAGTATCATCTGCGCGGCAGGCTCGTGCGACACGACCCGGGAGGTCCCAGATGGCGACGGTGGCTGGCAGCGATCTCGACAACGTGCTCGTCGGCGAGCGCGATCTGTGGTTGGAGGGTCCTCCGCACGAGCTGTTCAAGCGCCTGCGCGGCGAGTGCCCGGTGCACTGGACCTCGCGTGTGACCGAATACCCCGAGGAGGCCGGCTACTGGTCGGTGACGACCGCCGACGACATCCAGGCGGTCAGCCGCGACTGGCGCACCTACTCCTCGGAGCTGGGAGGGGTCACAGCCGTCTCTGAAGTCTTCCCGCTGGAGCTCACGCGGGCGATGTTCATCGGCATGGACCCGCCCAAGCACGACCGCCTGAAGGCGCTCTTCCAGGCCGGCTTCACGCCCAAGCGGATCGCCGCGCACGAGGACGCGATCAGGAAGATCGTGATCGACGTGCTCGACCGGCAGCAGGACAGGGACACGTGCGACCTGGTCAACGACGTCGCCCAGCCAGCGGTTGCCCGCGTGATCGGCAGCTTCATGGGCATCCCCGAGGAGGACGACGCGGTGTGGGCCAGGCTGATGAACTCAGCGCTTGCGGCCGGCGACGTGGACATCAACCCGGAGGGGATCGACAAGGTGCTCTCCCAGGACATCCCCGAGATCTTCGAGCGCTGCCGGCGGCTGATCGCCGAGCGCCAGGCCAACCCCACCGACGACCTGACGAGCGTGCTCGTGCACGCGGAGGTGGACGGCGAGAAACTGGAGGAGCACGAGATCGTGATGGGCTTCTTCCTATTGGTGGCGGCCGGCAACGACTCGACCAAGGCCACCTACAGCAGCGGCATGCGCATGCTGATGGAAAACCCCGACCAGCTGCAGCTGCTGCTCGACGATCCATCGCTGATCCCCGGCGCGGTCGAGGAGTCGCTGCGGATGTTCCCCGCCTTCGCCCACTTCCGTCGCACGGCCACCCACGACACCGAGCTGCACGGCCAACGCATCCACGAGGGCGAGAAGGTGGTCATGTGGTACGTGTCGTCCAACCGCGACGAGACGCGCTTCAAGGACCCCGACCGCTTCGACGTGACCCGCAAGGAAGAGCACCAGGCGTTCGGCGCGGGCGGGCGCCACTTCTGCCTGGGCACAGCGCTCGCTCGCCTGGAGTTGCGTATCCTGTTCGAAGAGACGCTCGAGCGCTACCCTTCGATGCGCATCGCGGGAACCCCCGTGTATGTGGAATCGCCCTTCTTGAACCAGCTCAAGCTGCTCCCCGTCCGGCTCGCGGCCTAAAACCCGGGCAAGAAAGCCTCGGCCGCGAGCCGGACGCCCTCTCGCATCGCCGTGTGACCACGCACGACAGCCCTGTCACAGCGGGTCTCGCCACAGGTCGCGCGTACGATCGAGCGGTGGCAGCTGAGCCCCAACTGCGCACCGAGCGTCTGCTGCTGCGCCGCTGGCGATCGTCCGACCTGGAGTCGTTGGCCGCGCTCAACGCCGACCCCGTGGTCATGGAGCACTTCCCCGACACGCTTTCACGCGCACAGAGCGCTTCGCTGATCGAGCGCATCGAGCGCTGCTTCGACGAGCACGGCTTCGGCCTGTGGGCGGTCGAGCTGCCGTGGCAGGAACCGCCGATCGGCTTCGTCGGCCTCGCACCGGTCGACATCGACGTCGCGTTCGCGCCGTCGGTCGAGCTCGGCTGGCGCCTGGCGCGCCCCTTCTGGAAACAGGGGCTGGCCAGCGAGGCCGCGGCTGGGGCGATCGACTTCGCCTTCGACCAGCTGGGCCTACGCGAGCTCGTGTCCTACACCGCCGCTTGCAACGTGCGCTCGCGTCAGGTGATGGAGCGGCTTGGCATGGCGCGCGACGCGGCCGGGGACTTCCTGCATCCCGGCCTGCCCGCCGCCCACCGGCTCGCGCTCCACGTTCTCTACCGCCTCGACGCGCAGCGCTGGCGCATATCCTCGAAGCGATGTGCGGGCGCTACACCAACACCGCGGGCGTCGAAGAACTGAACGCCCGCTTCAGCGTGCCGATCTCCAGCGACGCGGGCACGCATCGTTTCAACATCGCGCCCACCGAAGAGGTGCTCGCGATCGTCGCTCCCAAGGGCCAACCCGAAGCGCAATTGCTGCGTTGGGGGCTGATCCCGCCGTGGGCCAAGGACCTCAAAGGCGGGGCGAAGATGATCAACGCGCGGATGGAGACGGTCGCGACCACGCCCGCCTACCGCGGCCTGATCCCCAAGGGCTCGCGGCGCGCGCTGCAGATCGCCGATGGCTACTTCGAGTGGCTGAAGCCCGAGCAGCGCGCCGGCTCCAAGACGGGGCCGCGCCAGCCCTTCTTCTTCCAGGTCGACGGCGGCATCCCGTTCGCGTTCGCGGCGCTGTGGACGCCCGCGAAGGTGGCAGGGGAGTGGATCCACAGCGTCACGCTGCTCACCTGCGACTCCGCCCCCAACCGCGTCGCTGCGGCCATCCACGACCGCATGCCCGTGATCTTGGCCGATCGCGACGCCCAGCAGGCCTGGCTGGATCCCGCCCTGGACGCCGAGGGAGCGCTGGCGCTGTGCGGGGCGCTGCCGGCCGAGCGCATGTCAGCCCAGCCGGCCAACCCCGCGGTCAACAAGGCCGGCAACCTCGACGCCGAGGGGCCCGAGCTGCTGGTCGCCCCGGGTGGGGGCCAGTAGGGTGCGCAGGATGAGACGGGTGTCGATCCTCCTGGCGCTGAGCGCGTCACTGGCCGCGGTCCCGGCCGCGGGCGCCTCCGGCGTGAGGACCTGTGGCTACATCCACGCCAGCGTGCCCTACTCCACGCACGGGCAGGCCTACAGATGGCGCGTGTATGTCGACGGCTCGGCCTCGTGCACGACCGCGGTCGCGGTGCTCGACGCGGTCATGCACTTGCAAGCCAGGCAGCACCTCGGCAGCGCTGAAGCCGACTCCTACTTCACCTACAAAGACTGGCTGTGCCCGTTCGGCGCGATGGGCGTGCAGACCTGTGAGCTGCCGACGCGCCTGCCGGCGCATCCGCCGATCCGAGCGCACGCCCTGGCGAGGAGCTGCGCCGCCTCGCCGGGCTCGCCGGGCGGCTGTCCCGCGCGCCTGCCGTCGAGCGAGCTCTGACGCCCGCTTCAGGCCGTCAACCAGCAAGGTCGTCCTGTCCGAACCCCCGGCAGGACATCGACGATGCTTCCGTGTGTATAGATCGATTCTTCGACGGTCCAGGCGACGGTTCCGCGTGCGGTGACGGCGAAGTAAAGGGATGGTCCTCCGGTTTGCACGTCGACTTCCGGTGTGGACGTGCGCTTGCCGGTCTATCGTCGCGTATCGGCCGCCGCTTTGGATGCGGCTAGCGTCATCCCGATTTATCGAATTTATCGCTATTTGCGAAACTTTCGAGCCCGCTGATTTGATCCACGCTGACTCGAAAGACCTATGGAGCTTAAGGGAGCTTCGGCTCCGATATAGGCGATGTGGGAGGCCTGCGATGAGGGTTGGGTACGGCGTGGGGTTGTTGGTGCGAGGAATGATCGCGCGGCGGCCGCGGGCCCGTCTTGTCGCCTTTGTGTGGATGGTCTTGACGTGTGTGACTGCGGGAGGCGTGGCGCTGGCGTCGGCGTCCGCGGCCAGCTTTGAGTCGCCGGGAGTGCGGGCAGAGCTCTCGCACGAGTTGCAGCAGCCTGGGCCGGCTGTCGTCTCGCAGGGGGCCTATGGTAGCCAGGCGGCGCCGGCGGGCGAAATGGTTGGCAGCCTTTCCAGCGCGTTTTCGGACACGTGGCGCTCGAAAGGACACCCGCTGGTGACGAGGGTCTATAGCGCCCCGGTCAACTACGAGGGCTCTGACGGTCGGTGGCATCCGATCGACAACAGCCTCGTTGGCGGTCTTGGTGGCTATGAAAACGCGGCGAACGGCTTTTCGCTGCGGATTCCCGAAGCGCTGTCCGCTGGGGTGTCGTTGAGCGATGAAGGGCATTCGCTCGCGTTTACGCTGGTGGGAGCTTTGACGGCGCCGGCCGCGGTGAGCGGTAGTACCGCCAGCTATGGCGAAGTGCTGCCCTCGACCAACCTGTCGTATGTCTCGCAGTCCAGCGGCGTGGAGGAGTTCGCCACGCTCAAGGACACGGGCGCGCCGAGCGAGCTGACCTATCGGCTCTCGGGGTCGACGGGGCTCCAGCCGCGCGAGCAGCCCGACGGGTCGATCGCGCTGGTCGACGAACGGGGCGCAACGTGGTTTACGATCCCCGCGCCGGTGGCGTTTGCGCGCGCGGCTGGCGCCGGTGCGGGCAGAGCGCTGCCGATGAGCATCAGCGCGTCGGGGTCGGGTTGGCTTTTGAGCGTCGATACTGGAGAAGCCTGGGTGCGCGAAGCGCTCGCCGGCGGCCCGGTCGTCGTGGACCCGACGGTGACGATCCACGGGACGGCGTCGTGCGAACTCGTCGCCGAAGCCCCGAAAACCGCGTATTGTGAACAGTCGAGCATGCAGGTGGGCTATGACGCGACTCACCAGGAGCACCATTCGTTGGTGGAGTTCGTGTTGGCCTCAATCCCGAGCGAGTCGGTGATCTTGGACGCCAAGCTGGGTCTGGATCTCGAATCGCACAGCACATCCAACGCGAAGGCCGTGGGGGTTTACCGGGTGACCACGCAGTGGTCGGGCCGACGGAACGGGGGAGCGACCTGGGAAGAATATGAAGCCGGCCATGCCTGGAAAACCGCGGGAGGCGACTACTCCAACCCCTCGGAAAACTCCGACGCGTCTGTCAATCCGTCGGTCGGGACGGCCGACGGCTGGTACTTCTGGTATGTAACGAAGATGGTGCAGGAGTGGGCCAACGGGCCCAACGCACCCGCAGGCGAAGGCTATGCAAAGGATGGCCTGATCATCAAGGATCAGACGGACAACCAGACCCCCAACCTGTTGAAGTTCGACTCGACTGGCTCGCTCGAAGCCGAGAACCCTTATTTGGAAATCGCCCATGAGCCGCGTGGCCTGGGCAGCGAGCCGCAATACACGATGCTCTC
>DATNLQ010000300.1:0-9464 GCA_035602785.1 Solirubrobacteraceae bacterium
CTCATGGCTCGCCGCCAGAATTTCCTGCGTTCTCGCACGCCGGGAGCCTACGCCTCAGTACCAGTCGCGTGCTGCCTCTGATCGCCGCAAAACGCGCGTTTTTCCGTCCGACGCGACCTGTAGTTTTCCTTGTAATAAAGCCAAAACTGACCCCCGCGAGGCTGGAACCTCCGGGGGTCTGGATCAAGGAGATAGAGCCTCCATGACCTCGGTCAACGTAGCACGGCGACCCGTCGCCGAAACCCTCGCCGCGATCCTCGACTCGACAGAGATTGCGGACCTCATCGAAGCACTCGAAGCGACCCGCGAAACCGGCCGTCCCGGCTACCCGCTGCGGTCGATGATCGGCATGGCTCTCGCCAAGTCGCTGTACGCGCTGCCAACGTGGACGCGCACCGTCGCGCTCGTGCGCGAGCACCCCACCTTGGCGGCCGTGATTGCGCCGGATGGCGAGATTCCGTCTCTGTGGGCGTGCTATCGCTTCACGGCGAAGCTGCGCGACCACACGAACCTGCTGCAAGGCTGTATCGCCAGCGTGGTCAAGGAGTTGAAGCGGCGTAACCCGCTGCTCGGGTGGGACGTAGCGATCGACGCCAGCGACATGCCCACGTATGCGAACGGGCAGCGCTACAAGTACAAGGGCGGGCCGGAACGCGAGAAGTACAGCGACCCCGACGCCACCTGGGGGCACCGCTCCGCAGTCTCCACGCGCAAGGGCGGCGGCTTCTACGGCTATCGTCTGCACATGGCCGTGTGCGCCAAGACGGACCTTCCGCTGGCGTGGCGCGTGGAGACGGCGAAGGCGAACGAAATCCCCACGGTGGGACCGCTGCTGGATGCGCTCAAGGCTCACGGGATCAACCCGGAGACGTGCGCGATGGACAAGGGCTACGACGCTGGTCCGGCGTATGAGGCTTGCTCGACGCGGGGGATCGACCCCGTGATCTGCCTCAAGGAAACTCCCGCCGTCAAGCGCGGTGAGCACAAGCCCCCGACCTGCGAGCATGGCGAGTGGAGGTTCGGCGGGGCTGACCGCAAGCGCGGAGCTACCAAGTGGCGCTGCCCGACTGGCGAGTGCAAGCCCGCGTCCGTGTGGATCAAGGCCGACCGGCTGCACCCGCTGATCCCACGCGAGACGCTGCGCTTCAAGGGCCTCTACAGGGGTCGCGCGTCGGTAGAGCGCGGCTTCGGAAGGCTCAAGAACGAATGGAGCTTGACACCGCTGCGGGTGCGCCGAATCGAGCGAGTACGACTTCACGCCGATCTGACAATTCTCTCGCAATTGACGAGCGCGTTGAATCAGGAACGAGCGTTGGCGCTCGCCGCGTAGGTCGCGTAGAACAGGCCCGGAGGATGGCCGCATCAGACCCCCAGGCCAAGATAGACCGGGCGGATAAACACATTCGTGCGCTGGCCCGGATGATCCTCGCTTTTAGAAAGCAAGCCTACGTAGTTGAAGCCCAGCCAGCATTTTGGAGCGAGCCGTTGGTCGGTGGCGGCAGCGCCGACGTCCTCATCATCTTCGCTGCCGCCACCGAACAGCCGCCCTCGCTTCTGTGGGGTCCTGTCATCGGCGATATCGTCCACGGGCTGCGGTCCGCGCTCGACCAGGTCGCCTGGAACCTCAGCGTCGCCTACCAAGCCACGCGCGGAATCACGCCGCCGCCCGACCCGATCCCTCCCGGCGATCGGTGGCGGGACATCGCGTTCCCGATCTGCCGCCGCAGTCAAGGTTGGAACAGTCTCTGGGGCAGCAAGATGTGGGCCGCCGACCCTGCACTCAGAGCAGCGTTCGAGCGGTTTCAGCCGTATTTCAGCGGGAAGAACCCCGCCGATCGTGAACCCCTGGCCGTGCTCGATGAACTCTGGAACATCGACAAGCACCGCCACCTTCACCTTGTCAACAGCACCATCGAACTCCGTGATGTGATCTCGACTAAACCGTTCCCAGGTATTCCAGACATCGCGTTCGAGGTCATCTCCAAGACCGCGCCGGGGCCACTCGTAGGTCCAACAGAGATCGGGCGCGCCCGCATGATCCGGCGCCCCGACGGGCGCCTGACCGCGCCGATCGCCACCGGCCCTGACGGCGAGATGAGTCCAGGGATCATCGCCACGAGCTTGCCCCAGGTGCACATGAATCCTGACCTCGCCGTCGATGTAGCGTTCGACCAGGGGCCGCCAGCCTATGGGGGGAGCGTTCTCAAGACGCTTCGCAGCATCCGCAAGACGGTGCAGAACATCGTCTCGGCGGTCTAGCCAGCCCATCAGCCGCGTGGGGTAGGATCGGCCGAGACGTGAGGTATCGACCCTCCAGCCGACCTCTCAATCCCGCATGGATAAAGGGATTGCGGGGATTCGCCAAAGCCTCCTAGGATTCACGATGCGCGAATCCGGGACCGTCAAGAGCTCCGGGGCGCGGGGAGGCGACATGGCTGAAGAAGACACGATTACGGTCCGCTGTCCGCTGTGCCACAACGAGCACCGCTACGAGTTGCGCGTGCGCAGGACGACGATCATGGGGCTGACGTTCTTCGGCGGGCGTCCCGAGGTGGAGACCAAGCGCCACTACGATCAGGCGGTTCTCTGCCCGGTGACGAACGAACGGTTCGTCATACCGATCACACTCACCGACACGCCGTCGACCAGGATCGATGAGGTCACTATCGATCTGTCCGAGGACGAGGACGATGCCGACGATTAGCGCCGGCGCGCCGCGGCCGGAGACCCCGCACGAGAGGGCGCTCCACGACGTCGGCGAAAAGCTTCTGGCCGGCAGTGTCGAAGTCGGCCGCGAGTTCTGCAAGTTCATGGTCGGCATCTGCGCCGGCGCGGTGCCCACGTACCTGGCCCTCGTCGGGCTGGCGGTGGGAAAAGACTTCAAGCCCGAATTCCTCGAAGGCGCGATCCTGCTGATCGCGCCCTTCCTGTTCCTCGCGGTGGGCGTGCTGTTCGCCGCCGGCTACTACCCCGTCAGGACGCAGTTTTCCCTGGACCGGCCCGACGAGGTCGAAACGGCACTGGCCAAGATTACGCGCCGGCGCTTCAGGCTGAGCAGGGCGGCGTTCGTCGTATTCCTGATCGGATCGGTGGCTGCTATCGGCGGCTCGCTCTACGCGATCAAACTCGAAACGGCGTCTAACGGCAGCAACCAGCAGGAAGTCGCTAGCAGGCTCGAGCTATCGCTCACGAAGGCCGACCGCGGAACGCTGGCGAAGCTCAGCAAGGCGCTGCGTGCGAGCGCGAACCCGAAGGATCGCGAAGAGGGACGAGCGATTGACAGCTTTCTCAGCGGCGTGCCGGGAGCGGCGGCGACCTTCGCGGGCATTGCCCTCGACCGCGCCGATCCTCTTGAGAAAGCCGTCGGTGGCATCCTCGACGCCGCCCTGCGCGGCGTCATCGGCGGCACGATCAACAACACCACGAACATCGCCGAGCAGCAGAATATCGCTCACCTGCAGACGATCCAGCAGCAGAAAATCGAATACGAGTAGCGCGTTGAACACCAGGAAAACGTCGCGCTCAAGCAGAGGGTGGAACACCAAGAGAACATCGCCCACCAACAGGCGATCCAACACCAGCAGAACATCGCCCACCAGCAGAATTCGACCGGCGGTCTGCAGATAACGGTGGAGATCGGGTGCGGCTGGCGGTACAGGAAGTACTGCCCAGGCAAGTTACACCAACACCGAGTGCTGTCTGACACCCGCTGAGGGCGCGGCAGCCCGCCCTCCCAGATTCGAACTAGCGATCTCGCTCCGGAAGCGAGGCGTCTCGGCTGAACAGGCAGCAACCACCGGCGGCGGGCTGGAATCAGTAGAGCCAATCGTCCGGCGGCCCCCAGGCGTCCAAGCGCTCGTGACGCTGCCGCCTTCCTGGCGGAGAGCCTGGCCGTAGTCGGCGAGCTGCGCCTGGAACGCCAGCTCGAAGCGCGGATCGTCGGACTCGGCGACGCGAATTGGCTCGCGATGTGCAGATCGTCGTTGAGCGCTCAAGCACTCATCCTGTGGAATACGCAATTGTGCTGCTGGTCGAGCGCGATCGGGCGTGGCACGCGGTGCGCACCTTAGACAACGCACACGCCCCGGAGGAGCACCATGAGCACCGATACGTGGGGATCGGATAAGCAGCCCCCCATCTCGCATGGCCGCCGAATGACGCGATGCACGCAGCAGAGATCAAGCTATTGACGAGCTGGAGCGATATCGTTCGTAGCTGGGAGTCAGCACGATGAGCGCTATCGACAAGAAGACAGACGAGCTGTTCATGGCCGCCACGCTGAGCGACGACAGTCTCGGCTACCCGGACGATGTCGCGTTCGTTCCTGGCGACCAGGACTGGGCTGATGAGGTCGTGTGGCGCAACCTGGCTGATGAGTGCCGCGCCACCGTGATCGTGGACGATGAAACCGAGTTGATGTTGATCCCGTTTCCGCGCAGCATCGTAGATAGGTTGCGTGGGTGCGTTCGTGTGCGCGTCACGCACAGGCCGCACGGGCACATCGCTGCGTACGCGACGTCCAGCACGCTGGGTCGTCATCCAGTGCGCGAGATGCGCGACCTCGCCCACGCGTAGCCTGGACGGTGCACGGTAGCGTCGACGGACGCATCTTGGTTTTCTGCTAATTGGCTATTGTATCTTTGGCGGTGGGCTGGAATGGAGTTTTACGAGGCACGCTTGTGGCGGCCGTTGTAGCTGTATGCGCTGGAGGTGTGGTGCTTTCTGTCGCTGGCTGTGGCGCGTCCCGTCCCGCTGTAGTAGCTCATAATCGACGTGCCGCTGACCGGGTCGCGCGTCAGCTACTCGCCGACGTGGCGATGCCCTCTGGAACGACGCGTCTCGGCCGAGAACCGGCTGCCGCTGACGGACGACTGAAAAAAGAGGGAACACGCGAAGCCTTCAATGACAATCGCGTTGACCTCCATGAGTGGCTACGCGTACCGAACACCTGGCGGTCGGTCGTCGCGTTCTTCGCCGCCCATCCACCGGCTGGCTCGCATAAAGCTCTATCGAGCACGCTCGAAACAGGAGAGCAGGTGACGAGTGACGACCTGTCATTCCAGTGGCCCGCGAGTGTCGACGGCATTCACACCAGACAGGTGACCATCGCGGTGGCGGCGAGTGCAGGCAACGCTGTCTATGTCAGAGTCGATGCGGTCGCCGACTGGCTCTTGACGAGAAGCTCCTCAGAGAGGTTGCCCCGTGGCATTCAAGCGATCGAAGTGAAGGTGCTGCGGTTTGCCTCTGGACGTTCGGCGTCTCCGCTCACGGTAGCGTCGAGGGTGGTGGCCGCGCCTGTCGTCATCGATAAGATCGACGCAGCGCTCGAACGGCTTCCCATTGCACAGCCCGGTGACTTCGATGCGTTCGGCCGGGCGGAAGACAACAACGAATGGGTGGATTTCGTGTTTCGCGAAGTTGCTCGAGCACGAGTGGTTGCCGAAGCGTGGGAAGCGACGAACGCGACCAGCCCCACGACCGCCAGAGGTCCAATGCACCTCAAGATCGGCGGCAAGCTGCAGACGCCGCTGCTCGAAGGCGTGACCGTGGTCGCCGACGCCGAGCGATTGCTGAAAATGAAGCTCTGAGCGAGGCTGTAGGGCGGTCGATCGGCCTAGACTGGCCCTGTGCGCCGTCTGCTAGCCCTCCTGCTTCTAGGCGCTCTGCCGACGGGCTGCGGCGGCAGCGAATCTGCCAAGAGCGCGGGAGCACATCTCACAACTGCGGGCAGTGCCCTGTGCCGGCAGGCAAAGCAGGAACGGAGTCGGTTCATCAAGCATGGCGGCTTTGGTCGCGAAGAACACCGGCTCGCGTTCCGGGCGGCCGAAATGTTGCGCGCACTCCTCCACGCAGACGCCCGACTGCCTCGTGTCAAGACGCTGCTAGCCGACGTGCGTGCGGCTAAAAAGGCGCGTGCGCAGCTGGAAAGCCCGGGCATAAGTCATGGCGCACCTCTTGTGCGCCGCGTGATCAAGCTCATTCGCGAAGGGAGAGCAGAGCTGACGGCGCTTGGGTTGTCGGCGTGCCTTGGAGCGCCTGCCAAGGAAGCTCTTGAATACTGAGCGGCAGTGTTGCTCGACGCAAGGACGCCCCGAGCAACCTGGCGATCCCATCGACGCCGGCCTTGCTGAAGGCTTACCATCGCGCTGTGGGCCGCCTGCTAGCTCTTCTGCTCATCCTCGCACTGCCGCTGGCGGCCTGCGGCAAGGGCGAGTACATATCCCCGGCGGAAATGCGGCTGGCGGTCGCCTTGAGTCGGTGCGGTGACATGGCCGAAAGTATCCAGGGAGCGGTTAGGGCTTCGGCCGAACTTCACTCACTCGTGAAGGCAGATCGCAAGTTGCCTCGAGTAGCCGGTCTCATTGCTGATGCTCACGCGTCGTGGTACTTCCCGTGTACTTCAGTGAGCGAATCTGCGCTGATCTGAGAGCACCTGAGAGCAGCTGACAAGCCTCATATGACCTGAGCTGAGGTCTGGGGGCGTTTTCGAGCCCAGTATCGCCCATTCCGAGAAGCTCCGCGAACGCCGGGCTTCTGCCGTTGCGAGGGCGGGTCGTGGTCCCTCCGTGGTCCCTCAGATGAGCGAGAGGGGGCGTCTCGTGGTTGCGCCCGCGAGGCCACGCCACATCCCGTCGGGATCGTCCGAGACTCCTGGTGGAATTTAGACTGCATGGCTGTGCGCACACACCCTCATGGCCCCGTGCGACAGGCGTCCGCGCAGCACGCGGGCTCGCCTCGGCCGGGACTAGCGCGGTCGACCGACGAGTCCCGAGGGCGAGATGCGCTCCCGATCGACGCGGCCGGATTCGCTCGCCTGTTGGCGGCGCTCACGGATATCCCCGGCTTGCTCCCTCCGGCCCTTCTAGAGCGTGTAGAGGCGGTGTTCTACGCGCTAGGGCCTCCCGACAGCGATGCGGATCAGGTCCGCTCCCGCTTCTACGGCCGTCTGAACCAGAAGCTCATGGCGAGCCGCGAGGTTCTCCGCGAGATATACGCGTTCGCGGCCGGACAGGGCCTCGTGTTCAACTACCCCGCGAAGGCTGCCATCGCCTGGTCGGTTGACTCCGGCGATGAGGAGGCCTACGCCCAACTCGTCGGGCACCACGCGCAACACGGCAGCGCTCTGGCGGCCGGGCTGATCGAGCGCTTCAGGCCGATGCCACACAGCGTCACCCGCCAACTATTGCTCGACGAGACGATCAAGCCGACCAAGCTGCGCAAGTCGCTCGAGCGGGAAGTGGCGCAGGACGTCTACGAGGCAGCGGCTGGCCCGCTGGTCTGGTCGCTGTGGCCATCGAAGGCACTATGGGCGTTCTTCGGTCCCGAGACAGGGCACGGCGGGCAGATCGGCGATCACCTGACGGATCTGCGGGGGCACAATCCAGACCTGTTCGATCGGGGCCGCGCGCTGGTCGTCCGCTTCGTCGCGCCCGACGAGGGCGCGCCCGCGCTACTGCGCGACCACCTAGCGGGCTGGGTCGCCGAGGAGTACGTCCGGATCAACAATTATGGGTACCTCGCAATCGTCTTCGATTGCGGGCACAAGCCGGGCGTGTGTTGGGAGCTGTCAGCCGACCTAACTATGTTCGCTGAGCGGTTCGACGAGCGGCCGGTGGAGTCCCCGTACTTCCGTTCCGATGAGGTCGCGCGGGAGACGCTCGAATATGTCCCCGGGTTGGATCGCGATCGCGCGCGCTTCGACCTGGTCAACGAGGGATTCACCTTCCGGGATCTGTTCGTCCTCACGGACGGGAGCGGGCGCGTCGAGCGGCTGCTGCTCCTGTTCCAGAAGAACCAGCGTGACGAGACGAAGGTGCCCTGTCCTGGCTGCAGGACCTCCGATGTGGCCGGTAACTCATATCCGACGTTGGGGGTGAAGAGCTGGGAGTGCCGGAACCCGCTGTGCCCGGACCGCAGCACCTACAACCGCGGCAAGAGGTATTCGTTCAAGGCGCTGCTGGCGCAGGCCGCGATCGAGCACCCGGAGAACCAGATCCCGACCGCGAGTGTGCGCCGCTGGCAGCGAGACGTGGTGAAGTTCGAGGGGGATCCTGAGGTCCTCGACATGCTGGGCCGTCACTACTCCATGGCAGGCGACACCGTCGTGGTCATCGACGCCCCGGCGGACACACCGCTGATGCCTGCCGGGCGGCGACTGCTGAGCGAGACGGGGAGCTCCGCGGCGGCCGATGCCCCGCTCTGGCGGGGCGGCGCGTTCGTGGCCAGGTACACGCCGACCAAGGAGCAGGATCGGACCGGCGGCTCGCTCGGCCACCGGGGGCAGTTCGGAGCCGGCGCGCGTTGGGAGATCCGCCACGGAGACGCGCTCAGAGTGCTCTCAGAGATCCGGGACGACACCTTCGAGCGGGCCGTAACGTCGCCCCCCTACTTCAACGCGCGGGACTACGCCCAGTGGCACAACCTCTACTGCTACCTACACGACATGTGGCGTATCAACAGTGAGGTGTTCCGGACGCTCAAGCCCGGAGGCGTCTACGCCTACAACATCTTCGACTACTTCGATAACGAGCGCACCGTGGTGTTCTCGGACATGGGCAGGAAGCGGATCCCGCTGAGTGCCCTGATGGTCGATGTGTTCAGACGCATCGGCTTCGAGTTCGTCCGGTCCATCGTGTGGGACAAGGGAGAGATCCACGGCAAGCGGGGGTTCAATGCCGGCAACTTCTCGCCGTTCTACCAGTCCCCGTTCAATTGTTGGGAGCACATCCTCCTCGTCAGGAAGCCGGCACCCGCGACCTCCGCTGTCCCTCCACCGATCGCAACGCGGGACGTGCTCGAGTTGCACCCAGTCGTGAAGATGGTCCGCGGGGTGAATACGCTGGGGCATACGGCCCCCTTCCCGATCGGACTGCCGGAAGCAATGCTGCGGGGTCTACCCACTGGTTCCGCGGTGCTAGACCCGTTCGGAGGGTCAGGCACTACTGCGAGAGCGGCGTTGAACCTGGGCCTACGGGCCGTCCTGGTCGAGCGAGACGCTGACTACGTAGAGCTGAGCCGACGTCTCACACGGGACCACGAACTCGCGATCGACTCGCAGCAGCCGCAGTTGTGGTGAGCCGTCAGAAGGACGACTCGGGGTCGATTGTGTAGAGGCCCTCGCGCGCCAGCCAGTGAGCCATGGCCCACGCCTCCTTGAACCGTATGTTCGCCATGGTGAGGCCGTACTGCCGGCAGATGAGCTCGTACTCCTGGTACGTCTTGGGGCGCTTGACGAACAACAGCCACATCAGTGCCGACTCGGTAGTCAGGTGGGTCCGCCCGCCCTTCGCGTGCGATGGTCGCCTGATGACGTTGCAACGCCGGCACCTAATAGTGCTTTGGTAGTTTTGTTGTAGGGTTTCGGTGGTGGTTTGGCGAACCCTTCTTGCGTTGATGGTGTCTGCGTGAGGAGGGCGTGATGGCGGTGATGGAGCGGTCAGTGGTGGATGGCCCCGTGGTGGTGC
>DATNLQ010000304.1:0-13364 GCA_035602785.1 Solirubrobacteraceae bacterium
GGCCGCAGGCGCCGCCCCTGCACCGCCATTCTCGGCCGCGGGCTCGGCGGTCGTCGTGGTCGCGGGTGGCTCCTCGGGCGGCGCCGCGGGCGGCACCTCGGCGTCGCCGCCGGCGCTCGCCGGTTTGATCGCCGCCGCAGCCACGTCGCCCATGTGCGGGCCGTCATGGCCCACGTCCGCCGCGCCGTCGCCCGCGGCCACACGCCCTGCCAGAACTGCCTTGGAAGGCGCCATCATCATCGTCATGTTGCGCCCTTCCTGCATCGGGCGCTGCTCGACCACGCCAAGCTCTGAGAGCTCTTCGGCGAGGCGGTCGAGGATCGCGGTGCCGCGCTCGGGGTGGGTGACCTCGCGACCGCGGAACATGATCGTGACCTTCACCTTGTCCTTCTGACGCAGGAAGCGCTCGACGTGGTGCTTCTTGGTGTCGTAGTCGTGCTCGGCGATCTTGGGGCGGAACTTGATCTCGCGGATGGTGATCTGCTGCTGGTGCTTGCGCGCCTGCTTGAGCTTCTGTGCCTGCTCGTACTTGTACTTGGAGTAGTCCAGCACGCGGCAGACGGGCGGGCGCGCCTCGGGAGCGACCTCCACCAAGTCCAGGTCGCGTTCCTGGGCGAAGGCGAGCGCGTCGGGGGTCTTGAGCACGCCGATCTGGTTGCCCTCGTCGTCGATCAGGCGTACCTCTGGCACACGGATACGCTCATTGATCCTCGTCGTGTCCCGCTCAGGCGGGCGCCGGTCGAATCTGCGGGGGACCGGCACTAGCTGTGGTGTCCGCGCGTCAAATGAATGCTACGCGTGGCGCTCTGAGGATTTCGCAGGCTTCAATGCGGCCGAGTATAGCTCGCCGGAAAGCCGATCTGTGAACTCCTCGAGAGCGAACACGCCGTCCTGGGCGCCGTGGCGCTCGCGCACCGACACCGCCTGCTCGCTTTGCTCGCGCTCGCCTACCACCAGCATGTACGGCAGCTTGCGCAGTTCCGCCTCACGGATCTTGCGTCCCACCGACTCCCCGCGCGCGTCCAGCTCCACCCGTGCGCCCGCCTGCGCCAACGTGTCTCTCACCATCGCGCCGTACTCGTTGAAGCGGTCTGACACGGGCAGCACGATCGCCTGCACGGGCGCAAGCCACAGCGGCAGCTCGCCGGCGAAGTGCTCGATCATGATCCCGATGAAGCGCTCATAGGAGCCGAGCATCGCGCGGTGGATCATCACCGGCACGTGCTCTGCGTTGTCCGCGCCGGTGTAGCTCAGCCCGAAGCGCGCAGGCATCGAGTAGTCCAACTGCACCGTGCCCAGCTGCCAGGAGCGCCCCAGCGAGTCGGTCATGTGCATGTCGATCTTCGGCCCGTAGAAGGCCCCGTCGCCCGGGTTCAGCTCATAGGCCAGGCCGAGCTCGTCGAGGCTGTGCATCAGCTTGGACTCGGCGCGATCCCACATCTCGTCGTCGCCCACGCGTTGCTCGGGGCGCGTGGACAGCTCCAGGCTCACATCGAAACCGAACAGCTCATAGGTGGCAAACGCCATCTCCAGGCAGCCTTTGACCTCCTCCTGCACCTGCTCCTCGGTGCAGAAGATGTGCGCATCGTCCTGGGCGAAGTGGCGCACGCGCAAGAGGCCGTGCAGCACACCCGAGGGCTCGTTGCGGTGCAGCAATCCCGGCTCGAAGTAGCGCAGCGGCAGGTCTCGGTAGGAGTGGCGCGTGGAAGCGAACAGGTGGCAGTGGCCGGGGCAGTTCATCGGCTTTACCCCCATCTCGCGCTCCTCGACCTCGACCGTGAACATGTTCTCGCGGTACTTGCCCCAGTGCCCCGAGGTCTTCCACAGCTCCGCGTCATAGATCTGCGGGGTCTTCACCTCGCTGTAGCCGCGCTGGGAGCCCATCTCGCGAGACAGCGCCACCAGCGCGTTGAACACGCTCGTGCCAGCCGGCTGCCAAAAGGCCGCGCCGGGCGACACGTCTGAGAAGGTGAACAGCCCGAGCTCGCGCCCGAGCTTGCGGTGGTCGCGCGCCTTGGCCTGCTCGATCCGCTCCAGGTGCTGCTCAAGCTCGGCCTTGGTGAAGAACGCCGTGCCGTAGATGCGCGTGAGCATCGTCCTGTCAGAGTCCCCCCGCCAGTACGCGCCCGCGACGGATGTCAGCTTGAACGCGCCCACGGTCTTGGTGCTCGGCGCGTGCGGGCCGCGGCAGAGGTCTGTGAAGGGACCGTTGGTATACAGCGAGACCGTCCTCAGGGGCTCGCGGTGAAGGCTGCGCTCGGCCGCGGTCACGAGGTCGTCGATCAGCTCGACCTTGTAGTCTTGGCGCTCGCCCAGGAAGCGCTTGCGCGCCTGGGCCACTGACACGTCCTGGCGCTCGAACGCCTCCGCGGCCTTGATGTGGGCGCGCATGCCCTCTTCGATCCTGGCGAAGTCCGCCTCCGAGACGGCGGTGCCGTCGGGGAACTCGAAGTCGTAGTAGAAGCCGTCTTCGATCGCCGGGCCGATCGAGATCTTCACGCCGGGATACAGCTCCATGACGGCTGCCGCGAGCACGTGGGCGGCGTCATGGCGGATCAGCGCGAGCGCCTGTGCGCCGCTCTTGGCCGTGACGATCGCCACGCGCGCCCCGTCGGGCAGCGCCCGCGCGAGGTCGCGCACCTCGCCGGCGTCGCCGTCGCCGTCGCCGTCGCCGGGCGCGGTCACCTCGACGGCCAGCGCGGCGCGCGCGAGCCCCGGCCCGATCGCCGCCGCCGCGTCGGCGCCGGTCGCGCCGTCTGGCAGCTCCAGCGCCTTTCCGTCTGGGAGTTTGACCGTGATCGCCATCGGCTAGGCGCTGGAGGCTACCCGCCCGCGGCGAGACTTTTCAGGCGATCTGCCAGAGCGCGCCGTCTCCGACCGACGTGCGCCGCACGGCGCCGTCGCCGAGCAGCTCGATCAGCGCGGACTCGGCGGCGGTGCGATCGGGCAGCTGATTGTTGTGCGCGAGGATCGCCGCGACCTCCTGCGTGACGAGGCCTTCGGGGAACGCGCCCAATGCGTCGAGGGGTCCGTCGGGGGGGTCTCGGCGCTCCAGCGTGCGGTCGAGGTTGGCGATCAGCACGTCATAGGCCTCCAGCAGCTGAAAGCCGCCGGCCTCCAGGCGCTGGCCGGACTCGCTCTCGAAGATCAGCGAAGGGGCCGAATAGCGCACCGGGCCGTCGGTCTGGCGCGCCTTGCCCTGGAAGTCGATCGGCATGCCCTGCGCTGAGCGCGTCTCGGTCTTGTCCTGCTCGTAGGCCGCGAGCGTGCGCTCGTCGTCGATCGCGCCCACGATCGCGTCGGAGTCCAGGCCCTGCACGCGCGCGAGCGCCTTGGCGATGGCAGCGTCCTCGTCGAGCACCAGCGTGGTGGTGAACCAGCCGAGCTGCAGCGCGCGCAGCACGTCGTGCTCGCGTCCCGGCGCGAGCAGGCGCGCGGCCACAATCGCCCGGCAGGCTCGGGTGGAGGCCGCGATGCGCGCGCGGGGCTCGTACAGGAACGGCATGCCGTGACGGGCGAACGCGTGCAGGTGGCCGAGGACCATGCGCGTGGGCGTGTAGCCGGCGTCTATGTAGCGCTGCGGATCCTCGGTCAGCCCGATCGTGACCACCCGCCAGTCCAGCTGATCGCCGTAGCGCCAGCGCAACACGGCCATGGCGGGGCTGGCCGAGTAGGCAAACGGGCAAGCGGGGTCGGTGAAGTGGATGACCGCCAGCTTGCTCACGACGATGATTGTACGAGCAATCGTCTCGACTCCCGCCGATGGCGTTTGGCCGGAAGGATTCGCCGAGCCCAACGCTCCCCAAAGGGTGGTCGGCACCGGTGCAGTGCAAGTGGCCGGTGCCGACCGGCCAGCGCCGTCTGTGGGGATGGCGTGACAACAGCACGATACCAGCAGTTGGCTGACTGGATGTTGCTACTGGCGACATGCGATGTTTCTGACTGTGTCGGCATCCGTACAACCTGATTCGGCCCTTGCGGATGCGCTACGCCAACTTCGCACGGAGCGCGGCGACACTCAGGAGGATCTGGCGCATAAGGCAGGGTTGACAGTGGCGGCGTTTGCGCGTATCGAGCGCGGTCATGCCAACCCCACCTGGACGACCGTCAGGCGCCTGGCGGGCGCGCTGGAGATCAGCCTGGCGGCGCTCGGCGAGACGGTCGAACGCACGCAGGACCGACGCTGACTGCCGGCAGCGCCCTGCTCGATTGGGCCTCTTCTTAAGCTATTCTTTAAGGTGTGGTTCCGTCACATGCGGGGATCCCGGCCGCAGCCGAGCCGCCTCGCCACCAGGCGGTCAAGAGAGCGGCGATGGCAGGCGCGACCGCGTTCATGACGGCCAACATCTGGACGGGCTGCCCGCTGCTGGCGCTGTGGGTCGGCTCGGTGGTCGTGGGCCAGCGCCAGCTGAGCATGGCCGCGGTGGGTGTGGTGGTCGCGGTGCTCGCCGTGTTGACATTCGCCACGCTGATGGCGCTCACGTGGCTGAGCAACGTCTATGACGAGATGATCGGGCGCCCGCGAGTGGAACGACGCGCCACGTGGCTGCGCAGCATGCGCGCCGAGCCCGAGGGTCACATCAGCCAGCGGGTGGGAGTGACGACGCTGGAGCGCATCGTGGTGGCCAACGTGTATGTGGCGATGTCCGCCCTGGCGGTCTGGCTCGTGTTCTTCTCCGGACCGCCGCTGATCGCCGGCTGACGCGGCGCCGGCGAGCGCGTTCAGGGCACGATCGCGGCGGCGAGCGCCTCGGGCGTGGTCGTAGTTATGTCCATGGCGAAGAACTCGCGATTGCGCAAGATGCGCTCGGTCGACCAGTCCCACCACGGCGTGTCGAGCAGCACACGCGCGACCTGCGGGCTGCAGCGATGCCGAATCTCGCGGGCGGGCACGCCGGCCACGACCGCGAAGGCGGGCACGTCGCGGGTCACCACCGCTCCAGCCCCCAGCACCGCGCCGGCGCCGACGGTGACGCCAGCGAGGACGATGACGCCGTCGCCCACCCAGCAGGCGGGACCGATGTGCACGTCGCCGCCAACCGCAAGCGTGGGCAGGCCCAGCGCGTCGTTGAGGTCGAACTGCATGTTGGGCAGGTGCATGGCGTGGTTTTCGCTGAGAACCGTCAGGCGGTGCCCGATCGCGCAGTAGGGCCCGATCGTGGCCTGCCCGAGCCCGCCGATCGTGATCGGTCCATTGATGCGTGTGTCGTGCCCGAGCACCGCGCGCGCGCCGATCCGCGACCCGCCGGCGACCCAGCAGCCGGCGCCGATCTGCACGTCGCGGCCGATCGACGCGGGCGAGTTGATCGTGGCGTTGCGTCCAACGAACGCGCCGGGCCCGATCCGTGCGCCGCTGGCCACCCGGGACCCCGGCTCGATACGCACGCCGTTGGCGCGCAGGCTCGCCAGCCATCGCTCGCGGCGAAGCGACCCCAGCCCTGCCCTCAGGCGCGCGGACCCCAGCATGGGCCAGACCCTAGCGACGGGGACGTCTTCAGCTAGAAGTCGTGACTGGCCAGTCGCAGGCCACCGCGCTGCTCAGACTCGCTGATCGCGCTGAGCGCGGGCACCATCTCGCTGGTGACCAGGCCGTGCTCTGAGGTGAGCTCGTCGATGATCTGAAAGGACCGCGCGGTGCGCTCGGGCGTGTCGATTGCGATCGTCAGCGCGGGCACGTGACGACGGATCTGGAAGAACCTGTCTCCGTGCGGCGGGTGCTCGCCATGAAAGCCCCACACGCTGTGCAGGCTGGTGGCGCCGGAGGCATCGGCTTCGCGCAGGCGGCGCACGATCGCCAGGTGCAGCGGCTGGCCGTCGTGGGTGGCCGCGTGGGACGTGTAGACCATCAGCTTCTGCCACATCGCCAGGCCGTGCTCGTCTGTGCTCGGCAGCTCGTGCGGGGTGGCCAGCAGCCGGCCGTCGCGCTTGCACACGCGGACGCGCTCGAGCGTGAGCAGCGGGTCGTGCAACATGCGCCCGAGCTCGGGCAGTGCCTGGGCGATTCGCGCGCCCGCGCCGACCGCGATGACCATCATCGGCACGTCGGCGTTGCGCGCGAAGAACCGCGCCCGCACCCGTCGTCCGTGGCTGGTCCCGTCCACGCCGAGCAGAACGGTCGCGCCGGCGATCGCGCGGCGGTGCAGCAGATCGGTGACGGCCACGAACGCGGGGCGCCCATCGACGCGCTCCTGACGGCCCACGTACACGGTCAGCTTGGTCGCCTCGTCGAGTCGCTCGGGCAGCGCCACAGCGTCGATCTCACCGCTGAGCAGCATGGCCCGCTCGAGCGTGATCAGGCCGCGGCGCTTCACTTGCAACACCTGCTCGAGCGCCGATTCGATGCGCTCGCGCGCGTCGACCGCGACGGAAACCACCGGCAGGTCTTCAGAGAGCGTGAGCAGCCGATCGGTGTGCAGGTGGTGCAGGCGCCCGAACCCCTCCGCGCCGCGCAGCAGCACGCTTGCCTGCAGGCGGTGGCGGCCGTAGATGCCCAGCAGCTCGTCGCCGAGCAGCCCGGCGGGGGTGCGGTCGCGCTCGCCGAAGTAGGTGGTGAGCTTCAGGCTTTCGACGCCTGCGCCCTGATCCGTGGGGCGGGCAATGGTCATGCGTGCGCTCCGATCGCCCGTCCCAGCAGCGCTGCGCCGAAGCCCACACCGAGGCTGAGCAGGACGTTGACGGTCGCGCGTGGCGTGTCATCGTCCTCGGCCAGGCGATGGGTCTCGAACATCCACGTGGAGAACGTGGTGAAGGAGCCGATCGTGGCGGTGCCCGCGATCACCATGGCATTGCCCTGCACGGCAAGGCCGGTGAGCAGTCCCAACAGCAGGGCGCCTGTTGCGTTGATCGTAAACGTGCCCAGCGGAAAGCCGCGGCCGGCTCGCTGGGCAATCAGCGAGTCCAGCGCGAAGCGGGCGATCGCGCCGGCCCCGCCGACCACAGCAACGGCGGCCCACACCCACGCGCTCACGCGAGCAACCTGGTGCGACGCACCATCGAGGTGGCTGTCCAGATCGCTACATAGCCGGCGGCGATGCTCGCCAGCGCGTAGCCCGCCGCCAGGCCGTATCGGTGGGCGTCGACGATCCTCAGGATCTCCACCTGCATCGTCGAGAAGGTCGTGTAGGCACCGCAGAAACCCGTCCCGAGCAGGGGCCGGCGGTAGGTCGACTGGGGCAGGCGCTCCTGCAGGCGGGTCGCGAAATACGCCAGCGCGAACGAGCCCGTCACGTTGATCGCGAACGTCGCCCACGGCCAGCCTGGCGCGCCCGCGCTGAAGTGCCGGCCAAGCCACACCCTCAGCAGGGCGCCCGCCGCGCCGCCGGCGAAGATGGCCGCGAGCTCGCGGCGGTCAAGACTGGCCATCCAGATGGGCACTGCGCTGACATGCTCCTCTCGCGTCGAGGTGGTCTTTCGCGAAAGGAGCCATCAGCCCTTTTCCTGTGGGCGGTTCGGAGGCTGAGACGACAGCGCCGCCCAAGCCTCACCTCAGGACTCCATCTGAGCAAGGCAATTTATACCGGGTCTATGCGCGCTCGTCGAGCTGGTGACGGACGTGTCCAGCACCGGATCGCGCGTCGAGCGCTCTGGCCGCGTCGAGCGCGGACAGGGCATGCGCCCACGAGCAGTGCAACGTTATGAGGGTCGCGACCGCGGCGATGTCGAAGATCCGCTGCACCCGCTCGTTGCCCCCGTCACAGACGACCGTCACCGACCCGCCTGCGCCCGCTCGCAGGCTGCTGGCGGCTGCGACCAGTGCGCCGATCGCGGTGGAGTCGATGACCGTCACCGCTGACAGGTCAACCACCACGTGGCGAGTCCCCCGCTTGACAGCCTCGAGGAGGCGCTCTCGCAGACGGGGGCTGGCCGTGTAGTCGATCTCGCCGCCTGCGATCAGCACGGAGATGTCCGCGCTGCGCGCCACCTCGTGGGTCGTCGCATCGTCGATGTAGAACCGGCTCATCGCATCGCCTCTGGCTGGTTAACTGCGCGCCGGCGTAGTTCCAATAACTGAACTAGGCATATGTGTGAGTCGATCCGTTGCGCGGCCGGCTAGAACAAACGTCCATTCCGAGCAGTCTGAGCGCACACGATGGGAGTAGCTCCAAGAGTTAGATCTTCCCTCCTGCTATAGGAGTTGTTTTCACGTGTTGAAATACTCACATGGGAAACTTGTGAAGCAGATCACAGGAGGACTCAATGGGCCTTTTCTATATCACTGAGGACTTGTCCGGGGACCCTGCCGGCGACCATCACGAGCTGGTGGTGCTGGTGGCC
This sequence comes from Solirubrobacteraceae bacterium, assembly GCA_035602785.1. GTDB lineage: Bacteria > Actinomycetota > Thermoleophilia > Solirubrobacterales > Solirubrobacteraceae > Palsa-744. The sequence continues at coordinate 8,275 of DATNLQ010000304.1, forward strand.
GGCGGTGAGCTCGACTTCCACGCCAGCCCTCGTCTGAGAGAGAGCATCGCCGAGCACATCAGGGCGGGCGCGCGCCACATCGTTCTCGACCTTTCGTCCGTAACGTTCATCGACTCCACCGCGATCGGCGTTCTCGTCGGCGCCGCCACGCGATTGCAGGAAGCCGGAGGCGGATCGGTGGCAGCGGTCTGCTCTGACGAGAACGAGAGGGTGCTGCGCATCTTCGACATTGCGGGGGTCGACAGCGTGATCACGCTGTACTCCTCGCGCGAGCAAGCCTTCTCGGCCACGGCGACGGTTGCCTGACCGTGAGCGCCTGCGTCGAACAGGCGCCCGCGGACGTGGCCGTCCGCTCGCTGCGCCTGCCTGCGAGATCGTCCGAGCTGGGCGCTGCGCGACGCTATGCAGAAGAGGTCGCGTCAGCGTTCGGCTTGGACAGCTGCGGCTGTTACGAGCTCGCCGTCGCCGTGAACGAGGCCGTCACGAACGCCATCACGCACGGCGCCCCCGACGGGGAGGGACAGATTCACCTGAGCGTGCTCGAAAGCTCTAACCGCCTGACGTTCGAGGTGTGCGACTACGGCACCTTCACAGCGCCAGTAGCCACTGCGAGTCCTACGTGCGAGCACGGGCGCGGGTTCATCCTGATGAGCACGCTGACGGACGCAGTTGAAGTGTTTGGCACATCTGGGCGAACCACGGTACGCCTGACCAAGTTGCGCGCCTGAGCGACTGGGTCCATGGCGATGCGCATGCACCGACCGACAACGACCGGTCGCAAGCAGCGAGCCACAGCAATAGCCCGACGAGCGCTGCTTGTGTGCCCGGTTGTGCTGCTGCTCGCCCCCGGCCTCGCCAACGGCCAGCCGAGCGCACCCGCGACCGGCGCCTCTGGCGCGAGCGCCGCCGTTGCGAGCCTCGGCGTGACCGTACCCAGCATCGGCGTCTCTGTGCCCAGCATCGGCGTGTCTGTGCCCAGCGTGGGGGTGTCCGGCGCGGGTGAAAGCTTGTCCTCCCCGAGCGTAAGCGCATCAACGCCAAGCGTCGGCGTATCGGTGTCGGGTGAAGGCGGTTCCTCACCGGGTGTCACAGTGAGCACGTCCCCGCCCAGCGTCAGCGTGTCGCAACCGAGTCCCTATAAACCGGAAGCGCCGACGACCCCCGTGGCAACGACGCCCCCGAGCCCACCATCTGGCGCCGGCGAAGGGCGACCTCCCGCAGCCTCGCCCCCTTCGACGGTCGACATCAGCCCGACCGGCGATGCGACCGCGTCCGGACCTTCCTCGGGCCCCTCGGGCACCACCGCCGTCCGAGCCGCGTCGGCGGGCGCCACCCACGCTCAGCTGGGCGCAACGTCGCCACGCCAGACGCGCGCCGCGCTCAGGCATCGGCCCCGTCCGCACGCTCGCGCGCTCGCTGCAAGCGCAAGCGCTGTCACCATCGCCACGGCCTCGTCCGATCGTGGCGTCGCGCGTGCGTTGGGCGCCCCAGGGCGACATCCGCGTGGCGCTTCTCAGGCAAGCAACCCGCTGGCGACGATCGGCAGCCACATACCGCTGCCGCTCCCTGTCCCGGACTGGAGCAAGCCGATCATCATCGCTCTGCTGCTAGTGGCAATTGCGCTCGGCGGGCGTGCGCGGCTGACCGGCGTCCGCGCGCGGCGGCTGGCGGACCAGCGGATCGCGTTGCTGCGGGAAGTGGACGCCATGCAAGCAGCGCTGGTACCCGACGTCCCCGCTCGCCTGGGCGGGTTGGCGCTGTCTGTCGCATACCGGCCCGCGGACGGTCCAGCCGCGGGCGGCGACTTCTACGACGTGTTCTGCTCACAGCAGGGGAAGGTCGCGATCATCCTCGGCGACGTCGCAGGGCACGGTCACGACGCGCTCACCCACGCAGCGCTGACCCGCTACACACTGCGCGCCTACGTCCAGGCTGGCATGGAGCCGCGCGCAGCGCTAGCGCTGGCCGGTCGCGTGCTGGCCGACCCGACGCTCGAGCACTACGCCACGGTGATCGTCGCGGTCTATGACGAGCGCAACGGCTGCCTCACATACGCGAGCGCCGGCCACCCTTGCCCGATCATGCATGGCCTGCCCCCACGCGAGCCGTTGGCGATCTACTCGTCCCCGCCAATCGGCTGGAGCGTGCCGACCGGGCGTCGCCAGACGAAGCTGTCGCTTACGGCGGGAACCACCGTGTGCCTCTTCAGCGACGGCCTGATCGAGGCGCGCTGTAACAGCGAGCTGCTGGGAGACGAGCGCCTGAGCCAGATGCTCGCCGGGCTGGGCCCCCACCCCGACGCGGCACAACTGCTCGAGCAGATCCGCGTGACAGCAACGGCGACCCCCGACGACATGGCCGCATGCATCTTCGCGCCGGACGCGACCGCCTGCGCGACACCTGTCCACGTGGAGGAAATCGAGGCCGACGCCCAGGCCCTGGCCGGCCCTGGCATTCGCCGCTTCTTGACCAGCTGCCATCTGCCCGCCACAGAGATCACGCAGACGATCGCTCGAGCGCAGGCCATCGCCATGAGGGCCGGGACGGCCCTGCTGCGCATCGAGCTCGCACCGCCGGGCACGACGGTGACAGTGTCCTCGTCCAGTCAGACAGCGCCGGCGACGTCGAGACGCCGAGCGTCAGAGCACGCAGGGACGCGCGCGCTGGTCCATGCCCACCTCGGTGATCCCCGCCGAGGTGATCTTGATGCGGACCGGAACGTCGCCGCGCTCGAGCAGCTTGACCAGCACCGACTCGCCCTTGGATTCGATGCATGACCGCAGCGGCTCGTCGAACCCGTCGGGGCGCAGCGTGTTGGCTATCTGCACATACACGTGCTTTTCGGCGGCTCCGTGCTGAACCTTCCAGCGGAAGATCTCGCCGGGGCGCAGCGAGTTGATCGGCGTAGGCCCGTCGATGATCTGCGGATTGCTGGCCATGCATGCAGCGTGACGGCCCACACGCCTGCATGGAAGGGCCAGCGGGCCAGGATGCGAAGCTGAGCATTTGGACGTTTGCTCAATGCTCGAGCCAGTCCGGGTCGTCGGCACGATCGACCGGGAGGCGTACGCCGCACTCTCGCTGGTCTATTCCACTGTGAGCGTGGCTTTCATGCCTTTCTTCTCGTGTTCGGGAAGTGAGCAGAACAGCGTGTAGGTTCCTGGCCGCAGCTGGATCTCGACCTGGCCCATGCCCTCGGAGGGCGTGTTGGCAACGGAGCCCTCGAGGGATCCTTCGGGGGGCGCCACATTGAGGTTGTGTTCGTCCTGACCGTGATTGACGAAATCGAAGATCACATTCCCGGCGGGAACGGTGGTGCGCGAAAGCGTGAAGTGATACTCGACGGCGGTCACCTGCACGTGCGGGATCGATGGCGGCACGGGCGCAGGCGCTTGGGACTGTTCCGAGGGGCCTGGCGATGTGGACGTCGGAGCGGGCGAGGACAGGGCAGGCGCGGAGGGCGCGTCGCCCGCCGCAGCGGTGGCACCCGGCGCCGACGCGGCAGACGGGTCGGAGGACGCCGGCGCCGTTGACACGCTGCCGTCGCCGGTCGGGCTCGAGCGTCGCTTAGGCGATCGACAGCGAGGGCCGTGGCGAGAGCGCTGACGCGGTTGCGCCTTCTTGCAAGCTCGCGCTCGCGAAGCGTTCGAGCGCGGCGCAGACCGGCGCGCGGGCGCGGCCAGCGCCATCGCGCTGACGAGACCGAGAGCGCACAGGCCACACATGAAGAGCACCCACAGACGACTGCACGGTCGTTGCATCACGCGATCAACTGGGGAATCTGGCCGTACGGGCTCGGGCCCGCCAGTCCGGTGCCCGCTTCGGGGATAACCAGGCCGGCTTCGGTCTGAAACCACTGCCCGAGCAGCGCCGAGTTCATTGCTCGGAAGTCCGACGTGTTCACGAGGTTTTCGTTTTCGTCGAGCTTGCTCAGGCCGGGGAACTCTCCGACCATTTCGCCCTTGACGCGAGTTCCGATCAGAAAGGCGACGCCGGCGGCGCCATGGTCGGTGCCGGACCCGTTTTCCTGGGGCCTGCGCCCGAACTCGGACCACAGCTGGATGACGACGCGATCGTCGAGCTTGCGAGCTTCGAGGTCGCGCTGGAAGGCGAGCACCGATTCGATGGTCTGTTCGAGGTTGGTGGCGAGCGTGCTGTGCTCGTCGGAGTGGGTGTCATAGGAGCCGACCGCGGTCAGCGAAACGCATTTGATCGGCAACGCTTCGTCGTCGAGCATCGCCGCGAGGATCGCCAGGCGTGTCGGGAATTCACCGCCAGAGGTTGGATAGGTCACGGGCGAGGTGAAGCCCTGTTTGCCTTCGTGTTCGCCAAACGGCGCCATCTGGTTGCGGATGATGCTGGTATCGAGCGACGCGGTGCGCGCCTGCGCCAGGGCGGGTGAGGGCGCCCCCAGTGCGCCGAGCTGACCAAACAGTTCAAGCGTAGGGCCGGTCAGCGGTTCCTCCAGGCCGTAGGCCCAGAAGTCATAGTCAGATGGCGACGACACGGCCGCGACTGGCACCTTCGTCGTGGCCAGCGCAGGCGCCAGCGAGGAGTCGAGCGACAGCCCCTGCAGCGGGTTGCCCGGCTCACCGGCGATGTCCAGGTAGCGGCCCATCCAGCCCGAGCGCGTCTGCGCGTTTAGTTCGCCCACCTCCCAGTAGTGGCGGCTGGTGAAATGGCTCTCGTCGGGAGGGTCATAGCCGACGGCGGGAAACACCGTGACCTTGCCCTCGGAATGCAGCTGGGCCAGGCCGCCGGCCTTGGGGTGCCACATCAGGTCTTCGTCCTCGGAGAACGGGATCCCTTCGCCTTCGTCCAGCCCTAGGACGGGGCGCAGTTCGTGATACCTGGCTTCCTTTACGGGCGCGAGCACCGACAGGGCGTCCCAGCCGCCTTCCATGAAGATCGACACGAGCACGGGCTGGCTGGTCGGCGCCGCGGCGGCGGCCTGCGCGATGCCGTCATACAGATGACGTGGCGACAGCGCGGCGGCCCCGTATACCGACAGCAACGCCCCAGACGAGCGCAACAAGAACGAGCGCCTATTCATGCCGGTTCCGGCGGGCAGCGGCATCCCCGCCTCGATC
>DATNLQ010000305.1:0-4537 GCA_035602785.1 Solirubrobacteraceae bacterium
GCCCGTCGCCAGCACCTGTAGCCGCTGGCGATAGAAGCGTCCCGGCCGCTGCAGCAGCCAGCGCCCGCCTCTGCGGCCGATCTGATAGCCGATGTTGTCGCCCACGATCGCGGCGGCTGCGGCGATCGCGATGACGAGCTCGATCGTAAGTTTGCCCTGGCTGGCCAGGACGGCGGCGGCGATCAGGCCGGTCTCGCCGGGAACGGGCGCGCCGCTGGACTCGCTCATCACGATCAGGAACAGCAGCGGGTAGCCGAACACCGTGACCAGGTGCTTGACATCGAGGATCGCTGCGAGCACTACTGCGTGTTTTCGGAGATCAGCTGGCGCAGCGCGGCTGAGGCCTGGTGAACGTCGCGGTAGACGACGTTGCGCAACACCACACGGGTGGGGGCGGGCGCGGTGGCGAGCACGATCGCCACGGCTGCGACCGCGATCACGAGCAGCGCCAGCAGGGCTGCCAGCAGGCGGCCACGCCTGTGCCTGCGCGGGCGCGTCGCTGTGGCGCCGGCCGGGCGACGCGACTGCGTGCTGGCGCGGGGAGGTCCTGGCCGGGGACGGCGCGGCGCGACGGCGCGCGCGGGGGGCGTGGCAGAGCGTCCGCCGGCGAGCACGGTGGTCGCCTGCCCGGTCGGAGATGGGCCGGCGCCAGCGGCACGCGCGCCAACCGGGTTGTGGCCGACGGCGGGCGGCTCGTGCGGGGCGATGCCCCTGGCGGCGTCGCGTAGCGCGTGGCCCATATCGCGCGCCGTGTTGTAGCGCTCGCGCGGGTCGAGCGCAAGCGCGATCGCGACCGCGTCGGCGAGCTCGGGCGTGACGGCGGCCACGAGCGTGTCGAGCATGGCCGGCTGTTCGGACTGCTGCTTGAGCGCGAGCTCGGTCAGCGAGGTCGCCTCGTAGGGCAGGCGCCCGGAGATCAGCTGATAAGCGACCACGCCGAGCGCGTACAGGTCGGCGCTCGGTCCGGCCTCCTCGCCTCGCGCCTGCTCAGGCGCGAGGTAGGCGGCGGTTCCCAGGACAGAGCCAATCTGCGTGATGCTGGACTGCTCGGTGGCCTTGGCGATGCCGAAGTCGGCCAGCTTGACCTCGCCTTCGCGAGAGCGCAGCAGGTTGCCGGGCTTGACGTCGCGGTGGACCACGCCGTGGCGGTGGGCGTAGTACAGCCCCTCGCATGCCTGCCCGACGATGGCCAGGGCCTCATCGACGTCCACCCAGCCGTCGTCACGCAGTATCTCCGCGCAAGACGCCCCCTGGATGTACTCCATGACGATGAAGTACTGCCCGGTGCGCTCGTCGCGGCCGGAGTCGAAGACCTGCACGATGTTGGGGTGCACCAGGCGCGCCGCGGCCTGCGCCTCGCGCTGGAAGCGCGACACGAAGGCGGGTTCGTCGGCAAGGTGCTCGGCGAGCAGCTTGACTGCGACCTGGCGCTCCAGGCGCAGGTCGAGCGCGAGATGGACGGTGGACATGCCGCCATAGCCCAGGCGGCTGTCCAGGCGATAGCGACCGGCGATCTCCACCGCGCTCATTTGCCGCCTTCCTGGACGCCTAGACCCGCGCCGCCGCCCGCTCCCGCGCCGCCTGCCCCCGCGTCGCCGCCTGCCCCCGCGCCCGCGCCGCCCGCCCCCGCGCCGCCCGCCCGTTCGCCGGTGCCGCCCTGTTCGCCCGCGCCACCGGACGCTTCTTCGCCGGCTTCTTCGGCGGGCGTCCCGCCGCCGGGGCCGGGATTCACGGGCGTGGTGACGGTCGGCGTCGTGGTGGCGGGCGTGGGCGTGGTCTGCGCAGGCGTGGTGATAGTAGTAATGGTCGTTTTCGGCAAGATGCCGGAGGTCTTGGTGGTGCTGGTCGATGCGAGTGGCTGTGTGCACAACGCCAGGGCGCGCGTGCGCAGGTTGGCGATGCCTTGGTGCAGGGTGTTGCGCAGCCCCGCGTCGAGCGTGGACGGGAGCGTCGCGTAGTCGTGTTCGGCCTTGGTGATGGCCGTTTCGGTGGTCGAGCAGTCGCCGTCGCCGCTCTTGGCGGCCTGTTCGATGGCTTCCACGTCGCTGGTCAGAGGTCCGGCGTTAGCGAGCGGGATCAGCTTGTTGCTGGTGGCGCCGCAGGCCACCAGCAGCGCCGCAGCGACGCCCAGCAGGCCGGCTCCCACGAGTCGCATGATCGGCCTCATTGCCCGTACTCCAGCCGCTCGGCCAACGAGTCGGGCAGGCGCGCGGCGCGGATCGCGGCGGCGGCGCCTGCGATGTCGTAGTCGGCGCGGTGGAAGAGGGCGGTCATGCGGTCCAGGTCCAACAGCAGCCACGACGCGCGCGGATCGCCGTCGCGCGGCTGTCCGACGCTGCCCGGATTGAGCAGCCACTCGCCGACGGCGAGGTCCAGTCGCGCGCCCTCGCGCCGCGGCTCGCCGGTGGCCAGCTCGCCCTCCCAGCGCACGAACGACAGCGCCACGTGCGAGTGGCCGACCAGGGACACGCGGTGGGCCTGGCGATCCAGGCACAGCTCGGCGAGCAGGGCCGAGAGGACGTACTCCCAGACCGGATCGCGCGGGCTGGCGTGGTACAGGCCGACGTGGTCCTCCTCGCCCTGCGGGCGCAGGCCCTTGAGGAAGGCGAGGTTCTCGGGCGCGATCACCTCGCGCGTCCACTGCGCGGCCAAGCTGGCGCCGCGGGAGAATTCGTCCAGCGGGATCTCGCCGGTGACCGCCATGTCGTGGTTGCCCGCTAGGCACACCGCGGCGTGCTGACGGGCGAGCTCCACGCAGGCGTCGGGCTCGGCGCCGTAGCCGACCAGGTCGCCCAGGCACCACAGCTCGGCGGCGTCGCTTGCGGCGATCGCCTCGAGGGTGGCCTCAAACGCGTGCCGGTTGCCATGGATGTCGGATATCACCGCGACCTTCATGCTTGCAGGGTATGAACACCGCGATTCGGCGGGCGTTCCACGCGGTCCGGGGCTGCAAGCGCGCCGCCAAGCGGGCGGGCGGGGCCTTGAGGCCCTAGTCCTCGGAGGGACCGGCCTCTCGGCCGCCGTACTCAGGCAGGTTCTTGATGCCCTCGCGGGTGAGCCACTTGGAGTAGTTGTCCTCCATCGCATCGATGAGCTCGCGCATGAAGCGGGGGGAGAGGTTGACCCGGGAGACGACCACGCCCGGCACCTCGTCGGCCTCGACCTCGTGGTCGACGCGCGCGAAGGTGACGGTGAACTCGTAGTCGGAGTGGCTGACGTTGGCGAAGTTCGCGTATACGCCCCCCATGATCTCGGGAGACAGGTGGATGTTTATATGGCGCTCGGCGCCTGAGTCTTGGTCGTTCACGTAGCTAGTATCGCAGCCGAGCCAGGAGCAATGAGCAAGCCCCCACCCGACCATGCGACCGACGACCGCTCCCAGGAGACGGCGACGGAGCGGGCGGCGTGGCCGCTGGAGGGCCTGCGCAGCCTGGTGCTGGCGGCGGCGCAGGAGCTCGGCGGCGCGCCTGTGGGCGCGTCAGAGCGGGCCAGCGGCGGGCTCGTGGGGGGCGGGCGCGGGGCGGTCACCCTGGAGCGTCCGCCGCGAGTGGAGCTGGGCGACTACTCGACTAACGCGGCGCTGCTGCTGGCGCCCGGCCTGGGCGAGCCGCCGCGCGCGTTGGCAGAGCGCCTCGGGCGCGTGCTCGAGCGCGAGCTCGGCGCTGACCTGCTGCGCTTCGAGGTGGCCGGACCAGGCTTTCTGAACCTCTACGTGGCCGACTCGTGGCTGAGTGGCGCGTTGGCGGCGGTGCTGGGCGCCGGCGAGTCGTTCGGCGGCGGGCTCGCGCGGGCGCGCGAGCGCATCCTGGTGGAGTTCGTGTCGGCCAATCCGACCGGCCCGATGCACGTGGGCCATGCCCGCAACGCGGCGTACGGCGACGCGCTGGCCCGCGTGCTGGCGTTTGCCGGCCACAAGGTCGAGCGCGAGTTCTACGTCAACGATGCGGGCTCACAGATACGCAAGCTGGGGGAGTCCATCCAGGCGCTCGCGCGTGGCGAGGCGGTGCCCGAGGACGGCTACAAGGGCGACTACGTGGTCGAGCTGGCTGGCGAGCTGGCCGGCGCGTCGAGCATGCGGGCGGACGAGCTGGGGCGTGCGGCGGTGGGGGTGATGATGGGGCGCCTGCAGGCTTCGCTGGCGGCGTTTGCAGTGAGCTTTGACCACTGGCAGTACGAGAGCGCCCTGCACGAGGGCTGCCCGAGCCTGGTCGAGCATACGCTGGCGATCCTGGAGGAGCAGGGACACACCTACCGCAGCGAGGGCGCGCTGTGGCTGCGCACGACGGACTTCGGCGACGACAAGGATCGCGTGCTGGTCCGCTCCAACGGCGAGCACACCTATTTCGCGTCGGACATCGCATACCACCAAGACAAGCGCGAGCGCGGCTTTCAGCGACAGATCGACGTGTGGGGCGCAGACCATCACGGCTACGTGCGACGGATGAAGGCGGCCTACCAGGCGCTCGGCGGCGACCCCGACGAGCTGGAGCTGTTGATCATGCAGCTCGTGCATCTCGTGTCGGCGGGCGAGCGCGCG
>DATNLQ010000306.1:0-8115 GCA_035602785.1 Solirubrobacteraceae bacterium
CGTCGGCTTCTCACCTTGGGTCTTCGCTGGGCCTGGGGAGACGGAGCGCCGGCTGCAGGCGGCGGGCTTCACCGCGACGCAGTGCTGGCTGGAGGAGCGCCCGACATATCCGCAGGACGTGAACGCGTTCGTGCGCACGTCGATCCTCGCAGCACATCTGGAGCGGCTGCCCGAGGAGCGACGCGAGCGGTTTGCCGCCGCGGTCGTGGCGGGAGTACAGCTTCCGCTTGACTACGTTCGCCTCAACGTGTCAGCCGTCCGCGCCTGACCCCGCCCGCTGATAGCGTGGACCCATGGCCACAGCTGCCCCCAGCGAGTCCACACCCCAGCGCTTGGCCGCGATCCGAGAGCAGATGAAGCTGCTCTCGGATTATCTTTGACCCGGCTGAGCTGGCCGAGCGCGTGGCGGCGCTCGAGGGCGAGATGGGCGCGGAGGGCTTCTGGGATGACTCCGAGCGAGCAGCTGCGGTGTCGGCCGAGCATTCGCGCGCGTCACGGCGCTTGGAGATGTTCACGGCGCTTCGGTCAGACGTGGACGACCTCGACGGGCTCGCCGAGATGGCCGCCGAGGAAGCGTCGCTGCAGGAGGAACTGGACGAGCAGATAGCGTCGGTCGAGGAGCGCTTGGCGGCCCTGGAGGAGCAGCGGCTGTTCTCGGGGCCGTATGACTCGGGCGACGCGCTGGTGACCGTCAACGCGGGCGCAGGGGGGACCGACGCGCAGGACTGGGCGGAGATGGTGCTGCGCATGGAGATGCGCTGGGCCGAGCGCCGCGGCTTTGCGGTCGAGCTGCTGGAGGCGAGCGCAGGGGAGGAAGCGGGCGTCAAGTCGGCGACGTTCCGCGCAAACGGCGAGAACGCCTACGGCCTGTTCAGTGCCGAGCGCGGCGTGCACCGGCTGGTGCGCCTGTCGCCGTTTGACTCGGCGCACCGACGCCACACGAGCTTCGCGGGGGTGGAGGTGGCGCCGGTTGTGCAGGACACCGGCAAGGTGGACATCGACGAAGACGACCTGCAGGTGGACACCTACCGCGCGTCGGGCGCTGGCGGCCAGCACGTCAACAAGACCGACTCGGCCGTGCGCATCACCCACCGCCCGACGGGCATCGTGGTGCAGTGCCAGAACGAGCGCTCGCAGTCGTCCAACCGCGCGACCGCGATGGCGATGCTGCGCGCCAAGCTGCTCGAGCGCGCAGAGCGCGAACGCCAGGAAGAGATCGCGCGCGAGAAGGGCGAGGCCCAGGACGTCAACTTCGGCTCGCAGATCCGCTCATACGTGCAGCACCCGTACACGCTCGTCAAGGACACCCGCACGGGGCACGAGATGGGCGACGTTCAGCGCGTCCTCGATGGAGATCTCGATGAGTTCGTGCGTGCGTACCTGCTCTCCAGCGCGGCGTCGCGGGGATAGCGGTCGCTGCCTGCGCCCGGCGTCGCCGTTGCGGCTGCCCAGGACGCGGCCCGCCCGCGCTGAGGCGCGGCCGGGTCAGCGACCCGCCTGGATCTGCTCGCGCTCGGCCAGCCGGTTGCGGCGGCGAAGCTGAGCCTCGCTCTCGCGGCGAAGCTCCTCCTCGCTTGAGACCAGCAGCGCTGGTACGGGCACGGGGTTGCCCTGCTCATCGACGGCCACCATGGTCAGGTAGGCGCTGTTGCTGTGCCGGCGCTCGCCGGTGCGGGGGTTCTCGGTGTCGACGCGTACCCCCACCTCCATTGAGGTGTGCCAAACGGCGTTGATGCTCGCCTGGAAGCTGACCAGCTCTCCGACGTGGATGGGGACCATGAACGTCATGCGATCCATGCTCGCGGTGACCACCCGGCGACGGCAGTGTTTGACAGCGGCCAGGCCGGCGGCCTCGTCACACAGCTTCATGACGGTGCCGCCATGTACGAAGCCGGCGCCGTTGGCGTCCAGCGGTCCCATCCAATGGGCGAGCGTGGCGCGCGAGTCGGCGGCGGGGCGTGCGTCCATGCCGCTGATCCTATGCTGAAGCGCAGTGAGCTCCACTGTGGATGTTGACACGGCCGGGCTCGTGCGCACGGCGCTCGAGGAGGACATCGGCACGGGCGACGTGACCACACAGGCGACCGTCTCGCCGGACACGCGCGCACGGGCGCTGGTCACGCAGAAGGCGCCGGGCGTCATCTACGGCCTGGAGCTTGCCGAAACCGCGTTCGCGCTGCTCGACCCGGCGGCCCGCTTCGAGAGGCTGGTGGGCGAGGGGGACTGGCGCGAGGACGGTGGGCCGGTGCTGTCGGTGGAAGGTCGCGCGCGTGCGCTTCTGAGCGCGGAGCGCACCGCGCTGAACTTCCTCGCGCACCTGTCGGGCGTGGCGACGATGGCCTCGCGCGCCGCGCGCGAGGTGCAGGGCACGGGCGCGACGGTGCTGGACACGCGCAAGACCACCCCGGGCCTGCGCGCCTTGGAGAAGGCCGCGGTGGCGGCCGGCGGCGCGGCCAACCACCGCGCGGGGCTGTATGACGCGATCCTGATCAAGGAGAACCACATCGCAGCCGCCGGCGGCATCGCCAACGCGTTCGAGAGCGCGCGCGCGGCGGCTCCCGAGCTGGCGGACACGCTGGAGGTCGAGGTGCGCAACCCCGACGAGATCGACCAGGCGCTCGCCGCCGGGGCGCCGCGCCTGTTGCTGGACAACATGGACGACGCCCAGCTGCGCGCCGCCGTCGCCCAGGTGGCCGGCCGCGCGCAGCTGGAGGCCAGCGGCGGCGTGACGCTGCAGACTCTCAGGGCCAGGGCGCAGACGGGGGTAGAATGGATCTCGATGGGCGCGCTCACGCATTCCGCGCCCGCCCTGGACCTGTCCCTGATCATGGAGGTGCTGCCATGAACCTCCCCATGGCCCCAACCCTGCCGATGGCCCCCTCGCAGGCCGGCGGCCCGGCACTGTCGTCGCAGGAGATCGCAGACCTGCAGGATGAGGTGCGCGCGCTGGCGGCTGAGCGCGGCGCGGTGATCCTCGCCCACAACTATCAGCTGCCCGAGGTGCAGGACGTGGCCGACTATGTGGGCGACTCGCTGGGACTCTCGCGCGTGGCAGCGGCGGCGGACGGCGAGGTGATCGTGTTCTGCGGCGTGCACTTCATGGCCGAGACCGCGTCGATCCTGTGTCCGGACAAGACGGTCCTGATCCCCGACCTGGACGCCGGCTGCTCGCTGGCCGAGTCGATCGACTTCGACCAGCTGGCCGGTTGGAAGGCGCAGTACCCCGACGGCGTCGTGGTCATGTACGTCAACACCACCGCCGAGGTCAAGGCGCTGACCGACTACTGCTGCACCTCCTCCAACGCCGTCGAGGTCGTGCGCCACATCTACGACACCCACGGCCCCGACACCGAGATCCTGTTCGGCCCGGACATGTGGCTGGGCGCCTACGTGGAGAAGGAGCTCGGCAAGCGCATGCACGTGTGGGACGGCGAGTGTCACGTGCACGCGGGCATCCGTCCGTCGGACATAGACGCGATCCGCGCGGCCCACCCGGGCGCGGACTTCCTGATCCACCCCGAGTGCGGCTGCTCGACCAGCGTGATGGAGTACGTGGCCGCGGGCGACGTGTCAGCGCAGGGCGTGCACATGCTGTCGACCGGCGGCATGCTCAAATACGCCAAGGACGCCGAGCACGAGGCTGTCGCCGAAGAGGCCGCGGCCGGGCAACACGCCGACGCCGAACATGGGGCGACCGGCTCCCACGGCGCCAGGCGCCGCGAGGCGGTGGTGGCGACCGAGATCGGCATGCTCTACCCGCTGCGCATGGCCGCCCCTGACATCGACTTCATCCCAGCCAACGCGGAGGCGTACTGCAAGTACATGCGCATGATCACACTGCCCAAGCTGCGCAACGCCCTGCGCGAGATGCAGTTTGAGGTGCGCGTGCCCGAGGACATCGCCACGCGCGCGAGGGTGCCGATCGACCGCATGGTCGCGCTGGGCTGAGCGATCGCCACAGCGGCGCTCCCCGACGGCGTGACCACGAGTGCGGGGAGCTGCTGAGCGCCGAAGAGGAGGGTCAAGTGCGGCTGACGCGCGCCGCTCGTGCGGCTGCTTCAATTGTGCGCTCGATGTCGGCATTTAGGATGCGTGGCCTGTTCGACTGGTGGCGGGTGCGGCGCTGCCTGTGCCGCCCGATCGTCAGCGCCGAGCTGAGCGCGGGCATCGCGATCCTCGGCCTCGTCCTCGCGTTCGTCGCCGGTGTCGCGACCGCGATCTTGACGGGCATCGTGGGCGTGCTGGCGCTGATCTACGTAATCGATCGTGTGAGCAGACGACTCGCCATGCGATACGGTCCGCCGCCCGACGAAGACATACGGACCGACGACTTCACCGCGGTGCCACGGGCGCTGACGCCCGAATATCGGTTTTCGGCGCCGAGCGGCCCAAGTCGCGCCCAGCTCTATCCGTACGTCGACATCTCGCACGAATCGCCATCGATTCGCAAAGCCAACGACATCAGTCGAGAGGGTCGCCTCGCGCTGTATCAGAGGTGGTACGGCGCCTGTCCGCACGGTTTCCTGCACCTCGAGAAGAGAGTCGGCTCGCAGTGGCGCCCGATCGCGATCTCGATCATCCTGCCGCTGAGCGTGGAAGGCCTCAAGGCAATCACGTGCGCCGATCGGGAGCGTGCGATCAGGGTCATCGACCTCGATCGCGGCGGCATTCGCGACAGGCTGGATGGGCGCCATCCCACGCTGCTGATCGACACCTGGATCGTCGACCGTGAGTACGCCGGAGCGGGTCACGGCAAGAGCAGGGCCAGCGGCGGCTTTGCCAACGCGCTGGTGCTCGGGCACATAGCGCTGTTCTGGACTCCTCGCAAGCGCTCGGCGATCAAGTTCGTAGTCGAGACGAATAACCGCCGTCTGATCCCCATGCTTAGAGGCTTGGCGTTCCTTCCCAGCGGCAGATCAAAGATCGCCGCGGGCTGGTTCACGGTTGACAGCAAATGGCTGCGCGCCGCTGCGCCGGCGGAGTTCAAGCAAGTGAGCGAGGCGCTTGCCGCGCTGGCATCGGTCGCGATTGTGGATGGTTCGGCCCCTCAGCCCACGGACTGGTCGGGGCCGACGCGATAGCGCAGGCCCGTCGGTCACTGCGCGTGCGCCATTCGCGACTCCAGGTCAGAACTCGTCGGCGCTGTGCGGCCCCACGCACGCGACGGCCAGGTTGTCGGCCACACCGGCGGCCACCTCGCGGACCTCATCGAACGTGACCGCGTCCAATGCGGCGATCGCGGCGTCCGGGTCGATGTCCTGGCCGAACACGATCCGCTGGTTGGCCGCGTAGCGGGCCACCGCGCCGGTGTTCTCGAAGGCCAGCACCAGCCGTCCCGCCCCGTATGCGCGCGCCCGCTCCACCTCCTCCTGGGTTGGCCCGTCGTCGCGCAGCTCGTCGACGATCTCGCGCATGCGCGTGTACGCCTCGATGCACTTGGACGACTCCAGGCCCGAGCCCAGCTGCAGGATTGGCACGTCTGCGAACACGTGGTCGACCGCGTAGACCGAGTAGCACAGCCCACGCTTCTCACGGATCTCGTCGAACAGGCGCGAGCCCATCGAGCCGCCCAGCAGCGTCGAGTAGATCGACAGCGCAGCCCGCTGGCGCACGTCCGTGGGCGCGACCTGCGGCCTGTAGATCATGCGCAGGTGCGACTGGTTGGTGTCGCGCTGCTCGACCAAGCGCTGTGGCGCAAACCGCGACGCGGGAACATACGGCTGCGGGTCGGACAGCGCAGGGAAGCGGGAGAAGCGATCGTGCAGCTCCTGCTCGCCAGGCAGGTGGTCGACATTGCCGACCAGGAACGCGCCGCCGCGCGCGCCCGCCCAGCGGCGCTCGCGAAACGCCACGATCCCCTCGCGCGTGAAGCTGCGCAGGTTCTCCTCGCTGCCCAGCACAGGGCGTCCCAGCGGGTGGTCGCCGAAGGCGGCCCGGTCGATCAGGTGCTCGGCCACCATCGACGGCTGGTCATAGGCGCGGTTGATCTCCTGGATCACCACGCCGCGCTCGCGATCCAGCTCCTCGCCGTCGATGCGCGGGCGGCCCACGAAGTCTGAGAGCAGGTCGATTGCCTGGGGGGCGCTCTGCGCGCGCACCGTGATGTGGAAGGCCACCAGGTCGTGGCTGGTGTACGCGTTGAGCACGCCGCCCAGCCGCTCGGCCGTCTCGTTGACGTCCTTGTAGGTCGGGTAGCTCTCGCCGCCCTTGAACACCAGGTGCTCGAGGAAATGCGCCGTGCCGTTCTCGGAGGCGCTCTCGTTGCGCGCGCCCGCGTCGAAGGCCACCAGGATCGTCAGTGCGCGCGTTCCCGCCAGCGCCACCCGGTGTACGCGCAGGCCGTTGGCCGCCACCGTGCTCTCGCTCACTGTTGCCATGAGCCAACCCTACCTGCACTACGCTTGCGTGGCGCCCATGAGTCCCACCCCGCGACGGCCGCTGAACCCCCTGCTCGTGGCGATGCTGCCCGTGCTGCTGGTCGCCGGCCTGTGGCTGGGCGGGCACCCCGAAGACCTGCCCGGCTTCCTGCGCAACGCCTTCGTCGTCGACCATCAGACGCGCGTAGTCGACGAAGCGATCGACCGCGTGCAGAGCGACTACTACCGGCCGGTGTCCGCCGGCCAGCTGTCCAACGCGTCCATCTCCGGCCTGGTCGCCAGCCTCGGCGACCGCTTCTCGCACTACCTCACCCCCAACGAATTTCACGAATTCGCCGCGCCGCCGCACTTCACCGGTATCGGCGTCGCCGTGGGCGTTGAACGCCGCGGGCTGCTGATCGCGAGGGTGTTCGACTCATCGCCCGCCGCCCGCGCGGGGCTCAAACCCGGCGACGTCATCGTCGCGGTCGACGGGCGCAGGTTGGCGGGCGTGTCCGCCGACAAGGCCACCGAACTGATCAAGGGCTCGCCCGGCACCAACGTCACGCTGGAGGTAGAAGGCGCTCCCGCGCCCCACCAGCGCCACGGTGCGCTGCGCACGGTCCAGATCACCCGCGCGATCGTCTCAGAGCCGGTCGTCGCGTCGGTCACCAAGATGGTGCACGGCGTCAAGCTGGGCGTCGTCGCGCTGGCCACCTTCAGTCCCGGCGCCCACGGCGAAGTGCGCGAAGCCGTCGAACACGAGCTGCACACGGGTGCCCGCGGGCTCGTCTTCGACCTGCGCGACAACGGCGGCGGCCTGGTCGAGGAGGCGCAGCTGATCGCCAGCATCTTCATCCCCAAGGGCGTCATCGTGACCACGCGCGGGCGCACCCAGCCCACCCAGACGCTGTACGCCACCGGCGATGCCATCTCGCCGAGCATCCCCGTGGTCGTGCTCGTGGACTCCAACACCGCCTCAGCGTCGGAGATCGTCACCGCCGCGCTGCAGGACCATCGCCGCGCGACCGTCGTCGGCACGCACACGTTCGGCAAGGGCGTCTTCCAGGAGGAGCAGCCGCTGTCCAACGGGGGCGCCCTGGACATCACGGTCGGCGAGTACTTCACCCCCGACGGGCGCAACCTCGGCGGCGGCGGCGTCAAACAGGGCGCCGGCGTGATCCCCGAAGTGCTCGTGCCGAGCAACCTCGTAGACACCGAACAGGGCCTCGCCGTCGCCCTGCGCACGCTCGCCGCCAAAGTCAGGTGAGCACTCCTCCGGCTCCTGCCGGGGCGCTGGTGGCGGTGCTCGAGCGACGCGGGCGCTTCCTCACAGCCGAGCCGCTCTTTCCCCGCCCCGATGCACAAGCATCTGCGCGCGCTGGGCACCGCTCCTCGCGCCTGGTGCTGGGATCGCCCGGATCCAAGCGCGGCGTGCGCGCGAGCCCCGGCGACCTCGTGCTCGTGGCGCCCGCCCGGCGCTCGGCCGACGCGCGCATCCTGCGCGTGCTCGGCCGCCCCGACGTCGCCCGCGACGTGATCGAGGCGCTCATGCTCGACCGCGGTCTGCGCCGCGGCTTCGATCCCGCGCTCGAGCACGAAGCGAGCGCGGCCGGCCAGCGGGTCGCCGCCGGGCAACTCGACAGGCGCGACCTGCGCTCGCTTGCCACCTTCACCATCGATCCCGCCAGCGCGCGCGACTATGACGACGCCATCTCCGCGCAGGACTCGGGCGACGGGAGCACGCGCGTGTGGGTGC
>DATNLQ010000308.1:0-13405 GCA_035602785.1 Solirubrobacteraceae bacterium
ACGGCGAGACGCTGCAGCTGCCGCTGCCGGACGGCCCGGGCAAGGCGCTGAAGCTGACGATCTCGCCGGTGCAGGGGCGCATCCCGATCTACCTGGCTGCGATCGGCCCGAAGAACACGGCGCTGGCGGGCGAGATCGCCGACGGCTGGATCCCCACGCTGTTCTCCCCCGAGCACGTGTCTGAGTTTCGACCGGTGCTGGAGGAGGGCGCGCAGCGCTCGGGCAAATCGCTGGAGGACTTCGACATCGCGCCGACGGTCAACGTGTTCATCACGGACGACCTGCAGGGCGCGCGGGACGCGATGCGGCCGTTCATAGCCCTGTATGTGGGCGGTATGGGCTCGCGCGATCAAAATTTTTATAACCGTGTGGTGCAGCGTTATGGCTTCGCGGACGCTGCCGCCAAGATCCAGGAGCTGTACCTGGATGGCAAGCGCGAGGAGGCGATGGCGGCGATCCCAGACGCGCTGATCGACACGGTGTCGCTGTGCGGCCCCGCCGACGTGGTGCGCGAGCGCTTGGCCGTCTACCGCGACGCGGGCGTGGGCACGTTGGGCGTGACCCCGACCGCGTTCACAGCGCCGGAGCGCCTGGAGCAGCTGCGCCTGCTGGCCGAGCTGGCCGCCTGAGCGCAGCGCAGGAAGCCCGGGACGACACGGCATGTCGACGCAGGTGTCACGCATGCCTTCGCGCGGGCCGATGCGCGTGCTGCTGGGAGCGTTTGGCGACCCGGGCCACGCCTTCCCGATGATCGCGCTGGGGCGCGCGCTGGCGGCGCGCGGGCACGAGGTGACGCTGCAGACGTGGACGCGCTGGCAGCGACACATCGAGGATGAGGGCCTGGCGTTCGCGCCTGCGCCTGAGTACCAGGTGTTCCCCACGGGTCCAGAGCCGCTGGACTTCTATGAGGCGGTGGTGCATGCGACCGCGGACACGGTCCCGCTGGTGCGCGAGCTGGCACCCGACGTGGTGGTGGCAGACATCCTCACGCTCGCCCCCGCGCTGGCGGCGGAGATCGAGGCCCGGCCGTGCGCGACGCTGATCCCCCATGTCTACCCAGACATGCCGGCGGACTTCCCCATCTACTCGCTCGGCGCCCGCCTGCCGCGCAGCGCTGTTGGGCGCGCGCTGTGGCGCCGCGCCCAGCCCGCCGTCGAGCTGGGCCTGCAGCGCGGACGGCGCGAGCTCAACGAAACCCGCGGGCGCCTTGGCCTGCCCCCCCTGGACCACGTGCACGGCGGCATCAGCAGGGAGCTGGCCCTCGTGTGCACCTTCCCCCAGCTGGAGTATCCGCGCGCGTGGCCGGCGAGCGTCCATGTGGTGGGCCCGCTCATGTGGGAGCCGCCGACCGCCGAAGTAGATCTGCCGCGCGGTCGATCAAATGGCTCGGGGCCCGACGAGCGGCTCGTGCTGGTCGCCCCCTCGACCGCCCAGGATCCCGAGCACACGCTGTTGCACGCCGCCCTGCTCGCCCTGGCCGATCTGCCGGTGCGCGTGCTGGCCACGTACAACCGCCGTCTGCCGCCGCGCCCGCTGCCGGTGCCCGACAACGCCCGCGTGGTCGACTGGGTGTCCTACTCGCGCACCATGCCGCTGTGCGACCTGGTCGTCTGCCACGCCGGCCACGGCACGCTCGTGCGCGCTCTGTCCAGCGGCTGCGCCGTCGTGGCCTGCCCGGCGGCGGGCGACATGAACGAGAACGCCGCCCGCCTGGACTGGGCAGGCGCAGGCGTGCGCGTCCCGCGGCGCTTCCTCTCCCCGCGTGTGCTGCGCCTGGCCGTCGAGCGCGCGCTCGACGACGCCACCATCCGGGAGCGCGCCCGGCAGCTCGCGGGCTGGGACGCCTCGCATGATGCGGGCGACGCCGCTGCGCGGCTCGTTGAGGGCTTGGCGGTTCGGAAGGCCACCTCTACCTGAAGAAAGCTAGCCTCGCGTGGTGTAAGGCGCGACTATGGAGTCAACCCCGACAACGGAGGTCAGCATGAGCACCATCGACCAGGAGATGGTCGTGGCCCATTTCATCGTTTCAGATGATGTCGAGCGTTCCCGCCGCTTCTACACCGAGGTACTTGGCGGCAGGACGGTCATCTCCGGCGAGGCGGGTGACGAGGTGACGTACGTGGCGCTAGCCAACAGCTGGGTCATCATCAACGTCGGCGGAGGTCCGACCGACGACAAGCCGACAGTCACGCTCGAGACGCAACCCGACCCAGATCGGGTGAGCAGCTTCCTCAACATCCGGGTTGCGGACATCCAAGCTGTGTACGCCGAGTGGAGCGCGCGGGGCGCCCAATTCCTGACGCCGCCCAAGCAGCACGAGACCGAGATCCGCTGCTACATCCGCGACCCCGACGGCTACATCATCGAGGTGGGCCAAACGACCCTGGCCAGAGGTTGGCGTCCACCGTCTTGATCACGGTTGGCAGGCTGGTGTCGGTGAACGTCGGTCTCCCGAAGGATGTGCCTTGGCATGGAAAGACGGTCTTTACGGGCGTCTACAAGGAGCCGGTGACCGGACCTCGCCGGGTGGGCAAGCTCAACGTCGAAGGGGACGGGCAAGGCGACCTCGCCGGGCACGGTGGCGAGCAGCGTGCCGTCTTCGTCTACCAGCTGGATTCCTATAAGCACTGGGAACACGAGCTTGAACGTGACGACTTCGTGCACGGGCAGTTCGGCGAGAACTTCACGATCGAAGGGCTCGGCGATGACGAGGTCTGCATCGGCGACCGCTACCGGATCGGCAGCGCGACCTTCGAGGTCACGCAGCCGCGCGTGACCTGTTATCGCGTCGGGATCCGAATGGATGATCCGCGCATTCCCGCGCTACTCGTCTCGCACCACCGCCCGGGCTTCTATCTCCGCGTTCTGGAGGAGGGGGAAGTACAAGCCGGCGACGAGATCCGCAAGCTCGCGACAGGCCCCCAGGAAATGACGGTCGCCGAGCTCGACGCGCTGCTCTATCTCCCCGGCCACCCGCGACAGCAGCTGCTTCGCGCCCTGCGAATCCCCGCGCTCAGCGTCGGCTGGCAGGCGTCGTTCCGCGCTTTGCTGGATGCAGACGCCGGGCGTGGCAACGCGGGACTGAGCACGGCAAGTCCGCCTCCGGCATGGACCGGCTTCCGTCGACTCGAGGTGACGGCCGTCGAGCACGAGAGCGACTCGGTCATCTCTGTCCGCTTCGAGGACCCCGACGGCAAGCCACTGCCTGCCGCACGCCCCGGGCAGTACCTAACGCTGCGGATACAGCCGGACGACGCCGCGAGGCCGCTGCTGCGCAACTACTCGCTGTCGGGACCGCCCGACGCCGGCTACTACAGCATTGCGGTCAAGCGCGAGCACGATGGCGCCGCGAGCGGTTATTTGCACAGTCGGCTTGCCGTCGCAGATCAGCTCGACGTCGCGGCGCCGCGCGGCACGTTCATTCTCGACGAGTCAGACGATCCGGTGCTCCTGATCAGCGCTGGCATAGGTGCCACTCCCGTGCTGGCGATGCTCAACGCGCTGGCCGAGCAACACTCCGCCCGGCAAATCTGGTGGCTGCACGGCGCACGCAACGGCCATGAGCACTCGTTCGCGGCAGAGACTCGGGCGCTCCTCGCAGGATGCCCCAACACGCGCATCCGCGTCTACTACAGCCAGCCAAGCGCCGACGACTTGGAAGGTCGCGACTTCGACAGGGCGGGGCGCCTCACCCCGTCGCTGCTCCTCGAACTCGAGCCGCCGCGAAACGCGCAGGCGTACATATGCGGCCCGATGAGGTTCATGAACGAAGTCAGCGCCGCCCTGGCGTCGATCGGCGTCGACGCCTCGCGGATCCACACAGAGCCGTTCGGACCTGAACCAGGATTGACGCCCGGCATCGCAGCAACACCGACCCGAACCCCGCACCTGCCTTCCGGCCCAAGCGGAGACGGGCCGACGATCCAGTTCGCCCGCAGCAACCTCTCAGTTCCTTGGAACAAGGACTACGGCAGCCTCCTCGAGCTCGCCGAAGCCTGCGACGTGCCGGTCCGCTGGTCGTGCCGGACCGGCGTCTGCCACACCTGCGAGACGACCCTGATTGCCGGCGACCTCGACTACAACCCCGACCCAGTGGAGCCACCGGCAGACGGGAGCGCACTCATCTGTTGCTCACGCCCACACGACGATGTAGTGCTCGATCTATAAGCAGGGTTGGTCTCGATCAGCGCCACGCCGACCGAGACCGTCGCAACGCTCCGCGCCGGCCTAGAGCCGTTGTGCAATCGTCACTCCGGGGGTGGGATTCGAACCCACAACCTCGATCTTAACAGGATCTTGCGCTGCCGTTGCGCCACCCCGGATCGTGCTACCACGGACGGACGACCGCGGCAGTTGGCTCATTGTAGGACATGCCACGGTCGTTGTAATTGGCAGGCGGCAGATGCATCAAAAGCGCGTCCGTCAGCTCGACGAACCCCGCCTCGACCTCGGCGTGACAGTTCGCGCACAGCAGCATGCACCGGGCGGCCTGCCCCTACCTCCCCCCCGTCCCCTCCATCACCCGCTCAGTCGCCCGGTCGAACTCCAGCTTGACCTCGGCCTTGCGCCTGGCGAGCTCGCCCACCTGGCCGTCCTTCTGCACGCGCGCCCGCTGGATCTGGCGCTCCACGTGCGCCAGCTCCAGCTGCAGGCGCTGGGCCTCGAGCATCGCCGGCCGGGGCTCGTCGCGGCCCGACTGGACGACCAGCTCCGCAAGCAGACCCTTCAGCTCGGGATCGTCGTCCAGCGCGCCGGCCTGTCCGGGCAGGTCTCTCATCGGCTCGCGCAGGTCGCCGTCGCGCAGGCGCCTGGCAGCCCGTCGCAGCAGGTCGCTGGCGAAGTGCCCGTCCACGTCCACGTCCGCCAGCGCCCGCGCGCCCTCCTCGGGCGAGGCGATGCACAGCGCAAGGAATGCCCGCTCGGTGTCCGTCCGTCGCGAGAGGCCCCCTCCGCTGCGCCCGCTCTCGCTCGCCGGCGAGCCATCGGCGCCGCTGCCACCCTGTCGCGCCTGCCGCTCTCTGCTTGTCCCCCGCGCGCCCGCCCGTCCGCCTGCCGCTGCCGAGCCGCCGCGCGGCCCCAGCAGCGTCTCCGCCAGGCTCTCCGGCAGCTCCAGGCGCCCGGATACAAGCCGCGTGAGCTCCATGCGCATGGCGCTCGGCGCGAGCGTCGCGAACACCGGGCGCAACTCTTCGATCATGCGATCGCGCCCCTCGGGGCTGGAGTCGTCGCCCTGCGCCAGCACCCGCTCGACGCGAAAGCGCACGAACGGCAGCGCCTGGCCGACCGCCGCCTGCATCGCCTCCACCCCGTCGCGCTGAATCAGCTCGGCCGGGTCCGTGCCGATCGGCAGCGGCACCACGCGCAGCTCCAGCTTGCGCTTGGCCGCAAGGCTCGACGCCCGCAGCATCGCCTCCTGGCCGGCGCTGTCAGCGTCCAGCGCCAGCAGCACCGTCTGGGCCATGCGCGACAGCTCGCCCACCTGCTCGCCGGTCAGCGCCGTGCCCATCAGGCCGACCGCGTTGCGCATGCCCGCCTGGTGCAGCGCGATCGTGTCGGTGTAGCCCTCGCACACGATCACCTCCCCCGCGCGGGTCGCATGGGCGCGCGCGAGGTCCGCGCCGTACAGGTGGCTGCCCTTGTGGTAGACGTCGTTGTCTGACGTATTGAGGTACTTCGGCCGCTGCTCGTCGCGCATCGCGCGCGCACCGAAGCCGAGCAACCGCCCACGTACGTCCGCCAGCGGAAACATGATCCGCGAGCGGAAGCGGTCGTACGGGCGCCCGTTCTCCTTCGAGCGCTGCGCCAGGCCCGTCGCGTACAGCTCCTGCTCGGAGAACCCACCTCTGCGCGATGCGCGCAACACCCGATCCCACGCGCTCGGCGCATACCCCACGCGAAACTCCCGCAGCACCTCCTCCCCCATGCCCCTGCCCAACAGGTACTCACGCGCCCGCGCTGCCTCCTTGGACTCCCACAGGTAGCGCTCGTAGTACGCAGCCGTGCGTTTGAGCAGCTCCAGCAGCCGCTCGCGGCGCTTGCGCCTCTCCTCCGCGCCCGGGTCCTCCTTCTCGCGCGCAAGCTCCACGCCGTAACGCTCTGCCAGCAGCTCCAGCGCGCCCTTGAAGTCGACGCCCTCGGTCTCCTGCACGAACGTGAACAGGTCGCCTGACGCCTGGCAGCCGAAGCAGTAGTACACCTTCTGGACCGGGTCGATCCCAAACGACGGCGTGCGCTCGTCGTGGAACGGGCACAGGCCCTCGTAACGGGCCTGCCCCGCGCGGCGCAGGTCGGTGCGCGCGGAGACCAGCTCCACGAAGTCCACCGCGTCGCGCACGCGGTCTCTGGAGTCGGCGGTGTAAAGAGCCACTGCAGATCTACGCTACCGGGCGAACGCGCGCGGCACCTGAAGCTCTGTGTACTCGCGGATGCAGTAGCGATCGGTCATGCCCGCCAGATAGTCGGTCACCCGCCGTGCCAACTCCTCCTGCGTGCCTGAGCCTTCGCCTTCGGGCCCTCCCGGCAGCAGCTCGGGGTGCTCTACGTAGTGCTCGAACAAGCGCCTGACCACCGCCGAGATCTTGGCGTGCTCGGCGCGCACCCCCGGCCCGAGGTACACGCGCTCGAACATGAAGTCGCGCAGCGCGCTCATCGCCGGGCCGGCCTGGGGGCCCTGCACGATGTCGCTGGCCGCATCGGAGTGCTCGACCATGTCGTGCACCAGTGCGTCGATCCGCGCCGAGCCCGTCGACCCGAGCACCGCGATCGGCTGCGCCGGCAGCTCGTCCTCGCGCAGCAGGCCCGCACGGACCGCATCGTCGATGTCGTGGTTGATGTATGCCACACGGTCGATCAGCCGCACGATGCGACCCTCCAGCGTCGCCGGCGCCAGCGTGCGCGAGGAGTGTCGGGCGATTCCTTCGCGCACCTGCTCGGTCAGGTTCAGGCCGGCCCGCCCCGCCTGACCATCGCCGGGCGCGTCCGCCCCCGAACGCCCTGGTTCAAGCTCCTCGACGATCCGCAGAGACTGCTCGTAGTGACGAAAGTCGCTGCCGAAGCGATCTTTCAGGCAGTCGTCGAGCACCTCCTCGCCGATGTGGCCGAACGGCGGATGGCCCAGGTCGTGCCCCAGCCCGATCGCCTCGGTCAGGTCCTCGTTCAGGCGCAGCGCTCGTGCGACCGTGCGCGAGATCGTGGTCACCTCCAGGGTATGCGTCAGGCGCGTCCTGTAGTGATCTCCGCGGGGCGCAACGAACACCTGCGTCTTGTGGGTCAGGCGGCGAAACGCCTTGCTGTGGACGATCCTGTCGCGGTCGCGCTGAAACGGCGTACGCAGCGCACAGTCGGCCTCCGGGCGGGCGCGCAGAGCCGGGTAGGAGCGCGCCGCCAGGGGCGACAGCAGCCGCTCCTCCTGCTCGGCGCAGCGCGCGGCGAAGGCCGTTGCCACCACATCCTGCTCGCTTGCAATGCTCACCGCTCGATTGTGCCATCGGCCGGGACCGACGCCCGGCCACCGGCGCTCAGGTGACGCGTTTCCAGTCGCCCCGGCCGGCCGCCTTGTGCACCCAGTGGTGCCAACCCTTCATCTCGCCGGGGTCCTCGCCGAACACCGGAGCACCGCCTCCCGGTTGGGGCAGGCCCTGTGCAGCAGCCGAGTCGATGCGCAGATCCACGCCGAACTCATGCAGCGACGCCACGTCCGCCGCCTCCACGAACCGCAGCCCGTGACCGGGGGTCGAGATCACCAGGCCGTGGAAGATGTCCTTCTCGGGCGCCGACACCACGTGGTGCACCGTGCCGACCTGCTCACCGTCGCAGGCCAGCACCGCGACGCCCTTGTCGAGCACCTGATACGCGATCGGGAGGCCCTCATCCATGCCGTCCACGATACCGGGATCGCGCAGAGCCTCGACCGCACGATCAGCCCGCGCGCCCTGTCGCCGGCATCAAGCGCACATGCGCATGGTGCTCGAGCGTGGCCGCGATCGCGCGCTCGACCTGCCCCAGGGACGGATCGTCCGCGTCGGGAGCGTCTGTCAGGGCGCGTGCGAGCGCGTCTGTCATGAAGCGATACGCGCCCTCGCCCAGTGCGAACGAGCCCGCCTCGCAGGCCGTGCACACCACGCCCCCGGCCGCGCCCGAGAAGCCCACCAGATGCTCACGCTCGCCACAGCTCGCGCACGCGCCCAGATGGGGGGCCAGGCCGGCCGCCAGCAGCAGCTTCAGGCGAAACGCGAGCGCCGCCGCGCGGCTGCCCGGCGATGTGCCCTCGCGCGCGCGTTCGTCCAGCAGCGCCAACTGACGACAGAGCAGATTGAACACGCCCGGATGCGGCTCTGAGGTCTCGAACAGGCGCCCTACCGCGTCGCACGCGCGCGCCGCTGCATCCAGCGCGCGGGCGTCGCCGCGCAGGCTCGCGTGCCCGTCGACCGTGTTGGCGCCGGTCACCGTAAGCAGCTCGCCGCGCCCTTCGTGCAGCTCGATATGCAGGCGAAAGAACGGCTCCAGGCGCCCGCCGAAGCGGCTGCGCGCGCGGCGCACCCCTTTGGCGATCGCGCTCACCCTCCCGCGATGCGGGGTATACAGGTGCAGGATGCGATCCGCCTCCCCATAGCGCATCGAGCGCAGAACCACCGCCTCGGTCTTCACAGCCCGGCTGGACATGTGCGACGTACTATACTTTATGAAGTAATGACTCAGGTAACCGTGTACACGACCGAGCCATGCTCCTACTGCGCCCGCGTCAAGGGACTGCTCGAGGCCCGCGGGGTGGACTTCGACGAGGTCAACCTCTCCAAGGATCCCGAGGGACGCGTGCAGCTGGCGTCACAGACCGGGATGATGACCTTCCCCCAGGTGATCGTCGACGGGCAGCTGTTGGGCGGCTTCAACGAGGTGCAGGCTGCCGCGCAGAGCGGGCGCCTGGACGAGCTGTTGGCCGCCTAGGGCGCGCCTGGCAGCGCTCGCACACGTACGTGCCGCGCCCGGCCACCACCATCTTGACCACCGGCGCGCCACACCGCGCGCATGGCTCGCCCGCCCGACCGTACACGAGGAACTGGTCCTGGAAGGAGCCGCGCACGCCGTCCACGTGGCGGAAGTCGTCGATCGTGGCCCCGCGCGCGTCGATGCCCGCCTGCAGCGCTTCGACCACCGCCTCGCGCAGCCGCGAGTGCTGGGCGCCGGTCAGCCGCCCGGCGGGGCGCCGTGGGTGAATGCCCGCGCGAAACAGTGCCTCGTCGGCGTAGATGTTGCCCACCCCGGCCACCTTGCGCTGGTCGAGCAGCAGCGCCTTGATAGGCGCCGTGCTGCCCCTGGCCAGCGTGCGCAGGTGCTCGGCGGTGAAGCGCTCGTCGAACGGCTCCAGGCCCAGGCGCGCCGCGAAGAACGACTCCATCGCGTCTGAGCCCAGCAGCAGCTCGCCGGTGCCGAAGCGACGGGGATCCACGATCGCCAGGCGCCGCCCACGGCTGAGCAGGATGCGCACGCGCGTGTGGGCAGGCTCAGGGTCGGGGTCGGCGAGCACCGAGCCGGTCATGCGCAGGTGCTGTGCCAGGTACACGTCCCCGGCGAGAGTCCACAGCAGGTACTTTCCGCGCCTGCCCAGGCGCTTCACGCGGCGGCCGGTCAGCGCCGCGGCGAGCTGCGCCGGCGCGAGCGGGCGCGACCAGCGCGGGTCGAGGATCTCGACCTCTCGCAGCGTCCTGCCCTCCACCAGCGGCGCCAGCTGACGCCTGATCGTCTCGACCTCGGGAAGCTCCGGCACCCAGCCAGCTTATGCCGCGCGACGACTCACGACGGCCGCGGATTGCCGCCAGCGGCCGATGGTCGGCTCAGGCGGCGCGTTTGCTCGTAGCCCGCGGGTGGGCGCCGAAGTACACGTCCTTGAGCCGGTCGGCCGACAGGTGGGTGTAGACCTGGGTGGTGGCCAGGTCGGCGTGGCCCAGCATCTCCTGCAGCGAGCGCAGGTCACAGCCGCCGGCCAGCAGATGCGTGGCGAAGGAGTGGCGCAGCGTGTGCGGGCTCATCTTGTGCTCCAGGCCAGCGCTGCGCGCGTGTCCCTGGATGATCTTGTACAGCCCTTGGCGCGTCAGGCCGGTGCCGCGGCTGTTGAGGAACAGCCTGGCCTGTACACGCCCGCCGAGCAGTGCCGGGCGACCGCTGGCGCAGTAGGCGCGCAGCGCCATCGAGGCCTGGCGCCCGATCGGCACGACGCGCTCCTTGGATCCCTTGCCGCGCGCGCGCAGCATGCGCTCCTCGAAGTCCACGTCTGAGAGCTCCAGGCATACAGCCTCGGACGCGCGCAGGCCGCACGCGTACATCAGCTCCAGCAGCGCGCGGTCGCGCTGGGCGCAAGGGTCGGTCCCGGACGGCTGGCGCAGCAGGCTGGCGACCTCCTCGCGCGAGAGCACGCGCGGCAGGCGTTGGGTCTTGCGTGGCCCGCGTACCTCCGCGGTGGGGTCGTGCTCGATCACACCTTCGCGACGCAGGTGGCGGTAGAAGCAGCGCAGGCAGGCGACCTTGCGCGCGAGCGTAGCCGAGGCCACCGGCGGATGTTCCCCATCCCCGGCCGCCAGCTGCGACAGGAATGCCGCGATGTGGCCATGCTGGGCCTCGGCCACGCCCAGCGAACAGCGCCCGAGGAATTCGCCGAACTGCAGCAGGTCGGTGCGATACGCGACAAGAGTGTTACGCGACAGGCCCCGCTCGAGCTCCAGGTAGGCGAGGAAGTCGAGGATCAGGCGCTCTATCGCCGCCGAATCGGCGCGCGCCGGTTCGAGCGTGTGCGGACGCGGGGGGCTGTCAATAGGAGCCATCTGACACAAGCTTGGCCCATGGTCGTCCCATCAGCTAATCGTGCAATCAAAGATTCAAACGCCGTGCGAGCCACATCAGGCCGATCAGCGTCTTGGCGTCGGCGCACTGCTCGATCGCGTCCGCCAGGCGCGCAAGCGGCCAGGGCACCAGCTCGATGCGCTCGTTCTCCCCGCTGTCGGCGCTGTCGGGATACAGATCGGTCGCTGCAAACAGGTGCACGCGCTCGTCGGTGAAGCCGGCGCTGGTGTAGTAGGTGAGGATCGGCTCCCAACTGCGTGCGCCGCGCCCAATCTCCTCTGCCAGCTCGCGCTGGGCGGTCGCCAGCGGCTGCTCACCCTCGACGTCTAGGCGCCCGGCGGGGATCTCCAGCAGGTCGGGCTCGCCCACGGCCTCGCGCGGCTGGCGCACAAGCCACACCTGCTCGTCGTCATAGGCGACGATCGCGACCGCGCCGCGATGGCGCACGATCTCACGCGTGACCTCTTCGCCGTCTGCGTGGCGAAAGCGCTCGCGATAGACGTCCACGAGCTTGCCCACATACACGCGCTCGGCGCCCAACGGCTCGAAGGCGCGCACGCTCATCCGCTCGTGCCGCCGGACTCCTCCAGCTCGGCCTGACCGGCCGACGGCGCGCCGGCGAGCTCGGCCAGGGCGTTGCCGCCGGCCAGGGCGGCAGCGAAGAACAGCGGGTCCTGGGCGAGCGTGCGCCCCATCGTCTGCGCCGGCAGGCCGCTGCGCGCGTAGCCGGGCAGGTCAACCGCCGCGCGGCGCCAGTCGTGGCGGGTGATGCGCACCGGCCGTTGCACGTCCAGCGCCAGCGCGGGACGACTCTCGGGGGACGACGTACGCGACGGCCCAGCGAAGACCGCGCCCAGGCCCGCGCGCAGCTCGGCGCCGACCGGCGAGCGCATGCCCGCGGGCAGCGCCACGGTTACGGGCGCGAGCAGCAGATCGAGCACGGTCAGGGTGTGGTGGGAGATGCCGCGGTGGCGCGTGCGCTCGTCGCCTGAGGACATCCTGGCGACCAGCAGCGTGCTGGCGCCCAACGCAAGCGCCACGTGGGCGGAGTCCAGGGCGACCATGCCGCCGTGTCCCAGCGTGGAGCTCGATCCGACGATCCCCGGACCGGGCCCACACACGGCAGCGTCCCAGCCCAGCGCACGCAGCCCGTGGTGCAGCGCGCCGGCGGTGGTGATCGCCTCGCCCTCGCCCCCGAAGGCCGCACCGGCGGTGAGGTGGCCGGCGAGCAGTCCCTGGCGGCGCAGCGCGCGCACGGTGCGCGAGTGCCCACCCGGCAGCGCGCCGCCCTCGGTCTGCACGTAGCCCAGACGCAGCTCGGGCGCCGCCTGCGCGAACGCCCACGCGACGGGCGCCAGCTGGCCATGCAGCGCGAGCACGGCCACGGGACGCTCCACGGGCAGCTCCAGGCGCCCCTCCTCAACGGGTGCTACGGCGTGCTGCAGGCTCGTGTAGTTGAGCTTGACCACGTTGGCGTCGGGGACGCCCCGGCCGCCGAGGCCGCGGGTGAGGTTGACGTGCACCACATCAAAGCCGCCTGAGCCGAGCCCGAGGTCCAGGGCCTCGGTGTTGACGATCACCTCGTCGCCCACCTCAGCGTGTCCCACGAGCGTCACGTCTGCGATGGCCGCACGGCGCCGGCCTTCGGGCTCGCCGCCGGACAGCTCGACCACGAGGCGCTGCTCGGGGCCGCTGCGCGCGCCGCCGTTGGCGGCGGCGTTGGGGCTGTCGGGATGGTCTGTCTCGACGACCGTTGCGGAGCGGAGCTTGAGCATGGACGCGGGAAGCTACCGAGCCTGGGGCAAGGAGAGCGCCGCTGCGTCCAGCAGGGCGAGCGCCACGTCGAGCGCCTGCTCGAGCGCGAGCACGCTGACGCGCTCGCCCGGCTCGTGGTTTCGCTCCGTGCCGTTTGCCAGGTTGACGACCGGCAGGCCCTGTGCGACCAGCGCGTTGGCGTCCGAAGCCCCGCCGCTGGAGATGCGCACGGGCTCGTGCCCGCAGGCCCGCAGGGCGCTCTCTGCGACCTGCACGACGGGCGCGTTGGCAGGCAGGCGATAGCCGGCGAACGTGCGCTGCACGCCGATGTCCACATCGCACTCGCACTCGGGCAGGTTGGCGGCCTCGTGCGCGCGGTCGACCAGCTCGCCCGCCAGGGCCTCTGCGCGCGGGCCGTCCAGACTGCGCACCTCGGCCAGCAGCGAGCAGTGTTCGGGGACCACGTTGATGGCGCTGCCGCCGCTGATCGTCGCCACGTTGACCGTGCTTTGCGCATCCACGCGTCCGTGCGGCATGGCGCAGACGGCGCTGGCTGCAGCAAGGATCGCGCTGCGTCCCTGCTCTGGACGAAGCCCCGCGTGCGCGGCTGCGCCGCGAAAGGCCGCCTCCACACGCAGGTGCGTCGGCGACTCCAAAACCAACTCGCCGATGGGCGATGCGTGGTCGAAGACGTAGCCGAATTGGCTGTGCAGACGACTGGCTTCGAAGGCGCGCGCGCCCGCCAGCGCGGTCTCCTCGCAGACGGTGAACAGCAGCTCGACGTCCACAGGCGCGCCCTCTCTGTGGACGTGGCGGG
>DATNLQ010000348.1:0-3375 GCA_035602785.1 Solirubrobacteraceae bacterium
CGCGCGCGCGACCGGGACCGATGCGGACGCGGTTCACCTCAGCCGCGGCGGCGTGCCGACGGGCCTGGTGTCGATCCCGATCCGCTACATGCACTCGCCGGTCGAGCTCGTCCAGCTGTCAGACGTGCACGCGACCGCACGCCTGATCGCCGCGATGGCGCTGGCGCTGGACGACGAGACGTCATTCGCGCGCGATCGCGCCTGACGCCCCGCGCCTGCTCGTGGGCGCCCCGCCCCAGCTGTCATGCATGCGCTGGCCTGCGCCTGATCACTCCAGCCACATGCCGCTGGCGACCGGCATCTGTATGAGGCGCGGCCCGTCCTGCACGGCGATGTCGGCGCGCAGCGCCTCGGTAAGCTCCTCGCGCCCGGACACCTCGCGCGAGGGAACGCCGTAGGCACGCGCGACCGCGGCGACGTCCAAGCCCGGCAGGTCCAGGCCGGGCGCCCCGACGGCCTGCTCCATCTGCGCGAACCACTTGAGGATCATGTACTCGTCGTTTTGCAGGACGAGGAAGGTGACGGGCACCTTGTAGGCGGCGGCGCTCCACAACGCGGTGATGCCGTACTGCGCGGAGCCCTCGCCGAGCACGCAAACGACGGGACGCTGGGGCTGGGCTAGCTGGACGCCGACCGCGGCGGCGATGCCGAAGCCCAGGCCTCCGCTGGCGCTGAAGTAGTAGCTGCCGGGCCGCGACAGGCGCAGCCGGTTGCGCAGCGCGATCGTGCTCGACGGCGTCTCCACGACCGCGATCGCGTCCGCCGGCCAGGCGTCGGCAAGCGCGGCCATCGCGGCGGTGCCGCTCAGCGGGTCCGTCTCGGCAGGCTCGCCGGGGAGCGGTCGCGGTTGCGGGCGCTCGCGGTCGGAGGGCTCCTCACCGGGGCCGGCGAGCAGCGCGACGAGCTCGGCCAGCGCCTGGGCGACGTGGCCGACGATCGCGCTGCCCATCGGCGCGCGCGCCGCCTCGGCGGGATCGCAGGTGATCTGCACGAGCGAGGCACCCGGTGGCAGCAGCGCGCCGGGGATGTAGGGGTAGTAGGGAAACACCGACGAGCCGACCACGAGCACGAGGTCGTGGCCGGCCAGGGCCTCGCCGGCAGGGCCGATGGCGGGCGGCAGCACGCCCTGGAAGCTCGGATGGTCCTCGGGAAAGCCGATGCGCCCGCCGCCTGGCGCGGGCGTGGCCCACACGGGCAGGCGCTGCTGCTCGGCCAGCGCGACGGCCGCGTCCCAGCCGCCGCTCGCGTCGATGTCTGGGCCGGCGACCAGCACGGGAGCGCGGGCGTTGCGCAGCTTGATCGCCAGATCCTCGAGCGCACGGCCGTCGGCCCGCCCGGCCCCGACGACGCTGCGGGCGAGCAGGTTGCGCGCGGCGTCCTCGTCTACGTCCGCGCCCCAGTCGTCCATCGGGATGGACACGAACGCGGGCCCGCGCGGAGGCAGCGTGGCGTGGTGGATCGCCCGGGCGATCGCGTGTGGCACATCCTGGGCACGCACGGGCTCGTGGCTCCACTTGACGTACGGTCGCGGGCCGATAACGGCTTCGCGGTTGGTCAGGTTGGCCTCCATGGCGACGTGCGCGCGCACCTGCTGGCCGGCGGTGATCAGCAGCGGCGCGCGGTTGGCCTGGGCGTTGGAGATGCCGCCGACGGCATTGCCCACGCCGGGGGCGGTGTGCAGGTTGACGTGCGTGGGCCGCCCGCTGGCCTGGGCGAAGCCGTCGGCCATGCCCACCACCACGAGCTCCTGCAGCCCAAGCACATACGAGAAGTCATCGGGAAAGTCGGCCAGCATCGGCAGCTCGGTCGAGCCGGGGTTGCCGAAGATCCTCGTCATCCCGTGCGCGCGCAGCAGATCGAAGGTGACCTCGCGGACGCTCGCCATCAGGCGACCCGCCGGCTGCGCGTGTGCTCGACCATGGCGCGGGCATCCTAGCGATCGTTCGATCCCGGCGAATCTGGGGTTGACAGCGGCGGACTGTGCTGCGAGTCTGGCGTCACACCGCCAGGGGCATAGGTGCGGCGCAGATGTACGGGCATGGATCGCCGGGACGAGCGACGTCCCATAAAGAGGCCCGGATGCCATCCGATTTCAGACTCGTGGGGGAGGCAGAGATGAGCATTAAACGTATCGGGGTCACAGGGCTCGCGCTCGTGGCCGTGCTGGCGACCAGCTTGGCCGTGGCGGCAGGCGCGGGCGCGGCGGTGCCGGAACGCGGCAAGTGCGCGAGCGGCACGGAATTCGAAAACAAAGGCTGCACGGTGTCGGGCGCGAAAAACAAATTCAAGTGGGTGCCCAACGTCAAAACGGCGTTCTCCGCGACGTCTGGCGCGGCGACGCTCCGGTCGTTCACGCCGGAAGGCGCAGAGCTCCCGCCCGTGGAATGCGTCAAGAGCAAAAGCAAGGGCGACTTCCTGGGCCCCAAAGGCAGCGAATTCACGATCACGTTCGAAGGCTGCACCTCGGCGGGAGAAAAATGCACGGGCGGCGCGAAAGCCAAAGCGGGCCAGATCGTGACGAACAAACTGGAAGGCACGCTCGGCTTCATCTCGCCGGGTGTGGTCGGGGAAGACATCAAAGCTGTGGGCGGCGGGGTGCTGGCGTCCTTCAAATGCGGCGCCAACGACGTCGAAACGGATGGTTCTGTGGTCGGTGAAATCGGCTCGGGTGTCTACAACGTGGCGGCCTCGACGGAGACGCTCGTGCTCAAGGAATCGGGCGGCAAACAGGTACCGACCAAACTGGAAGGTCAACCGGAAGACACGCTCAAATCGGAAATCAACGGCCTCGGCTCGGGCACGTTCCCGTTCCCGACGACGCAGTCTGCGACCGTGACCGTCAAACCGGGACTGGAGATCAAAACCGAAGAAGTGGCGCGCCCGAAGTGGTGGGTCGAAGGCAAACTGCTGGTGGGCCCGGAAGCGCTCGCGGAAACGACCACGGTGCCTCCAGCAGAACCGTTTGAATTGAACATGACGGGCAAAGGCATAGCGACGGAACCGTTCACGATCCGTTGCTCGAGCGTCAGGCTCGAAAATGCCAAGATCGAAGGACCGTCGAGCAGGAGCGAAGAACACGTGGTGTATGAAAACTGCATCGCAGTGGGCAAAACGGAATGCACCGTCGCGACGACTCCGACGCAGCCGCTGAAGGCGCAACTGGAAGGCGTATCGGGCAACGAGAAACTGCGCTTCGTGCCACAGTCCGGAAAAGAAATCGCCAACTACGTGGTGACCGGCGTCAGCTGCAAAGTCAAAGGCGAATACGAGGCAGACGGGGAGATGATCTGCAACTACAAGTTCGTAGAAACAGAAAGCCTCACACACCCCCTCGAATTCACGGCATCGTCGGGCAGCAAAGTCAAGGTCCGAGTC
>DATNLQ010000029.1:0-16115 GCA_035602785.1 Solirubrobacteraceae bacterium
CTCGCCGGCACCGACCACCCCGACCACGCCACCCAGGCCCGCCTCATCCGCCGATACATCCATTGGCGCAACCGCAACACCGACAACCCCAGGCTAAAACGACTCATCAACACGGCAAACGTTGCCTGACACTCCACTAGCTGGGATGTGGCTGTGATATTTGCTGGGAGCGACACCCCCGAGTATCTTGTTATCTGCGCTCGACATGAATACAAAATTAGCAAGGCGACTAATATCCACACTATCGTGACCTGTCGCCTTGAGGTACGCTTGGGGATAGCAGTGGTGAAACTCGTTGCGATTGTAGTCCCGAAGCACATTACCGAGGGATATTGCTTGGCCAGATACGAACGACAGTGGTTGCTGCCGTGCGAGCAATAGCACGAAGGTCTTTGTGTTAACGGTGCCGGAGTAGAATGCATTATCGAGAAAGAAGCTCGGCTCACCTGTCGCTGGGAACGCCGCCAGAGTTGAGTTACCGGTCGTTCGTAGAGCAATCATCTGGTCGATGTCCGCCTTGAGCTTTCGCAGAACGCCACTGCTGTAGCGCCTAGAAAAGCACGAGCGCCAAAACCACTGCAAGAGTTCTTCACGCTGCGCATTGCTAACCACGGAGCTATCGGGCGCGGCGAAGAAGGTCGACAGTGGTACCAAGAGCGTGCTGTAGGGCAGGTTTTTGAGCGACTGTACGCTGCAGTTGGTTCGCAGGAAGTCAATTGCACCCTTGATCCCATTACGAATCTGCTGAAACGAGCTTCTTACGTCTGAGCCCTTGAGCGAGACAAGAGCGGAAGGTGATGCGTCCTGAGCAACTACTGCTGCGCAGCAGCGGAGTAGAAGGTCGGTATCTTCTCCCACGTCAGCGAAACCAAACGGCTGAAGATCGTCAGCGAGTTCGCGAAAGCGCTGCTGAAGGTCAAAGTCCTCACTCCAAGTCCAAGCAGTCAGAAGCTGCAGCGTGTCGAGCTCCACGCCCAGTCGGTTGACGCGCTCAAACACGATTGCCACACGCGCTTGGTCGTCGGTTTCAAAGGTCTGCGTCGGAACGCCGGCCTCCTTGAAACGCTGCTGCATATCATCGATGCGGCTCAGAGCCCCGCCTGAAAAGGGCTCAGTTGCAGACCTGTACGCCGTTGGATCGAACAGTGTTCGCAAAGGAAAATGTTGCTGGTTGTCTACTTCGCTGGACGGGAGAGCGACAAACTGAGGCTCCTGAACATCGGGGTCGGCATCGTGGTCAAAGTAGATCGGAAGCCAACCTTCTGGATCGTCGGCCTCCGTTAGCTCGGTTTGAAAGACGCCAAAGATTGACGTCAGCCGCTGCTGACCGTCTAGCACATAGTCGATAGGATAATCAGGGTCGCGCTCCGGGATCGTGTAGGGTCCTAGATCGCGCTCTGACTTCAGCGGCTGCTTTGTCCGCCAAAGGAGAATTGACCCGAACGGATATCCCTTGTAAAGAGAGTCCATAAAGTACGCGACCTTATCTGGGTCCCACACGAATCCTCGCTGAAAGGCAGGTATTCGTATGCGGCCACCATAGACCTGATCGAGTACTTGACGAATGGACAGGTCGGCCATGCAGTTCGCCTCTTACATGTTCCAATTCTCAGCATGTCGCCGAGGGTCGCCGAGTGGATAACGCCACAACTGGCTGGACGGCCTGCGCAGCTCTGCCTCGGCAGATTCCAAGACGGATGGAGCGTGTATTGCCTCTCGAATTCGTGGCAGGATACGCAGAAGCCCGAGTGCGGCCCAACCAAGAACCTCAGTCTCCGGATATTTTGTAGACCATACGACACGTTCTGTCGGTAGGTCTTGGAGAAGCAGCATGGCTAGAACGATCCTCTCGGGAATGCCGAGATCGGGGAGCAACTCAACGAGCTTGGTCAGCCCGACGGGTCCAAAAGACGCCAGCTCACCGCTAAGCAACGGGTAGAGCCGCATCAGACACTCGAACACTTCATCCGTAGAAATCTGCAAGTAGCTGGCGAGGTCAAACGGCAAGGCCGACCGGTCGAGCCCTTCTAGAGCGTGTTCAAAACGAGCAAGATCTTTGCGAACGTCGTGCTGCTTGCGAGCGCCAGCGAGCATCCGATAGATCGTCGGCCGGCTGAGCCCCGTTAGTTGAGCCGCATCAACGACCGAGACGCCGGCCAAAAGGGCCTGGGGGAGCGTCTCGGTGAGGTCTCGCGTGGCCTTCTCCGCTTTGGCTATCGCGAGGTCACGCTCGTGTGCCAAGCGCCCCAAGGCGGCGCGGTAGTGGCGCTGGGCCGCATCGCCGCCTCCCTGGAAGTCGAACGCTTGGAGTTGTTGGGCAGGATTCATTTTGCTAGACTTTATCAGATCGAGACGCGGTGTAAAGGCGTGAGACAACAACGATAGCGGAAGGAGGTGATTCCTGTGGCAACAGGCAAAAAGGCAGCATCGGAGGCCGGAAAAGTGCTTGCAGACCCCGAGTCGACGAAACAGCAAGCGATCTTGCCCAGACCCCCCAGAAAAAGAAGTAGCGGGTGCGCCGCGTGGGCTAGGTTCAAGCACCACCACTAGCCCACGCCCGCGCATTGTGCGGGCCTCAACCCCACAGCGCGGATCGCCACAACGGCCCGCCGTCTCGCGTCCGCCCTGTCGGCTCTATCGGCGCCTCAAGTAGCCAGTCGAGGAATTCATCCAGGGTTCACATCGTCCCGGTCCTCCCGGAGCGTGGGCCTCGAACCCCGTTCGAGTCCTACTGCACTCGCTCGATCAACCAGCGCTGCTAAGGACCTCCACGAGCCGCCCCACCCTGTCAGGAGACACCAAAGCCCCGGTCCCTTCGCCGGGGATCGGGGCGGTTCGTCCTTCTTCAAAATAGTCGGGGCGGCCGGATTCGAACCGGCGGTCTCGACTCCCCAAAAGTCGCGCGATAACCAGGCTTCGCTACGCCCCGATCGATACAAGTCTACTGCCATTCGGACCGCAGACGATCCATCCAAGCCTCCAAACGCGCCCGAAATCGCGTGTCGCCAACACGGACCGTGAGGACACCGTGGCGGCATCGCCAGATGCGTCCCGTCATCTGGTTGCTGTTCGACTTGCGCAGCAGCTTGATCCTCGACTCGATCGCGAGAGCGTCGCTCCAGAACCTGCGCAACTCGTCGGGGTCCTGGTCAGCGTGATACTGGACCAAGAACTCCGGCTCTTTGGCCGAGCCGCGGCGCACCCATCGCGTGGCTATCTGCATCACCGCGGGGTCAGAGTTGCAAATCGAGACCGCGTTTCGGTTGCGCTTGTACCCCTCCGCGAGATACAGGCAGACGAAGTCCCGGAACGTCGGGTCGGCCGCGAGCCCATCGAATTCCGCGAGCCCCTCTTGGTACGCCTGCTCGCGCAGCAGCCGGTACTTGCGCTGCATCGCTCGGTTGCCCCGACGACTCGCCGCGGCCGGAAACCCGCCACCAGGGCCCGAGCCCGGGATCGGCAGATCGCGCACCCAGTAGTAGATCGTGCTCCGCGACAGCGCCAGGCGCTCGGCGAGCTGATCGATCGTGAACTGGCGCTCGACGCGCATCGAACGAGCCTTCTCGCGTAGATAGCTTGCGTGGGCCATTACGAACGTATGTTCGCATCTGCCTCGGACAGAACGCCGCGTCACCCCGTGGGCACGGCCCGAGCCAGCACGACTGCTAGCCTCCGCCACCGCCCATGGCCGACGTCCAACCCCTGCGCGCCCTCCACTACGACCCCGCGGTGGCAGGCCCCCTGTCAGACGTGACGGCGCCCCCCTACGACGTGATCGACGCAAGCCAGCGCGCGGCGCTGCTTGCGCGCTCGCCGTTCAACGTGGTCGCAGTGGACCTCCCCCAGCCCGAGCCTGGCGGCGCGGACCCCTACGCGACAGCGGGCCAGCTGTTCGAAAGCTGGCAGCTGCAGGGCGCGCTGGTCCGCGACGGCGAGCCGGCCCTATGGGCGCACACGCAGGACTACACGGGCCCGGACGGCCAGCGCCGCACGCGCCGCGGCTTCTTCTGCCGCGTGCGCATCGAGGACTACGGCCCCGGCCGCGTGCGCCCGCATGAGCGCACCCATCCCGGCCCCAAGGAGGATCGCCTGCGCCTGACGCGCGCCACTCGCGCGAACATCTCCCCCATCTTCTCGCTGTACTCAGACCCGCAGCAGGCGGCCTGGGCAGCCCTGTCGCCGACGACGACCGAGCAGGCGCCGTGGGGCGAGGTGACCGACCCAGACGGCACCGTCCACCGCCTGTGGCGGGTTTCGGACCCGCAGGCGATCGCGGCGGTGCAGGTGGCCACGAGCGAGGCGGAGCTGTTGATCGCGGACGGCCACCACCGCTACGAGACGATGCAGGCCTACGCCCAGGAGGTGGGCGGCGAGGGCAAGCACAGCTACATCCTCATGTGCCTGGTCGCGCTGGAGGACCCGGGGCTGACGGTGTTTGCGACCCACCGCCTGGTCAGCGGGCTGGACGAGCAGCGCCGCGCGGCGCTCGCGCAGGCGCTGGAGCGCGATTTCGACATGACCGAGGTGCCGATCGAGCAGATCGCGCCGTCGCCCGGCTCGGGCCCGCTGCAGCTCGGCTACTTCGACGGGCGCGATGGCCGCGCGATGCGCCTGACGCTCAAGGACCAGTCGATCGCCGATGCGGCCCTGAGCGACCGCGCGCCCGCCTACCGGCGACTTGACACGGGCGTGCTGGAGACGTTGATCTTGAAGAACGCGCTCGGTCTCAGCGACGATGACATCTCGCACTTCAACGGGATGTTCTACGCCCGCGACACGGAGGAGGCCCTGGCGATGGTGCGCTCGGGCGACTACGACGCCGCGTTTCTGGTGCGCCCGACCCCGGTTGCACAGGTCCGCGAACTGGCGGCGGCTGGAGAGAACATGCCGCCGAAGTCGACCTATTTCTACCCGAAGCTGCTCACGGGCCTGCTGTTCAACGAGCTTTCCTAGCTGGACCGAGGGGTATCATTGATACACGGGAGGGACGCGGGAAGTCGATTGAAGGGATCGATATGAACGAGAGCCAAGGGCTGACCAGGATGAAGGCCACCGCGCGCCGCGACGGCACGGCGCTGAGACACACGGTGCAGGTGCGAGACCATCAGATCACCGTCGACGAGCCGCTGGAGGCGGGCGGCGAGGACACAGGGCCGGATCCCCGCGAGTTGTTGGCGGTGAGCCTGGCGTCGTGCACGGCGATCACGATCGAGATGTACGCGGCGCGCAAGGGCTGGGACCTCGGCCACGTGGAGGTGGACGTGGAGTACAGCCCGGCCGAGCGCGGCTGCCCGACGAAGTTCCAGCTGGTGATGCGCCTGCCCGACGACATGCCCGAGGAGCAGGTGCAGAAGCTGACCGTGATCGCGGCCAAGTGCCCGGTCCATCGCGCGTTGGAGGGCGAGGTCATGTTCCAGGAGCGCATTGAGCGCGTTCACATGGCCGCCTGAGGGCGCCGCCGCCGGGGGCTCCGATCTGGTTGCCCCGGCGGCCGATCAGGTCCAGGCGGCGGTGCTCGTGCCGCTGTTCGTGCGCGAGGCGACGGGCGAGCCCGATCTCGTCCTCACCAGACGGCGCGCCGACCTGCGCAGACACGCCGGCGAGATCTCCTTTCCGGGCGGGCGCAAGGATGCCGAGGACGCCGATCTGCTGGCGACGGCGCTGCGCGAGGCCGAAGAGGAGATCGGCCTGGAGCGCACGCAGGTGACCGTGCTGGGAGCGCTGCCGCCGACGTCGACGTTCGCCACCAACTACCTGATCCATC
Organism: Solirubrobacteraceae bacterium; assembly: GCA_035602785.1. Classification (GTDB taxonomy): domain Bacteria; phylum Actinomycetota; class Thermoleophilia; order Solirubrobacterales; family Solirubrobacteraceae; genus Palsa-744. The sequence continues at coordinate 5,765 of DATNLQ010000029.1, forward strand.
CGTTCGTCGCCGCGATACCGGAGGGGGTGGCCTGGCGGCTGTCGCCCAAGGAGGTCGACGCGGTGCTCGAGCTGCCGCTCGAGGCGCTGCGCGCGGGCAGGACGCGAACGCGGCTGGAACGACGCGGGATCTCGTTCGAGACGGACGCGTACGTGGTCGACGAGCAGCTGATCTGGGGCGCGACAGCGCGGATCGTCGAGCAGCTGCTGGAAAGTCCCTACGTGCGCGACGCGACCGGCACAGGCAGCTCGTCAGCGCTGGGGCGTCCAGCTCGATAGACCCGGCCAGACGTTACGCGCGAGCGACTCGGACAGCTCCGGGTATGACGACGACCCGATCGAGTGGGGCCACAGGCCGCCGGCGATCATCGCCAGCGAGCCCAGCAGCGCGACCCAGGCGCCCTCCCCCACCGTCAGGGTGAGCAGCTCGCCCGCCGGCGCGGGCGGATAGACCATGCGATAGAGCACGCACACAGCGGCGACGCTGCCGAGCAGCAGCACAGACGCGCCGCTGCCGGCGGGCACGGGCGAGGCGGTACGGACGAGCGGGATCAACGAGTCGAGCAGGGCCAGGCAGGCGAGCGCCGGCAGGACCACGCTGAGGTCGGCTAGCTCCTGGTTGGCGCTGATCTCGGCGAACTGCCTCCCGGCAAGGCCCCCGGCGGTGAAGCTCAGCCCATACCAGGGCAGGAACACCGACACCGCCAGCGCGATCGCGCCAAGCGCCGAGACCAGCAGGCCGTATCTGGACCGCTCCCCCACCATGCTGCGATCCTCATCGGCCGGATCGCCGTACGGCTTGACAGGAAACGCACGCTCATCCGCGCGTGAGCAGCCCGGCGATCGCGCCCTGTGCCTCGCCAAGCCAAGCGTCGGCGTCGCTCGGATCGGTAGTGAGGTAGGCCGCGGGGATGGCGTTGCGCGCGGTCAGCTCGCGCGCGATGCGCTCACCCTCGGCGAGCAGCAGCCCAGGATCGCCTGAGAGCGCGCGTGCCTCGTAGAGAAAGCCACGCACGGTGGTGTCGATGGCCTGGGTTAGGAAGAACTCCAGGCGCTCGGTGTGCAGCGCCTGCAGTTGCGTGGCCGAGCCGGCGGCGGTGCTCATCAACCAGCAGAGGATCGCGACGCTGTCCAATGCCGCGCGCAGGGTGGCCAGTCGGTCGGGCGTGCCGATCCAGCATTCCGCGCCGACCGCCTCGATCGCCGGCCGGCCTGCGTCGGTGCGGGTGGTGATGCGCACGGCGTGCCCCTCCCCCACCATCGCGCCGCCCAGCTGCCTGCCTCGGCACCCGCCCCCGACGATCAAGATCCGCGCCACGGCACGCCATGTTATGCGCCGCGCCGATCGGCGATCGACGGCGACGCGGGCCCACACGGTTACGCGGGGCCTATGATCATCGTCCGCGTGGACGAGCCGACGACAACGGGACAGGACGTGGTGACGATGGACAAGATCGTGGCGCTGTGCAAGCGTCGCGGCTTCGTGTTCCCCTCGTCGGAGATCTACGGCGGGGTTGGCTCGACGTATGACTTTGGCCACTACGGCGTGCTGCTGAAGACGAACGTGAAGAACGAGTGGTGGCGGGCGATGCTGCAGGAGCGCGACGACATCGTGGCGATCGACTCGGCGATCCTGCAGCACCCGCGCGTGTGGGAGGCGTCGGGCCACCTGGCAGGCTTCACGGACCCACTGGTGGACTGCAAGACGTGCGGCCAGCGCTTCCGCGCCGACCACCTGTCTGATCTCCAGTGCGGGCGCAAACCGTCCAAGCACCCGGGCGAAACGGACGAGTGCGATCTGACGCAGGCGCGCGACTTCAACCTGATGTTCGAGACGACGATCGGCCCGGTGAAGGAGTCGGGCGCGACGGCGTACCTGCGCCCGGAGACGGCGCAGGGCATCTTCATCAACTTCAAGAACGTGCTGCAGTTCTCGCGCAAGAAGCCGCCGTTTGGGATCGCCCAGGTGGGCAAGTCCTTCCGCAACGAGATCACGCCGGGCAACTTCATCTTCCGCACGCGCGAGTTCGAGCAGATGGAGATGGAGTTCTTCGTGCCGCCGGGGGACGCGCAGAAATGGTTCGAGCACTGGCTGGGCGAGCGCGAACGCTGGTACGTCGATCTCGGTCTGCGCCCCGACCACCTGCGCCTGCGGGCGCACGACCCTGACGAGCTGTCGCACTACTCGTCGGGCACCAGCGACGTGGAATACCTGTTCCCCATCGGCTGGTCGGAGCTGGAGGGGATTGCCAACCGCGGCGACTTCGACCTGACCCAGCACGCGCAGTTCTCGGGCGAGAAGCTCGAGTACTTCGACCAGGCCACGGGCGAACGCTATGTGCCTCACGTGATCGAGCCGGCGGCGGGCGCGGATCGCGCGACCCTGGCCTTCCTCGTGGACGCGTATGACGAGGAACTGGTCGAGCGCGAGGGCACGGGCGAGGGTGAGATGCGCACGGTGCTGCGCCTGCATCCGCGCCTGGCGCCGGTGAAGGCGGCGGTGCTTCCGCTGGTGAGCAAGGACGGCCAGCCTGAGCTCGCGCGCGAGGTGCACGACGCGCTGCGCGGCCGTGTCCAGGCCGAGTACGACGCGGGCGGGGCGATCGGCAAGCGCTACCGCCGCCAGGATGAGATCGGAACGCCGCTGTGTCTTACTATTGACCACCAGAGCGTCGAGGACGGCACGCTGACCCTGCGCGACCGCGACTCGCTGGCGCAGGAGCGGCTGCCGATCGAGGGGATCGGCGAGGAGATCGAGCGGCGCGTCCACGCGCCGTGGCGCACGCCAAAGCTAACCACCTGATAGGAGGGCAATGGACTTCGACCTGACCGACGAGCAGCGCCTGATCAAGGACACGGCGCGCGAGTTCGCGGACAAGGAGATCGTGGTGCAGTCGCGCGAAAACGCGCGCAACCACCGCTTCGACATGGAGATGGTCAACAAGGTCGCCAACCAGGGCTATCTGGGCGCGATCGTCCCCGAGGAGTACGGCGGCGCGGGGTTGGACTACCTCAGCTATGGCCTGGTGGTGGAGGAGATCGGCCGCGCGGACTCGTCGATCCGCACGGTGATCTCGGTGCAAACCTCGCTGGTGTGCTCGGGGATCTTGAAGTTCGGCACGGAGGAGCAGAAGCACACCTACCTGCCGAAGCTGTGCTCGGGCGAGTGGCTGGGCTGCTTTGGCCTGACAGAGCCGGACACGGGCTCGGACGCGGCCAATCAGAAGACGCGCGCGAAAAAGACGGACAACGGCTGGGTGCTCAACGGCTCGAAGATGTGGATCTCGATGGCCAATTACGCGAAGGTGGCGGTGATCTTCGCCCAGACGGACCCGGCCCTGGGCTACAAGGGAATCGCGTGCTTCTTGGTGGACACCGACCACCCGGGCTACTCGGCGCAGCCGATCGAGCACAAGATGGGCCTGCACGCGTCGGACACGGGCTCGATCTCTCTGGAAGACGTGGAGGTGTCAGACGAGCAGATGCTGGGCAAGGTGGGCGACGGCTTCAAAGTGGCGCTGTCGAACCTGGAGTCGGGGCGCTACTCGGTGGCGTGCGGCGCGGTGGGAATCTGCCAGGGCTGCGTGGACGAGTCGGTCAAATATGCAAAGGAGCGCGAGCAGTTCGGCAAACCGATCGCGAGCTTCCAGCTGGTGCAGGCGATGATCGCGGAAATGGTGCTGAAAACGGATGCTTCGCGGATGCTGGCGTGGCGCGCGGGCTTCCTCAAGGACCAGGGCCGCCCGAACAGCCTGGAGACGTCGATCGCGAAGCTGCACGCGACGGAAGCGTCGCTTGAATGCGCGAACCTGGCGATCCAGGTGCACGGCGGGGCGGGCTACGTGGACGACCACCCGGTGGAGCGCTACTTCCGCGACGCGCGCGTGACGACGATCTATGAGGGCACCTCGCAGATCCAGCAGATGCTGATCGGGCGCGCGATGACGGGCGTGAACGCGCTCGTGCCAGTCTGAGCGGCAAAGGAGGGCACGCAATGGCAACCCAACAGGAAACGACGAGTTTTGATGAGGCCGGCTCCGCCGGCGGGGACGGTCGCGCTGCGGCTGTGATCGGCGTGTTGGGCGCGGGCACGATGGGCAATGGCATCGCCCAGCTGGCAGCTCGCTCGGGCGCGAAGACGCTGCTGTACGACCCTTTCCCGGATGCCCTGGAGAAGGGCACTGACAGCGCACGCAAGGGACTGGCCAAGGAAGCGGCCAAGGGCAAGCTGACAGACGAGCAGGCGCAAAAGGCGGCTGACAGCCTGTCGCCGGTGGACGACATGGCGGCGCTGGCGGACTGCGAGCTGGTGATCGAGGCGGCGCCGGAGCGCCTGGAGCTAAAGCACGAGATGTACGCCAAGCTGTCGGAGATCGTCAGCGAGGAGTGCGTGCTGGCGACGAACACGTCGTCGCTGCTGGTGACGGCGATCGCGCGGGGAGCGAGCCACCCCGAGCGGGTGGTGGGCATGCACTTCTTCAACCCGGCGCCGCTGATGCGCCTGCTTGAGGTTGTGGCAGGCGTGCAGTCTTCGCGCCAAGCGCTGGCGCTGGCGCGGGCGACGGGCGAGGCGATGGGCAAGACGGTGATCGTGGCGAAGGACGGGCCGGGCTTCATCGTCAACCGCTGCAACCGCCCATTTGGCCTGGAAGCGCTGCGCCTGTTGCAGGAGCAGATCTCAGACGTGCAGACGATCGACCGCATCTGTCGCCTGGAGGGCGGCTTTCGCATGGGTCCGTTTGAGCTGATGGACCTGGTGGGCGTGGACACGGGCCTGGAGATCTCGGAAAGCTTTTATGCGCAGAGCTATGGCGAGCCGCGCTGGCGCCCGTCGATGATCGCTGCGCGTCAGGTGGCGGCGGGGCTGTACGGACGCAAGAGCGGGCGCGGCTACTACGACTACGGCGATGGCGCCCACCGCCCACAGGACCCGGAGCCGCCCACGCCGGGCGCGCCTGGCCAGGGCGAGGGCGTGGTGGTGATCTGCGGCGAGGGCGTGGTCGCGCAGGAGCTGCGCGCGGCGGCGGGCGCGGCGGGCTATGAGGTGCGCACGCCGCAGGAGCCGAGCGGCGGCGTGCTCCCGGCGCTGTTCGTGGACTGCGACGCCAAGCCGGCGGGAAAGGACGCCCGCACAAGCAACGACGCGGGCGTACCCGATCGCCGCGGCGCGCATTCGCACATGCATGGCGGGGCGCGGCTGGTGCTGTGCGCGAGCGGGTCGTTGTCTGCGCTTGACCTGGACGGCAGCGCGGTGGGCTTTCACTTCCTTCCCCCGCTGGAGAAGTGCACGCTGGTGGAGCTGACGCGCAGCGAGACCTCCTCGCCGGTGGCGGCGGCGCGGGCGGAGCGCTTCTTCGCGGCGCTGGGCAGGCACGTGGCGTGGGTGGGCGACGCGCCGGGCCTGGCGCTGGGCAGGATCGTCTGTCAGGTGATCAACGAGTCGGCGTTTGCGCTGGGCGAAGGCGTGGGCAGCGCGAAGGACATCGACACGGGGATGGTGCTCGGCCTCAGCCACCCCCGCGGCCCGCTGGAGTGGGCGGACATGATCGGCCTAGATCACGTGCTGACGGTGCTGGGGGCCTTGGGCGAGGAGTACCGCGAGGAGCGCTACCGCCCCGCGCCGATGCTGCGCCGCCTGGTGGCGGCAGGACGCCTGGGCCGCTCCAGCGGCGAGGGCTTCTTCGCCTACGACGACTGAGCGGCCGGCGCGTACTGCGCCTCGGCGGGGTCGCCGAGGCGCATACCGACGGGCACGGGCACGCCGGGGGTGTCGCGCAGGTACCACTCGGCGTCGAGCGCGGCCTGGCAGCCGGAGCCGGCGGCGGTGATGGCCTGGCGATAGGTGTGGTCGACGAGGTCGCCGGCGGCGAACACGCCGGGCCGGTTGGTAAGAGTGGAGCGTCCCTGCGTGGTCACGTAGCCGCTGGCGTCGATGTCGACCTGGCCGCGCACGAGCCCCGACTGGGGCTCGTGGCCGATGGCGATGAACGTGCCGGACACGGTCACGTCGCGCGTCTCGCCGGTGTCGACGTTGACGAGCGAGGCGTGGCCGAGCGCGCCGCTGTCGCCGGCGACGAACGCCTCGACGCGATACGGCGTGAGAAACTCGATGTTGGCCCGCGCTCGGGCGCGCTCGAGCATGATCTTGGAAGCGCGGAACTCATCGCGGCGGTTGACGACGATCACCTTGGCGGCGAACTTGGACAGGAAGATGGCCTCCTCCATGGCCGAGTCGCCGCCGCCGACGATGATCGTGGGCGCGCCCTTGAAGAAGGCGGCGTCGCAGGTGGCGCAGTAGCTGACGCCGCGGCCGGCGAGCTGCTCCTCGCCGACGACGCCGAGCTTCTTGTGCTCGGCGCCCATGGCCAGGATGACGGTGCGCGCGCGGTGCTCCTGATCGCCGACCCACACGCGGTGCTCGCCGCCGGGCCCGGACGCCAGCTCAACGCGGTCGGCCTGCTCGGTGATGAGGCGCGCGCCGAAGCGCTCGGCCTGGTCGCGGAACTTCTGCATCATCTCGGGCCCCATCACGCCGTCGGGAAAGCCGGGGTAGTTCTCCACGTCGGTGGTCTGCTGCAGCAGGCCGCCCCAGGCGAAGCCCTCGATCACGAGTGGCTTGAGGTTGGCGCGCGCGGTGTACAGCGCGGCGGTGTAGCCAGCGGGCCCACTGCCGACGATGATCACGTTCTCGACGTCGCTCATCTGATCTCCTAGTTGCCTCTGCGCCTTGATCGTAGGTCGCTTTACTTTGTAAAGTATAGCATCCCAGCTGGTCGTTTGTGGTCGCGCAAGCCTACAGCGCAGCCCGCCGTTTCGGCCGCAGCCGTGACCTGCCTCAGGAGCCCTGCAGCGCGCGCGCTGTGCCGGCGGAGCCGCGGCGCAGAGTGGTCGCGGGTGGGCCCTGCTCGTCTCGCCAGCGGGCGACCGTGCGACGTAGCTGCAGGTAGGCGACGGCGCCTGGCAGCGTGGGCAGCCAGAAGGAGATGGCGCGGTAGGACAGCACGGCCAGCAGCGCCAGATTGAAGTTGACGCCGAATGCGGCGAAGGCGCCGATCATGCCTCCCTCGACGCCGCCCAGACCGCCGGGCAGCGGCAGCAGGTTGCCGAGCGTGCCCAGGAAGTAGGCCATCCACACGACGGTGAACGGCGGCGCGGAGCCGAACGCGTGGAACATGGTCCACAGCACGGTGATGTCAAAGCCCCACCAGGCGAGCGCGCCGAGCAGTCCGGGGTCGCGCGTGCGGATCACGTCGATCGCGGTGCGCACGCCGCTGGCGGCGAGCGCGGGCACGGTGGCGGCGCGCGCGACCCAGTGGGCGATGCGACCGGAGCCGGACGCCCAGCGTCCGAGGCGCCGCTCGATGTCGTCGGGCAGCAGCGCCATCGCGCCTGCGGCCGCGAACAGGACGGCGGCGACGATCGCGGGGACGATCGTGATCGCAAACGACCCGCCCCCGGGGAACAGCCCGGTGCCCAGCCCGAGGCCGTCGATCAGCAGCGATCCGGCGTAGATCACGTACAACACGACGAAGAAGGCGACCATGCGACAGGCGACGATGCGCGGCTCCATGCCCGAGCGGCGCAGCGCCCAGGCGGTCAGCGCGATGCCGCCAGCGCCGGCGGTGGCGAACAGGCGCGTGGCGGCGACGCCGGCCATCGTGATCTCATAGCTGGCGCTCCAGCCGATCCGCTCGTGACCGCGCGCGAGCACCGAGCGGAACAGCACCAGGTAGCCGGCGAAGGAGAGGATCTCCAGTACGACGCCCACAGCGATCCACCAGCGATCGCCGCCCTCGAGATGGCGAACGGTGGTGCCGACGCCGGTGAGGTTGGGCAGCACGAAGTACAAGAAGCCTATGCCGAGCGCGATGAACAGGGCGAAGGCGACGATCTGCCGGCGCGTGAGTCGCACACGCGGCATCTCCTCCTCGACTGGGAGCTCGTGGCCGATCCCGTCCCGTTCTTCCCCCCGCGCCATCTTCTCCTCGCTCACCCCCTCGCTCAGATCCCCTCGTGAGCGAGCGCCTCCAGGGCGCCCACAGCACGCCCGATGCGTGCAAGCGGCGGTCCGGCGCGCGCCTGCAGCCGGCGCAGGGCGAGCGTCAGCGCGGCGCCGGCGAGCAGGTCGACGACATAGTGCTCGCCCAGATAGACCAGCGCGACCGCGAGCGTGGCGGCGTAGGAGAAGCCCAGCACGCCGGCTGCTGGGCTCGCCTCGGCGAGCAACAGCGCGGCCATCACGGATGTGGCGATGTGCAGAGAGGGCATGGCGGCTAGGGGATTGCCTCCGAACACACTGTAGAGCGAGTCCCAGCGGCCTTTCCAGAAGTGCTCGCCGTACTCGACCATCAGGCGGCGCACATGCCGCTCGCCACGGTCGCCGCCCCGCGCCAGCGAGGCTGCATACCAGGGCGGGGCGGTGGGAAAGATCCAGTAGAAGCTTGCGCCAATGTCGAACGTGGCATAGGTCATGACGGCGGCGCGCGTGAAGCGCTGCGGATGGCGTACGAGGATGTAGACCAGCGAGCCGTGGGGCACGATGAACCAGACCCAGTGGGCCCACACGAGCACGCGGTCGACCGTGCGCCAGACCGGCGCGCCGGTTGCGGGTTGAGTGCGCGCGAACGCGCGCTGTAGGCGCATGGTGGGCAGCTCGCCCAGGCCGAGCACGCGGTCGATGTCGATCGGGTAGTCGATGTGCACCCGGATGGCCTGCGCGGCCTCGTCGTCGTGGGGCGTCTTGTAGGCGGCCAGGTAGGCCCACATCTGCAGGCAGCACACGGCTACGTCACGCCGGGACGAGCGGCGCGCGGCCACGGACAGGCCGAGCGGCCCGGCGAAGGCGACCGTCTGCATCAACAGCGGCGGTGCGCTCACGCGCTTGCGCAGCAGCGGAGCGGCGATGGCGGCCGCCACCATCCCCCAGGCGGTTGCTCTGATGGCCCGCGACCGCCGCACTGGGCGCGGAGTGTATAGAGCGCTACTCGCGCACGAGCGCGCCGGCACCGCTTGCGGCGGCCTGCACGAGCGCGCCGACGACCGGGCTGCCCTCGTCGGCCTCGGGGTGCCACTGCACGCCCAGCACGAAGCGACGATCGGATGGCCGGGAGGGCTGGCTCCCATCCATCTCGATCGCCTCGGGCAGCTCGTCGATGGCCGAGCGGCCGCTGACGAGCAGCCCCGCGCCGAGACGGTCGACTCCCTGGTGATGATGCGATCTGGTCGAGTGGACAAGCTCGCCGCTGGCGCGCGCGGCGAGCGTGCCCTCGCTGAGCAGCACGTCGTGCTCGGCGCCGTCGAAGGAGCCCAGCACGCGCCTGTGCTCTTCATGGCCGAGCAGGTCGGGCAGATGCTGCAGGAGGGTGCCTCCGAGCGCGACGTTGATCAGCTGCATGCCGCGGCAGATGCCCAGCACAGGCATGTCGCGCTCGATGGCAGCGCGCGCGAGCGCTATCTCGAAGGCATCTCGCTCGGGGACCGTGTCAATCGTGTACGGCCCGGCCTGCTGGCCATAGGCGGCGGGGTCGATGTCGGCGCCGCCTGCGAGCAGCAGGCCGTCGATCAGATCGAGTATCTGCTCCGGGTCCTCGGCCGCACGCGCGTCGGGCGGGAGCATCACGGCCAGGCCGCCGGCGCGCTGCACCGCCTTTATGTAGCCGAGCCCGAGCAGCGCGGCGGGCTGCTCCCACACGCTCCAGCGCGCTTGCTCGAGCGCGGTGCACATGCCGATCACAGGACGTGTCATGCGTCAAACCATAGGATCAAAGCGAGCCGGACGGCGCGCAGGCGCCGGATCGGGCGATTGAGGGCAAGCCGAGAGGAGACAGCGTGGGCGAATCGGACATGCAGCTCGAGACGGTCAACGTGCGCCGCGAGCAGGGCGCGGTGACGATCGAGCTCAACCGCCCCCAGGCGCTGAATGCGTGGAACGCGCAGCTGGGAGCGGACCTGCTGGCGGCGGTGCGCGACGTGGCCGCCGACGAGACGGCGCGGGCGGTGGTGATCACGGGCGCCGGGCGCGGCTTCTCGTCGGGAGCGGACCTGAGGGACGTCGGCGGCGGCCTGACCACGCCGGACGGGCGGCCGGACACCTACAGGACCCTGACCGAGCGCTACCACCCGATCATGAAGGCGATCCGCGAGATGCCAAAGCCGGTGCTCGCATCGGTCAACGGCCCGGCGGTGGGGATCGGCGCCTCGCTGGCGCTGTGCTGCGATCTGATCGTGGCGGCGCAGAGCGCCTACTTCCTGCTGGCGTTCGTCAACATCGGGCTGGTTCCCGACGGCGGCTCGTCGCTGTTCGTGCCCACGCGGGTGGGGATGGCGCGGGCCATGGAGCTGTCGATGCTGGG
>DATNLQ010000367.1:0-4857 GCA_035602785.1 Solirubrobacteraceae bacterium
GGTCGGCGCACCCGCGCCGACATCGCATATGGCCACGACGCTCTGATCGGCCCGCGGACGAGCCAGTCCTGCCGGCCGAGCGTCCCATCGCAAGCGCGGCCTAGCCTGCTCCGCTCCGTGCCCTAGGGCGCCGACCGGAGACCAGGCCATGCTTGCACGCACACACGCGTTTACGATCGACGGGCTGCAGACCCGACATGTCACCGTCGAGGTTGACGTGCGCGCGGGACTGCCCTCGTTCGCGATCGTCGGGCTCGCAGACGTGGCCGTGCGCGAGGCGCGTGAGCGCATCGGGGCGGCGATCCGCAACTCGGGATACGAGTTCCCGGCGCGCCGCATCACGGCCAACCTCGCGCCCGGCGACGTGCCCAAGGCGGGTGTCGGTCTGGACCTGGCGATCGCCTGCGCGCTGCTGGCAGCCAGCGATCAGCTGCCCCGCGAGCACCTGGACAGCGTCGCGCTGTTGGGCGAGCTGGGCCTCGATGGAGACGTGCGTCCATCGCACGGCACCCTGGCGGTGGCACAGGCCACGCGGCGGGCGGGCCTGAGAACCCTTGCGCTCGCGGGCGCCGGCGCGCAGGAGGCGCGCCTGGTGGACAGCCTCGACGTTGCGGTGGTCGAACACCTCGCCAGCGCGGTGCGCGTGCTGAGCGGCGGAGCACCAGACCGGCCGCCCGCGCCGAGCTCGACGGTCTGCCACTCGAGCGCAGCGGACGAGCCTCAGCTGGACCTGGCTGACGTTCGCGGCCAGCACCACGCGGTCAATGCGATCGTGATCGCAGCGGCAGGCGGACACAACTGTCTGCTCAGCGGCCCGCCCGGCACCGGCAAGACGATGCTCGCCCAGCGCCTCGCCTCGATCCTGCCACCGCTTGATCGCGACGAAGCGATCGAGGTGACCCGGATCCAGAGCCTGGCGGGGACTGGTACGGACCGGCTCGCCCGCCGCCGCCCGTTTCGCGCGCCGCATCACTCGATGACCGCGGCCGGCCTGGTCGGCGGCGCGCAGCGCGGATGGCTCGGCGAGGTCGTGCTGGCCCACAACGGAGTGCTGTTTCTGGATGAGCTGTCGGAGTTCTCGCGCCCGACCCTAGAGGCCCTGCGCCAGCCGCTGGAGGACGGACGCGTGTCGATCGTCAGAGCGCGCCACGCGTCGGTGTACCCCACGCGCTTCATGCTCGTGGCGGCTACCAATCCATGTCCCTGCGGGTATGCGGGCGACGGCGATCGCTGCGACTGCAGCGAAAGCGAGCTGGCTCGTCATCGCAGGCGTCTCAGCGGTCCTCTGCTCGACCGCATCGATCTGCTGGTGGGCCTTCAGCGAGAAAGCTCGCGCGGGCTTGGCGAGCGTCCGCTGACGAGCTCCGCACGGGCGCGCGAGCGCGTCATGGCCGCCCGAGCGCGTCAGGCCGCGCGGCTTGGCCGGGAGGGCGTCCGGGCAAATGCGCACATGGACGTGCGCATGCTCAAGGTCCATGTGAGGCTTGACGAGCGGGGCGAACAGATGATGCTCACCGCCACCCGTAGGGGCCTGCTGAGCGCCCGCGGCGAGCATCGCGTGCTGCGCGTAGCGCGCACGATCGCCGACCTACGCGCCAGCGAGCGGGTGCGCGCCTGCGACATCGGCGCGGCGCTGGCGTTGCGCACCGACGTGGGGCTGGCTCGAGGAGCAGCGCGATGAGCGCGTCACAGCGCGGAAAACGCACGAGTGGGGCCGACTGCGAGGGAGGCGGCGGCAAGGATGGCGCAGGCCTGGACGCCGGGGGCGCGTGCCCGATTTGCATGCGCCGCAGTTGGCTGCTGGCGGAGCTGAGCGCACCGCTCGACTATTGCGCGCGCGACCGCGATCGCCTGTTGGCGCTGCTGGGGCTCGCAGACGAGCAGCTGATCGCAGCGGTTGGCGGCAGGCGCAAGCAGCAGCTGGCGGCTCGATACCAGGCGTTTTCGCCCGACGGGTATCGCGTAGGTCAGCATGTGCAGACGATCTGTCGCCACCGCAGCGGCTACCCACACCTACTGGGCGCTGCGAGCGCGCCGCACATGCTCAACGTGGTCGGTTGTGCCGATCGCCTGCGTGTGCTCACCGGTGGACATGTGGTGGCACTGGTGGGCAGCCACAAGGCCAGCGATTACGGGGTCGAGATGGCGCGCAGCCTCGCGCGGGGGCTGGGCGCCAGCGGCGTGACAGTGACGAGCGGCCTGGTCGGGGAGATCGCGCTGGCGGTGCACGAGGGCGCCATCGAGGGCAGAGGCGCGACGGTGGCGGTGAGCGGCGACGGGCTCGGCAGCTGCCCGGCGCGCCGGCGGTCGCTTCTCCAGCGGGTGACGCGCGATGGCTGCGCGGTCTCGGAGCTTGCGTGCGAGTGTGGCGGACGACGCTGGGGACAGCTCGCGAGCGAGCGCACGGTCGTGGGGATGGCCGCGCTGACGGTCGTGGTGGAGGCGCGCGAGACGGCTGAGGACCTCGCCCCGGCGCGGATCGCGCGTGCGCTTGGACGCCAGCTTGCGGCGATACCCGGACGCGTGACATCGCCGCTGTCGTGCGGCACCAACGTCCTGTTGATGGAAGGGGCCAACCTCGTGAGGGACGCGGCGGACGTGCTGGAGCTGCTTTGTCTCGACGCCCCGCAGCCTCAAGCGCAGGCGCAGGCACAGGCGCCCCCGCGGGCGCTGAAGCAGACCTGGAGCGAGCAGGACCATGCGCCTGCGCCCAGGCTGCAGCGGATCCTCGAACGGGTGGGCATGGGCGCCGACACGCCTCAGAAGCTGGCCAAAGCCGGAGTCGATACGGCCGAGGCGATGCTGGCGCTCAGCGAGCTCGAGCTGATGGGGCTGTTGGGCAGGGGCCATGGCGGACGCTACGTCCCCCGCCAGCGTTGGCATGTTGACAACTAGAAATTACTCGTTTACCAGACGCTTGGCGTTCTCAAGCACGGCCGAGGACTGGCCGACGCCATTGCCTGACATGAGCAGATCTGCAGCAAGCTTGGCCAAGACAAGACGAGGGCCTGCGCGCCCGAGCGCCTCGCCCAGACGATCGCGCGAAGAGTTGCGCCAGCTCGGTGAGGCGCTTGACGCGCGCGCCGCGGATGTGCTCGCGCACGTGGTCGCACGCAGTCAGAAGGACGGGCGGGCCCTGGATGCGCAGGTTCGAGCGAGCCTCGAGCGGATCTGCTCGAGCACCACGGTGGCAGTCGCCCGCTGGATGGCCGGCGGGGATACCAAGGCCGACCGCGAGTCCAGTCGTCAGGCATGGGCGGTGTTCGGTCATCTGGCCGCACATGGCGCGGCGCCGCTGAACGAGGTGACCAAGCGCTGCTTGCGCTGGCGCGACGCCGTCGAGCAGACACTGCACGAATGCGCGGGCGAGCTCGGCCTGGCGCAGGCCACGCTCGCCGAGGCCCTGGCGATGACGCGCAGGGCGCTGGACGTGACGCTCGTGCGCATGTGCGAAGAGTTCGAGGCCGAGCGCACCCGAACGGAAGAGGAGCTCACGCGCCGCCAGGAGGAGCTCGTGTTCATGGCTACCCACGACCAGCTCACGGGCCTGCCCAACCGGACGCTGATCCTCGACCGCGGCGAGCAGATGCTCAGCCGCTCGCGCCGGCGCCAAACCCCGGTGGCGGCACTGCTGATCAACCTCGACAACTTCACCGCGATCAACGACACGCTCGGACACACCGCTGGCGACGAGCTGTTGCGAGGCTTTGCCGCGAGGCTCCACGGAGTCGTGCGCGAGACCGACGCGCTGGGGCGAGTGGGCGGCGACGAGTTCGTGGTCCTCGCCGAGGAGCTCTCCCTGGCAGCCGGGGCGGAGCTGATCGCAGAGCGCCTGCAGGAAGCGCTCAAGGCGCCGTTCAAGCTGCCCGGGCATGCGGACACACCCCTGACGATCACAGCCAGCATCGGCATCGCCATGGGTGAGCACAGCTGCGCGGCGGACTTCCTGCGCGATGCGGACATCGCGTTGCACAGAGCCAAGTGGGACGGCAAGAACCGCCACGTGGTCTTCGAGTCGGGTATGCAGGACGCGATCCAGGCGCGCATGGAGCTCGAGATGGACCTGCGCAAAGCCCTGGAGAGCAAGGAGCTCTTCCTCGTCTACCAGCCCACATTCGAGCTGCAGACCATGACGCTCACGGGCGTGGAGGCACTGCTGCGCTGGCGCCACCCCCAGCGCGGGGTGGTCCAACCCAACGACTTCATCCCCCTGCTGGAGGAGACAGGCCTGATCGTCGAGGCCGGCAGCTGGGTGCTCGCCGAGGCCACCCGCCAGGGCGCCGCGTGGCGCCGCGCCGGACACGCGATCGGCGTGGCCGTCAACGTGTCCGCACGCCAGCTCGACAGCGACCGCTTCATCGCCGAGGTACGCCGAGCGCTCGAGCGCAGCCGGCTGGACGCGGACGCGCTGACGCTCGAGATCACTGAGACGGCGCTGATGCGAAACGCCGAGGAAACCGCCCGGCGGCTGCACGCGATCAAGGCCCTGGGTGTGCGCATAGCGATCGACGACTTCGGCACCGGCTACTCGTCGTTTGCCCACCTGCGCCAGTTTCCCGTGGATGCCCTCAAGATCGACCGCTCGTTCATCTCCCGCCTGGCCGAGAACCCCGAGGGCGAGACGCTGATCCACACGCTTGTCCAGCTCGGCAAGGCGCTCGCGATCGAGACGCTCGCCGAGGGTATCGAGCAACAGCACGAGCTGTCGGTGCTACAGGGTGAGCAGTGCGACAGCGGGCAGGGATTCCTGTTCGCGCGGCCGCTGGAGCTCGAGGAAGCCGAAGTGTTTCTGCGGGAGTGGCAGAACGGCGGGCCGGGCGAGGGCGCGATGGCGGCCGCGTAGCCTGCCTGCGATCG
>DATNLQ010000003.1:0-4779 GCA_035602785.1 Solirubrobacteraceae bacterium
ACCCGGATACCGATACCGCCGCTCGACCTTCGGCAACAACGGCTCGATCCGCTCCCACAACCCATCACTGACAAGAGGTTTCGCCATAGACACCGTCTACGACAACAGCATCCCAAAACCTCTTTTTGTTAGACGCTCTAAGAACGCACCACAGAGGCGGACGATCTTCGAGCGCGGTGACAGCGACTAGCGAAACTCCGGGCGGATGTTCTCGACGTTGATGTATGTAACGCGAGTCTCAGACGGCTCGTCCAGATGGAAGGAGTACCAGTGCGGGTCTTTGAGAAGGTCGAGCGCTTCCACCTCGACAAGCGGTTCGTCGAGCCTGCAGTCGACACCGCGACACACGCGGATCAGGCCTTCCCGAAGTAGGTCTGTCAAGACCTGTTGCAGCGCCTCCACTGGATCGCCGTCCACAACGATTCTCCGGGCCGTTCGGTCGCGTGGGGCAACTGGATCTGGTCTTCCATCCCGTCTTCGAGCACGACGGTCTGAGGTCGTCGTCTGGACCGGAAATCCCGCGCTCATCGGGCATCCTGCGTTTATACAGCTGCTACCCATGTGTGACCACCATCACATATGTACCCTCCCTGTATAAACCCTGCTAGAGTCACCGGCCACCATGGCAAGGCGACCCGTGCGCGGACGTACAGGGAGGGGCGTATTCGGATGGCGGCCTAGATGCGCCGCTGGCTGCATCGGCGGCGCGCCTTCGCCGAACCCCTCATTGACGGGGACCGGCTGGCGCTACGCATCATCTCCACGGGGGAGATCTTCTACCTCACGGGCGATGTGCAGAACGACCTCCTGGAGCGCCCGGAACAAGGCGAGCATGAGTTTGGTCGTCTCAGCGGGGGTCGTGCTGCCCTCCTGCATCGCCTTGTGCCAGAGCGGGTTCTGTTCGATCTTCGCCTTGAGAAGCGCGTCCGCCTCCTTCGCAAGTCGCTCGCCCATGTCACCCGCCTCCTTGGTCGAAAGAGGCGAGCGTGACAGGTTCGACAAGCCGGTCCAATGCGTCCCTATTCGCCTATAGGGGCAATCTCGGCATAGGCACGCGCGAGCCCGCGTTCGATGATCTCGATCGCGGGCCCAATGTCGGCCGTGATCTGATTCAGCACGCTCGTGCCTTTCAGGCCGCGTGCCAGCACATGGTCAATGCCTATCGTGAGCACGATCTGGGGCTTCACGTCCGCGTCAGGGTCGATACCGGGCAGCGAGAACCGCAGGACTACGTCGCCGTCTTCGAGGCGTTCGTGGGGGACGATTTCCATATCGTGGGTGTCCATGCGGACTCCATTCACGAGGACATGGTGCATGTCCTCGACGGGGGTGATCGCGGCCGGATGCACGACGCGGTGCCGGTACTCCCGCGCCAACTCCTGGAGCAGCCACAAGCCCTCATTCCGTCCGTCATACGGCTGTATCGCGTCGAGGACATCCCGGTGCTCGTCGGGGAGGTTCCGTATGCCGTTGTGGCCACGGAACTGCTCACGGTTACGGACGAGGGGGCATTCGATCTTGTCGGCCCGCAGCCGGTCCTTGGCGAGCAGGTCGGGACTATCAAGGGCTGGGTTCTTTCGGAGAGCGAGAAGCGCAAACTGATATGCGCAATAGTTGAGCGCGGCCCGGTTGTGTTCGAGGAAGGCACCCAGCCGTCGCGCCAACTCGTCGAGGGCTTCTTCCTCGATGGCTGGATCACAGAGACGACGGAACGTTGCCTGCCACCGATCACCGTCATGCTCAACCCAGACGGCGTACGCGCCCGTCTCCACGAGCCCCTTGCCGACGCGTGCAAAGGCCTCACCATCGCTATTTGCCCATTCCAGGCGCTGCCACGCATCCCGCAACGAACCCAAGACGGGTTCGTCCCCTATCGGGGTAGACTCAGCCAAGATGATCGATCCCCATCAGGATGCGGAGCCTACCCAGCTCACCCAGCCCAAAGGCCACGACGGGGAGGGCGAACCGTACGAGCCGATCGAGATCCCGGTGCCGACTGAGGGCGACGTGATGGGCCTGTTCGAGAAGGTCGCGCACGCGCCCGCTGAGGCGGGCGAGCACGCGCCGGACGGTCTACGCGGACGATAGGCAGCCGTTCGCGACGATGGGGTTTTCTGGTGGGGAGCGATGCTGTTCGTTTGGGTTTCGGGTCGCTGTTTCTGTCGCCGTGAAACAGCCGTCTCCCCCGACTTGCACGCGGAAATAGGAAACCCAGGCGGGTTCTTGGTTCGTGCCGACGGCGTCGATAGTCAGGCTGCATTCCCACAGGGTCCCGCTGCCGTGGCAGGCGCTCTGTTCCCGTTCGACCTCAAAGGTCGTGGGTGCGCGCCGCTGCGGGTCGGTGCTGTAGGCCGTTGACAGGGCCGCAGCGAGTGCGCTACCCGTAGTCGCGGTTCTGGTCGTGGTGGGCGTGCTCGTGGTGCCGCAGCCCGCGAGCGCAAGAGTCACCAGCGCTGCGACGGTCACACGCATGCCGGGAGATTCTATGCAGCGGCTCGCTGGAGAAGCTGGTCGAACATCGACTCAGGCTCAAGGCGCGCGTTGCGCCGCCACGTGAACTCGTTCAAGTAGCCCTGTAGCCACTTGTGCGACACGCGCCGGTAGGTACCCTTGATCGACGGCTTCAAGTGCCCGAAGAAGCCCTCGACGGTGTTCGTGTGCGTTGAGCCTTCGACATACATCCCCGTCGAGTGATTGATCCGACTATGGTCGATGAAGTGGAGTTTGAGGCCGTTGTACGCGCCCCAATCGTCCGTGATGATGATCGACTCAGGGTCAACCCACTCGATCACCTGCTGCTTGAGCTGCGGGCCGTGCCGGGACGGCAGCACGGTCGCCTTGATCCGTCCACCTCGCTCGACGGCAGCGAAGACGGTCGCTCTACTACGTTCGCGGAGTTTCGCGGCCTCCGAGCGCCGTGACGGGCCGATGGCGATCGACGGGTGCCGACCTTGCGGCTTGCGCGGCTTGCCGTCCACGGATGCCTCGTCTACCTCCACGTCGCCTGAGAGCGGCCCGGAGAGGTCGGCCATCGCTACGTTGCGTATGCGGTTGAAGATGCGCCACGCGCACTTGTAGGTGACGCCTAGCTCGCGCTCAAGCTGCTTGGCCGATACTCCGCAACGAGTGCTAGCCATCAGATACATCGCGTAGAACCACAGGTGCAGCGAGGTCGCCGACCCCTCGAAGATAGTCCCTGCCGTCGGCTGGACATGCAATCCGCAGGCCGTACAGGTCCACGACTGCCGGCGCTGAGCAGTCTTGTAGCGCTTGAACGCGCGATCCTGCTTGCACTTGCGGCAGTAGGCGTGCTCGCCGTCCTCCGAGCAGCGGGTACGCCATAGCCAGTTCAGGCAGGCTTCGTCGTCGGGGAACCGCTTCATGAACTCCATCAGCGAGTGCGTGGACTCCGAGGACTTGGCTCGGACGGGGTTGTTTCGATCGACCTTTGGCATGCCCCTAGTCTAGCACAATCTCTACACGGAGGGTATATATGTGACCACCATCACACAGCCCAACCGCAAACCTCCTAACATCCCGAACGATTGTTCGATTGCCGAGTCGCCTCCGTGGATGGGGGCGAACGGGGGACCCATTGCCGGACCGCTTGATTGAGGACCGGATGGGGCGAATCGGCCGCTGATGCGGCTGTAACGCCCGGCTGACACGCGTCTGGTTCGCGTGCACGCCGGTCCGTGAGCCCGACAGCTAACCCCGTAGGCAGACCGCAAGGAGGTTCACATCCCCATCAATGCACCCGCTACGCCTGCGCTGGCGGCGCAGGCACCGCCCCCTGCTGCGCTCGTGTCGGCGCTGCCCGCGAGCACGGCACCGCCAACGCCCGTCCACACGGGCCTGCAGGCGCGCAGGTTCCGTCTGAACGTCTTGCGCGGCGAACGCACGAGCGTCACCGGCAAGCTGCTCGAAAACCGCCACGCCGGCGCTCCCGGGCGCGTCGTCTCGCTGCAGGCCCTGGTGGGCCGCCGCTGGCGGACACTCACGCGCACGCACACGCGCGCGGGCGGGCGCTTCCGGCTGAGCTATTCGCCGAGCCGGCTGGGCAGCGAGGTGGTGCGGCTGCGCTTCGCCGGCGCGCCGGACCTGCTCGGCTCGCACCGCCGGCTGGGCCGGCTGAACGTGTATCGCCTGGCGGAGGCGTCGTGGTATGGGGGAGGGGGCAGCCTCGCGTGCGGCGGCTGGCTGAGCAGCTCGACGATGGGTGTGGCCAACAAGACACTGCCGTGCGGCACGCTGGTCACGCTGCGCTACGGCGGGCGCTCGGTGCGGGTGCCGGTGATCGACCGCGGGCCGTACGTGGAAGGCCGCGAATTCGACCTCACGGAAGCGACCAAGCAGGCACTCGGCTTCGCCGGCACGGGCGAGGTGTGGAGCACGGGCTGAGCGCCGGCTGACAGCTCTGAAAGCGGGCGCCATTGTGCAGGATGGGCGCGTTCGTGCAGGGGTTGGGTTTCAAGCCGTGCGTCCGTTCAATCACGTGGATGCCAACAGCCCGCAGAGCGCAGCGCACGCACGTTTGGCTTGAAGGCCTCGGCGAGTGGACCTGGCCCGGACAGGGTGGGGCCGCCGCCGAGGTGCTGCCCCCGCCGTGGGTTCCCGCGCTGCCGCCGCGACGGGAATCGGCCAACGGCGCGCACGCCATGTCCACGTCCGCGCAGCCGGTCTCCTGGCGACAGGAACGCGCGCGCATGCTGCTCATCGGGGCGCTGCTCAGCGCGCTTGCGTCGGTCTGCGCGGCGCTGGCCCTGCACGGGCAGCTGG
>DATNLQ010000007.1:0-3139 GCA_035602785.1 Solirubrobacteraceae bacterium
GGTCGGCATCGGCCCCAACAAGCTCGTCGCCAAGGTCGCCTCCGACGCAGACAAGCCCGCCGGCTTCGTCGTGCTCAGCCGCGAGCAGGCCTGCCAGCGCTTCGCCGACTCCCCGCCAGGCCTCGTACCTGGGATCGGGCCCAAGACAGCCGCACGGCTGGCCGATCTCGGCCTGGCCACTCTCGCGTCGGTCGGCGCCGCGCCCGAGCGACTGCTCACCGAGCGCTTCGGGCCCAACCTCGGACGGGAGCTCGCCAGGCGGGCGCGTTTCGAACACGACGGCGTGATCGGCGCACCGCGCAAGGTCGTCTCAGAGTCGCGCGAGCGGACCTTCGACAGCGACCTCTCAGACCCCGCGCAGATGCGCGAGCACCTGTCGCTGATGGTCGAGGAGCTGTGCGCCGGCCTGGCCGCCCACGACCGCCGCGGGCGCACGATCGCCATCAAGGTGCGCCTGGACGACTTCACCACCGTCACCCGCGCGCGCACGATCGCGCAGCCGACCTGCGACGCGCAGGAGGTCGGTGCGGTGGCCCTCGAGCTGCTGCGCGCCTACGCGCCGCCGCGTCCCGTGCGCCTGCTCGGGGTGCGCGTGGCCGGGCTGAGCGCGACCGATCGGCACGCCGACCCGGCGCGCGAGCAGCAGGTCCCCGCGCACGGGCAAGACTGCGCAGATGTACCGGCCGACCAGCTGGCTCTGCCCGTATAGGATCAGCAGATGACGCTGGTTCGAGTGGGGGACATAGATCTCGACTACGAGCGTGGCGGCTCCGGTCCGCCGCTGCTGGCGATCATGGGTCGCAGCGGCACCTACTCGCACTGGGACCCATCGTTCCTGGCCGACCTGCGCGGCGACTTCGACGTGATCGTCTATGACCATCGCGGAGTGGGCGCCTCGAGCCGCCTGGAGGGGCCGCTGAGCATCCGCCAGATGGCGCAGGACGCCGCCGGCCTGCTGACCGCGCTCGACGTCGACTCGGCGCACATCCTCGGCATCTCGATGGGCGGCATGATCGCCCAGGAGCTCGCGCTGGCCGAGCCCGAGCGGATGCGCACGCTCGCGCTCGGCTGCACCTACTGCGGGGGGCCCGGCAGCAGGCACACCAGCCGCGAGGTCGTCGAACGGGTCGCCCAGGCCGTCAAGTCGGGCGATCCAGAGCGCGCCGTCCGCGCGTCCTGGGAGGCCAACGTCTCACCCGCCTTCGCCGCCGACGAGGCCGCCTGGCAGCGCTTTCGCGAGATCGGCCTGCGCCGCCGCGTCGCGCTGCAGGTCATCGCCGCCCAGACACAGGCGTGCATCGAGCACGACACCTCCGCGCGCCTGGGGGAGATCGCGCTGCCGACGCTCGTCGTCCACGGCACCGTCGACCAGGTGCTGCCCGTGATCAACGGCAAGATGATCGCCGAACTGATCCCGCACGCCCAACTCGAGCTGCTCGACGACGTCGGCCATCTGTTCTTCTGGGAGCGCCCGCAGCACTCCGCAGATCTGCTGCGCGCGCACGCCGCCGCACATGCCTGAGCGGCCGGCGCCAGCGACCCTGCAGACAGACGTGGCTCAGCGCGAGCTGCACATTGCCACCGACGACGGCGTAACCCTCGCCGGCGAGCAATCGGGCGAAGGACCCCCGATTGTGCTTACACACGGCCTCACCGCCACCCGCCGCTACCTCGTGATGGGCTCGAGCGCGCTGCAGCGCTCGGGCTTTCGCGTGATCGCCTACGACGCCCGCGGCCACGGGCAATCGACGCCGGCGAGCGGAGCGGGCGCCTATGGCTATGAGCGGCTCGCCGCGGACCTGCTCACCGTGCTCGACGCGACGGGCGCTCAGCGCGCTCTGCTGGCCGGCGGCTCGATGGGGGCGCACACGGCCGTGCGCTTCGCGCTCGAGCATCCCGACAGGGTGGCCGCGCTGGCGATCATCACGCCCGCA
The DNA here is from genome assembly GCA_035602785.1 of Solirubrobacteraceae bacterium. Taxonomy (GTDB): domain Bacteria; phylum Actinomycetota; class Thermoleophilia; order Solirubrobacterales; family Solirubrobacteraceae; genus Palsa-744. Next base: position 1,935 of record DATNLQ010000007.1, read on the forward strand.
TTCGATCCCACGTTGGCGGACGGCGGCATGGATCTGCCCGGCTGGGATGCGCTCGCGAGGGGGCTGCGTGAGGACGGGGTGGAGGGCTTCGTCGGTGCCTATCACCTGGAGCTGGTGCCCGCGTCGCTGCGTCCCACCATCGAGACCGTGTTGCGCCAGCGCCTGGCGCTACACGCGTACCCCAACGCGGTGGCCGACGCGCTGGAAGAGGTGCCGCGCTCGCGCCCCTTCGACACGCTCGAGCAGCTCGCGACGATAGCCGTGCCGACCGTCGTGGTGGCCAGCCGCGACGAGGCCGACCCGGCGCATCCACTGGCTATCGGCCAGCTCTACGCACGTACGATCCCCGGCGCCCAGCTGCGCGTGGAGGACGAGGGCCCGCCCACGCGCTCGCCGCTTGCCTGGCAAGGGGCACAGCTGTCGCGGATCATCGCCGAGCTGGCCGCTCGTGCCGGGCACGCACCCGGCACGGACAATACGTGATAACGTACATCCGTATGCCAGTACGCGAGTGGGATGGCACAAGCTATGACCGCATCTCCGCAACGATGGAGGCGCTTGGGCTGGATGTGCTCGACCGGCTGACGCTGAACGGCGACGAGCTCGTGCTGGACGCCGGCTGCGGGTCCGGGCGGGTCACCCAGGCGCTGATCGAGCGGTTGCCCCGCGGCCGCGTGATCGCTGTCGACGAGTCCGCGTCGATGATCGAGGCGGCCCGCCGGCGGCTGGGGCCGGACGTCGACCTGCGGGCTGCCGACCTGCTCGAGCTCGCGCTAGACAAGCCCGTCGACGCCATCCTGTCGACCGCCACCTTTCACTGGATCGCCGACCACGAGCGGCTGTTCGCGCGGCTGCACGCCGCGCTGGCACCCGGCGGGCGACTGGTCGCGCAGTGTGGGGGAGAGGGCAACATCGACATCCTGCGCGGTAGGGCCGGCGAGGTACTCGCCCGTGAACCCTACGCGCGCCACTTCCTCGGCTGGCGTCCGCCATGGAACTACGCCGCCCCCGAGCCCACCCGCGATCGGCTGCTGTCCGCCGGCTTTACTTCGGCGCGCTGCTGGCTGACACCGGCCCCGCGCCAGCCGCCCGAGCCCAGAGAGTTCCTCTCCACCATCGTCCTTGGCCCGCACGTCCAGCAGCTGCCCGAGGATCTGCGCGAACCGTTCATGGACGACGTGCTCGCGCTCGTCGGCGAGCCGGTG
>DATNLQ010000034.1:0-13517 GCA_035602785.1 Solirubrobacteraceae bacterium
CTCGCCGGCACCGACCACCCCGACCACGCCACCCAGGCCCGCCTCATCCGCCGATACATCCATTGGCGCAACCGCAACACCGACAACCCCAGGCTAAAACGACTCATCAACACGGCAAACGTTGCCTGACACTCCACTAGCCGGATCGCTCCCGTGGGGTTACGTGCGCGATCAGATAACAAAGCTGGCGGTGCCGCACCCGTGGCGCGCGCCGCTCGTGCTCGAAATGTTCGAGCGCTACGACACCGGGCTAGAGTCTGACCGCTCGCTCGCTGCGTGGCTCAACGCCAAGGGAGCACGCACCACCAAGGATCGACAGTTCTGTGCGGACACCGTGCGGGATATGCTCCGCAACGCTGCTTATTGCGGCTATGTCTCAGGGCAGCGCGACACCACCAAGACGATCAAAGGACTACACGGGCCGATCGTGCCCGAGGAGCTGTTTGACCGTGTGCAGGAACGTCGCGCTTACCGTGCATCGACCAAGCAGCCGAGCCCACCATCCGACGAGTACCTATTGCGCAAACTGCTTCACTGCGACCGCTGCGGAGCACGGATGCACGGCCACCGTGGATCACGCCCGCCCCAGCGGCTCTATCGCTGCTCAGGCCGGCGCCACGGCCACGGATGCAAGCAGCCAATCACCAAAGCCGAGCCGCTAGAGAACCAGCTAGCCGACTGGCTGGGAGCCTTCCAACCCGACGCAGAGCTACGAACGCGCGTGCTCGACCGGATCACCGAGCAAGCACGACAGGAGAACGATGGACCCAGCCGCAAGGCCGCGCTTGCCGACCAGCTCCGTCGCCTTCAAGAGCTGTTCGTCCTTGGCGACCTCACCAAGGCGCAGTACGTCATGCGCCGCCAAGCCGTGCAAGACGAGCTAGAGCGCCTAGCGCCACCCGCCGACCCACAGCTCACCGAGGCCGAGAAGGTGCTCGCGGACTTCGCGAGCTTCTGGGAGCGAGAGCAATCCCCAGCCGAGCGCCATCGCCTACTCGCCACCCTATTCGAGCAGGTCTACCTAGACGACGGGCAGGTCGTGGCCATCAAACCACAACCCGCCTTCGCCGCCTACTTCCAAGCCATCTGCGAAAACCCCCAAACACCGACCGGAAATGATCGTTGTCAGGAGCGGGAGCGACGGGGCTCGAACCCGCGATTGCCTCGGGGATCGAGGTACGGCTGTAGCGAGGGATAACAAGCTTCCACTGGCTTTGGCCGTGTGGTTGTGGTCGTACCACGGGTAGCACGGGCAGCGCGTGCTTGACGCCGCCGACGGCCACGGGGGCCGGCCTCAGGCACCCTCACTGACTACGGTCGTGATCAACCTGAGGCCGACATCGAGCTCCGGGAGACCAAGCAAGCTCGCGTAGCGCTGATGCCACGCCCCCGACTGAAGGTCGGCCCAGAGCCGCTCGAGTGCGCGATCCACGACATGATCCGGCAGGTCGTACCACGGGGAGGTCGCGGCCCGTATCGCCGGATCGAGATACGCCTCCGGCCGCGCCCACAACGCCGCCATAAAGCCGTCCGTACAGTCGCGCGGAACTGGCAGGACCTCGACCTCAGGGCCGGCCAGCAGCCGGCACAAATCTTCGATAGACGGGAACTTCGCCATGTGCTGGCCGATCAGCTCGGGCAGATAGTCGCGCACGATCCATAGCTGCGCCAGTTGCTGTACATCTATCGTGACGATCACGATGCGCTCGCGGATGACGCGCTGCAGCTCTGTGAGGCCTGCACGAAGGTCCTGCCAATGGTGCAAGGTGAGGATCGCCATCGCCGCATCGATACTGCGATCGGCTAGTGGCAGTTGCTCTACATGTGCAGTGATGACGGGCGCAGCACCCGGCGGACGCTGGGCGATCATCACCTCCGAAGGCTCTACTGCGAGCACCCAGCGGTCACATGGCTCGTACGAGCCGGTCCCGGCGCCGACGTTCAGGACCGTGCGCGCATCTCCCAATGCCTGCCAGATCGCCTGCTCCAGCCGCGGGTCCGCGCGGCGAACCCGGGCATAGCCTCGGCCCATAACGTCGTAGACGGGTGGTGCGCTCATCGGTGTCTGCAGTCGCTCGTGGCAAGCCTAGCGTCGGGAGGTAGCCCAACGCGAACAGCAGACCGACATAAGCGGTAGTCAACCAGAGTCAATGCGAACCACGGACCGGTTCGCATTGAGCGCGGGTACATGGAGCCAGCCGGATCGAACCGATGACCTCCTGCTAGGGACGGGGCTCAGCGCGACAGCGCGTAGGCAGCTTTGCCGTCGCGGCTGGCGCGCACCACCGTCCCCGCCTTCAGCAGCCGCCGCAGGTTCTCGCGAATGTTGGGAGCCGACATGGCCGTCACCACGACGAGCTCGCCGACGGTGTGCGAACCATGCTCCAGCGCCGCCAGTATCGCCTGCTGGGCCGCACCTCGGACGGCACGCTCGCCTGGAACCCGGGCCGGGCCAGGCGTGCTGCCTTGGCGTGGCGCTCGGGCGGGGGATCGGCTAGCCGTCGCCCGGCGCCTCGCGGGCGGCTGTGGAGGCTCGGCGACATCGCGTTTGCGCTGCAGCGCATCGGCAGCTGCAAGCGTCTGCTCGTACTCGTCCACGAACGGGCGCAACTCGCGCATGCGGGCGTCGATTTCCACGCCAATCCTGCTCAGCAGATCCTCGGCCATCGGTGGGAGTCTGTCAGGAGACGTCGGCGAGCGCCGCGCCGCGCGATCAGCCAGGGTGCTGGCGTGCGACACGCAGATAGGCCAGTACCGCCAGCACCCGCCGGTGGCTGTCGTCGCAGGCCGGCAGGTCGAGCTTGGCGAAGATGCCGGTGATGTGCTTCTCGACCGCTCCCGCCGTGACCACCAGCTCCTGCGCGATCGCTGCGTTGGAACGGCCCTCGGCCATCAGCTCGAGCACTTCGCGCTCGCGCGAGGTCAGGCGCGTGAGCGCGTCCTCGTAGCCCTCTCGCGACACGAGCAACTGCGTGACCACCTCGCGGTCGAGCACCGTGCCGCCGGCCGCGACCCGTTGCAGCGCGTCCAGGAACGCCCTGACGTCGCCCACGCGCTCCTTGAGCAGGTAGCCGATCCCGGCGGTGTCTTCGCCGATCAGCTCGCTCGCGTAAGCCGTCTCGACATACTGGGAGAGCACGAGCACGCCCAGCTGCGGCTGCCTGCGGCGCGCCTCGATCGCCGCGCGCAGACCCTCGTCACTGAACGTCGGCGGCAGGCGCACGTCGACGATCGCCAGGTCGGGCTTGTGCCCGGCGATCGCGCGCAGCAGGCCCGCGCCGTCCTGCACCTGCGCAACGACCTCAATATCGTTCTCGCGCAGCAGCGCCACCAGCCCCTCGCGCAACAACGCAAGGTCCTCGGCGATCACTACCCGCACGGAAAGCTGACCTCCACGACGGTTCCCCCGCCGGGGGGACTGTCCACGCTCAGGCTGCCGTCCAGCGCCTCCACGCGGGCGCGCAGCCCCGCCAGGCCCGCGCCCGCCGGATCGGCGCCCCCGCAGCCGTTGTCGCCGACGAGCACCTTCAGCGCGCGGCGCTCGTCGACCAGGCGGATCCAGCTGCGCCCGCCGCCGGCGTGCTTGGCGGTATTCGTCAGCGACTCTGCGATCACGAAGTACGCCGCGCTCTCCACCGCGGGCGCCACGCGGCGATGGGTGTCGACGTGCACGGCCGTGCCCAGGCCGTAGCGGGCAGACAGCGACTCCACGGCTGCCACCAGCCCGCGGTCGGCCAGCAACGGCGGCACGATCCCGCGCGCGAGGTCGCGCAGCTCGGCGATCGCCTGATGGGCCTCGCGCTGGGCGTCGCGGATCAGGAGCCTGACCTCGGGCTGGTCGTCCACGCGCATCTCCGCCCGGCCCAGCTGCAGCGTCAACGCCACCAGGCGCGCCTGGGCGCCGTCGTGCAGGTCGCGCTCGATGCGCCGCAACTCGGCCGCCTGGGCATCCACGGCCTGGCGGCGCGTGCGCGTGAGCATGTCGATCCTCGCTCGCAGCGCCCGCCGGCCGCGCGCGACCAGCACGCGGTCGTGCAGCGCGATCAGCGAGTAGGCGCTGCCCGCGGTCGCCAGCCCGAGCAGCCCCCACGCCGGCCAGAACTCGCGCACGCCCGCGAGCAGCCAGGTCAACAGCCACGTCGCCAACAGGATCACCGCCGCCGCTCCGATCAGCGCCCACACACCCGCCACGCGGCGCTCCGCGCCGGGCCGCTGGCGCCACACCCACACCGCCGCGAAGTCCAGCAGCACCGCCACCATCAGGCCCAGCCACGCCCACGCCGGCCAGAAGTAGCCCTGACCGTCGAGCGCCCAGATAGCGCCCAGCAGGACCACGATCAGAGCGGCCATGCGGCGCACGAGCGAGCGCGCGTACTCGCCGATCGACAGCCCGGCCGCGAGCGCCGGCATCCATCGTCGCGGGCTGGCGCCCTGCGCCAGGGAGAGGTCCAGCGGGAGACGAGCGCGTCCGGCCATCGCCGCTAATCGTCTCACGGCTCAAGCTTGGCAGGGCGTAGCGCTCAGATCGCCTTGACGGCCTGGCGCTCGGGGCTGATCCGCTGCACGTCCCAGATCAGGCCGGCGCGCTCCAGGGCCCGGATGACGATGCCCGAGATGTCCAACTCGCGGCGGCCCAGGCCGTGTATGGCAGAGGTGGGAAAGGCGTGGTGGTTGTTGTGCCACGCCTCGCCCAGCGAGAACGGAGCCAGCCAGCTCAGGTTGCGCGAATGGTCGCCGGTGTCAAAGCGCCGGTGCCCGAAGAAGTGGCACAGCGAGTTGATGCTGTAGGTGACGTGGTGCAGCACGAACATTCGTATAGCGCCTCCCCACAGCATCGCCTCCAGGCCCGCGCCGACGCTGCCGCCCACGAGCACGCCCAGACCGAACGGGATCGCCAGGCCAACCAGCGACCACAGCGCGAACGTCGCGTCGACGAAGCGGATGACCGGGTCGGCCAGCAGGTCCGGCGCAAAGCGCTCGCGCGACCCGCGCTGGGAGTGGTTGAACAGCCAGCCCACGTGCGCATGCGCGAGGCCGGTCAGCGCGCCGCGCCAGCCGCCGCCGTGGTCGACATGGGGGCTGTGCGGGTCGCCCACGCGATCGGAGTACGCATGGTGCTTGCGATGGTCGGCCACCCAGGAGATCACCGGCCCCTCGATCGCCATCGTCCCGAGGATCGCGAGCAGCCCCCGCAGCGCGGCGGACGTCTTGAAGCTGCGGTGGGTGAGCAGGCGATGGAAGCCGACCGTGACGCCCAGGCCGATCGGTATGTACATCGCCACGAAGATGACCACGTCGCGCAGGCGCAGCTCCCTGTTCCACAGCTGCCAGCCCGCCACACCGACCAGCAGCGGCGGCGCGGCTGTGATCAGGCCGGTGATCGCCCGGTCGAGGTTCTCCATGACCGGAACCTGGATCTCCTCCGGCATCGGGCCCGTATCGGCCTGCCGCGTGGCGACCATCTCGGACGCCCGCGTTGGGCCCCCATCGGCGGCCTGCGCCTGGCGTGCCCGATCCACGGCGTGTGGCTGCCTCGCGGCCGCGCTCATCGACACAAATTGTGCGCGAGCGTGGCGACGTTGTCACTGCGGCAGGCCACCTCGCCGCGGGCGGCTCTCCCCCGCGACCGACGTCGGGCTAGCCCCCGCATTCAGTCGCCGTGCACGTCCAGCACGACCTTGCCGGTGGCGCGGCGCTCGTCGATCGCCTTCAGCGCCTGCGCGGCCTGCTCGAAGGCAAAGCGCTCGCCGACGATGGGCGCCACGAAGCCGGCGTCAGCCAGACCGTTGACGGCCGCGCCGATCTCGCGGTTGAGCTCGGGCTTGCCCATCACGTAGGCGCCCCAGCCGGCGCCCACAACGTCGAGGTTGCGCAGCAGCAGCCGGTTGACCTTGACCTCCGGGATCGAGCCGCCGGTGAACCCGACCACGACCATGCGCCCGTCCTCGCGCAGACAGCGCAGGCTGTCGGTGAAGCGATCTCCGCCGACCGGGTCGACGACCACGTCGACGCCGCCGCCTGTGAGCTGCTGCACCTGCTCGCGCCAGCCCTCTGCGAAGATCACGACCTCGTCCGCTCCCGCCTGCTCGGCGACCAACCGCTTGGCGTCGCTGGAGACCACCGCCACCGTGCGCGCACCAAGCCCCTTGGCGACCTGCAGCGACGCGGTGCCAACGCCGCCGGCGGCGCCGTGCACCAGCACCGTCTCTCCCTCCTTCAGGCGCCCGCGCAGCGCCAGCGCGAAGTAGGCAGTGTGGTAGTTGAGGATCAGCCCCGCGCCCTGGGCGAAGTCGAGGTCGCCGGGCAGCGCGAAGGTCAAGAAGGCGGGAGCGACGGCCACCTCGGCGAAGCCGCCGAGCGCGCAGAACGCCGCCACGCGGTCTCCCGGCTTGACATCAGCGTCGGGCGGGGCAACGCGCACCACCCCCGCGACCTCGCTGCCAGGCACGAACGGCAGCTCGGGTTTCATCTGGTACTGGCCGCGTGTCTGCAGCACCTCCGGGAAGGACACGCCCGCACAGTGCACGTCCACGAGCACACCCGCGCCCGGCGTAAGCGGGTGGGAGACCTCGGGCTCGGGCAGCGACACGAACGCCAGGGCGTCGTCGGGCCCGCTCAGCTGTGTGATTTGGATGGCCTTCACGGCGGGGGATTATGTCGCAGGCTCGCGCCGGGGACCCCGATGGGGTGGCCGGGGACCCAATAGGGGTGGCGCAGAGATAGGAGACATGCGTTGGAAACACGGTCAATGTGCTCACGTTCTCGCATGTTTGGCCGACACAAACTGTAATGACCGTGCGTGGGAACGGCAAGGATCTCGGTCTGCCTGTCCAGTCGCGGGCGATCGCAGGCGACGGCGTAGAGCGCGGCGTGATGGCCCAGGCGCTCGCGGCCCTGTTTGCGGCCGGCGCCACGCTCGCGCTGCTCACGATCGCGCTGCCGCACCCGCACGGCGCGAGCGAACTGGCGCTGCTGGTGATCGTGGGGATCGCCTACGTGGTCGCCGCCGCCCTGTTCTGGCGCGCGCGCACCCTCGCCCCCTCGATCCTGCCGGTCGCGCTGATGTGGGGAACGACCCTCGTGACCGCCGTCGCCTACTTCTCCGGCCAAAGCCCCAGCCCGCTGGTGTTCTTCTACCTGTGGGTGTTCCTGTATTCCTCCTACTTCTTCACGAGCAGCCAAACGGTCGTGCAGATCGTCTACGTCGCGCTCGCCTACGGCGCGCTGCTGGCGGTGCGCACGCCGGCCGCCGGAATCCCCGAGTGGTGGCTGGTGGTGATGGGCACAATGACCGTCGCGGCAATCCTGATCGGCTCGATGCGCGCGCGCACCAGCTCGCTGATCGAAAGTCTGTATGGCGCCGCTCGCACGGACGCGCTGACCAAGCTGTCAAACCGCCAGGCCTTCCGTGAGATGCTCGACCTGGAGCTCGAGCGCGCACGGCGCGCCAATAGCGGTGTCACGGTCGTGATGGGCGACCTCGACCACTTCAAGGAGGTCAACGACCGCCTCGGACGCGACGTGGGCGACGCAGTCCTGGTACGTCTGGCGGGTGTGCTGGCTGCCGGCAGACGCCAGCTCGACGGGCTCGCGCGCGTCGGCGGCGAGCAGTTCGCGCTGATCCTCTGCGACACCGACGGGACCGGCGGGCTGTCGATCGCCGAGCGATTTCGCGCCGCGACCGCCGAGGAGTTCCGTCACGACCCACATCCGGTCACGATCAGCTTCGGCGTGGCGAGCTTCCCCGAGCACGGCCATACCGCGGGGTCGCTGTTGCGAGCGGCCGATGAGGCCCTGTATGCGGCCAAGCGCAACGGACGCGACCGCAGCGTGCTGCACAGCGCCGCCCTGCGCGACGTCACGCGGTCAGACGGCAGTCCCCGCGACGTGGCCGGCGAGCGTTTCGTGGCCGTCGTGCTCGACCTGGCTGAGGCCGTCGACCTGCGCTTCAGCGGCTCGGCGCGCCATTCCGAGACGGTCGGGCGCTATGCGGCGATGATGGCCGTGGAGCTCGGCCTGTCCCAACAGCGCGTCGAGCGCGTACGCCTGGCGGGGATGCTGCACGACGTCGGCAAGGTGGGCGTGCCCGACGAGATCCTCTCCAAGCCCGCCCAGCTGAGCGACGCGGAGTTCGCGGTCATCAAGCGTCACCCAGAGTTGGGCGCCCAGATCCTCGAGCACCCAGGTCTGGCCGACGTGCGCACATGGGTGGGTGCTCACCACGAGCGTCCCGACGGTCGTGGCTATCCACTCGGGATAGCGGGCGAGCAGATCCCCATCGAGGCGAAGATCCTGGCGGTCGCCGACGCCTATGAGGCAATGACCTCAGACCGCGCTTACCGCGCGTCGATCGGACCCACGGCCGCGCGCGAGGAGCTGCGCCGCTGTGCGGGCAGCCAGTTCGACGCGCGCGTCGTGGAGGCCCTGCTGACGGTCCTCGACCGCGAGGGCGAGCGCCTGCGCCTGACGCTCGCCCACGCCTGATCGTCAGGACCTACGGCACCGACACGCCGCTCGCCGGCGGGGCCGGCTGGGCGGTGGTGTAGGGGGTGATCGGCGAGCCGGCCGTCGGTTCGGTCACCAGCGGCCCGCCGAACAGCACGATCTTGCCGTTTCGCACCTGGCCCATCTCCACGCCGCTGTAGCCCCCGTGCTCGCTCTTGGAGTAGCGGAAGGGCACCAGGCCCGGACCGCTCAGCTGCGCTCCTTTTTCATTGACGACATCGACGAGCTTTTCGCGGGTGAGGTCCTTGCCCGCGAGCTGCAGCGCTTGCGCGAGCGTGTACGCGTTGGCCATGCCGTACTCCACGTTGCCGTCAAACGGCGCGCTGGGATCGTATTGATTGTGGATTTTCTGGAACAGCGCGATCCACGAGTTCGACGTTTCCGAGGACGACGGCAGGTAGCCGTCGGTGATCGCGCCTTCGATCAGTTCCGTTCCCGCCTTGCCTTTGGAGAACGTCTTCAAAAGGCCGCCCACGGTGGTCGGGTCGATGCCCACGTTGGACACCACCAGCTGCGGTTTGTAGCCGAGCGTGAACGACGTCAGCTGCCCGAGCGCGGTGTAGATCGGCACAGTGAAGTCGACCAGCACTTCGGCGCCCGCCGCCTTGATCGCGGAGATCTGCGGCGCCACGTTGGTGACACCCGGCTGGTAGGGCTGGGTGGACACGATCTGGCTGGCGGGCAGCTCGTACTTGATGCCCGCAAGGCCACCAGTGCCAAAGTCGTCGTCCTGGTAGAAGACGCCAACCTTCTTGCCGGCGAAGTGCTGCTTGAGGTACTGCCCGAGGATCTTGCCCTCGATCGTGTAGTTGGGCTGCCATCCGAACGTGTACGGCTGGCTGGCGCCGTTATCCCAGCACGCACACCCGGAGGCGACGAACATGTCGGGCACTTTCTCACTGTTGAGGAAGCCCACGACCTTGGTGTGCGTCGGCGTGCCCAGGCCCTCGAAGATGCCGAACACGTTTTCCTGCAGGACCATCTGATGGACCACGCTGACCGTCTGCGTGGGGTTGTATTCGTCGTTCTTGATCACCAGGTGGATCTTGCGTCCGTAGATCCCGCCCTGGGCGTTGAGGTAGTCGAAGAACGCCTGCGAGGCCGGCGCGATCTCGCTGTAGCCCGGCGCGGCCGGGCCAGTGAGCGGCTGGTGGGTGCCGAACGTGATGCTCGTCGCGGTCACGCCCGGGGCGCTGCTGCTGCTGGAGCTGGAGCCGCACCCTGCCACGACCAGCGCCACGATTAGTGCGCAGGCGACCCCTACCGCCCGCGGCCTGATGCTGACTTGATTCATCTGCTTTCTCCTCCTGATGGCGTTTACCAATGACTACCCCTGAACTGACGGGCTTCGACGCAGACCACCCGCGATCCTGCGCAGCGCTCCCTGCACGCCGCTCGGCCACACGAGCATCGCGACGATCAAGACCAGGCCGTACAGCGCCAGCGGCAGGTTGTCCGAGACCTGGGTGGACAGCGAGAACGAGTGGGCCAGGTCGTTGGTCCAGTTGGGCAGCAGCACGAGCACCGCCGCCCCCCAGATCGCGCCCATCAACGTGCCCAGGCCGCCCAGCACGATCGCCGTCAGCAGCGACAGCGACAGCTGCAGCTCGAAGGCCCCGGGCGCGGCCAGCTGCAGGACGACCGCCAACAGGCCGCCGCCGAGCCCCGCGCAGGCCGCGCTCAAAACGAACGCGAGCGTCTGCACGCGTCCCACGTGCAGGCCGCACAGCGACGCCGCGATCTCGTCGTCGCGCACCGCGCGAAAGGCACGCCCCACGCCGCTCTTGAGCAGGTTGCCAATGGCAAACATCACCACCAACGCACCAATGCCCGCGATCCACGCCTCCCAGCGCTCCAGGGGAAAGCTCGCACCCAGCCACGACGGCGGCGTGGGGGGATTGATGACCAGCCCGTTCTCGCCGCCGAACGTGCTCGGGTACTTGTCCGCCAGCGCCGGCAGGCCGACCGCGAAGGCCAGCGTCGCGCCCGCCAGGTAGGGGCCGCGCAGGCGCGTCGCCGCCGCGCCCACGGCCGTCCCCACAACCGCGCTGACCGCCACCGCCGCCAGCAGCGCGGGCGCGATCGCCCAGTGCTCGTTGCCCACCAGCAGGCACAGCGTGTAAGCGCCCACCGCCATCAGCGCGCCGTGGCCCAGCGAGATCTGGCCACTGGTACCCGTCAGCACCGTCAGGCCTGCGAGCACCGCGAAGTAGTAGGCGCCGCTGGCCAGCTGTAGGTCGTCGTAGGCGCCCAGCGTCTCGCTGGCGAGGAAGAACACGACGCCCGCGAGCACCACCAGCCCCAGCGAGCGCACCAGCCTGCTCTGCCCGACCCCGCGGACGCGATTTGGAGCCCGCCCGCCCGGAGCGTTCATACCCGTCTCTCCCGACCGCTGGAAAACAGCCCGCCCGGGCGGATCATCAGCACCGCGATCAGCACCACCAGCGCGGCCAGCGTGACCAGCGACGCGCCCTCATAGCCAGACACATAAGACAGCGCCAGGCCGAGCACGATCCCGCCGATCACCGCGCCGCCCGGACTGTCCAGGCCGCCGAGCACCGCCGCGGTGAAGCCGAAGATGAGGATCGGGTCGAACTGGTTGGGGCCGACGAACACCGACGGCGCCACCAGCAGGCCGGCCAGCGAGCCCACGAACGCCGCGCACGCCCAGCCCAACGTGAACATCCGCCCCACGCGCACGCCCAGCATGCGCGCCACCTCCGGTGCGAGCGCCGCCGCGCGCATCCTCAGCCCCAGTGCCGTGCCGCGGAACAGGACCGCCAGGCCCGCGGCCACGCCGAGCACGACCAGCACCGTAAACGTGTCGTTGGGCGAGAACAGCAGGCGCGTCCCGCCCACGTCATAGCCGCGGATCGAGAAGGCCGGCGGGAACGACCGCGGCGTGTTGCCCCAGATCATCCCCGCGCCCGCCTCCAGCAAGATCAGCAGGCCGAGCGCCACGATCACCGCGTTCAGCGGCGGGCCGGACTCCACGCGGCGGATCAGCACCAGCTCGATCACCGCCCCGAGCACCAGGCCGGCCGCGAGCGCCACCGCAAAGCCCAGCCAGTAGGACCCGCTCGAGCCGATCACCGCCGAGGCGATGAACGTGGTCACCATCAGCATCCCGCCCTGGGCGAAGTTGACGATCCGTGTCGCCCGCCAGATGAGCACGAGCGCCAGCGCCACCGCCGCATACACCGCCCCCGTCGATATTCCGTTGAGTGTCAGGTCGATGAAGCGCGTCATGTCTAAAAGCCCAGGTAGGCGTGGCGCAGGCCCTCGTCTGCAGCCAGCGTCGCCGCCGGCTCGTCGGCGACCGTGCGGCCGAGGTTCAGCACGATGCCGCGATCGGCGATCGACAGCGCGCTGCGGGCGTTCTGCTCGACCAGCAGCACCGCCAGCCCGCGCTCGCTCGCCAGCGTGCGGATCAGCGTCATGATCTGCGCCGTCACGATCGGCGCCAGCCCGAGCGAGGGCTCGTCCAGCAGCAGCACGCGCGGGCGGCCCATCAGCGCGCGCCCGATCGACAGCATCTGGCGCTCGCCGCCCGACAACGACGAGGCCGGCTGCGTGCGCCGCTGCTCGAGCGCTCCGAACAGCTCATAAATCTCGCTCAGCGGTGTAGCGTCGCCGCCCCGCCACAGGCCACCCAGGCGCAGGTTCTCCTCGGTGGTGAGCTGTGCGATCACGCCCCTGCCCTCGGGGACCTGCGCCAGGCCACGCCTGACGATGTCCTCGACCGCCACACCCAGGATGTCCCGGCCAGCCAGGCGCACGTGCCCCGAGCTCGCGTGCTCCAGCCCCGAGATCGTGCGCAGCAGCGACGTCTTGCCCGCGCCGTTGGCGCCCAGCACAGCCGTCACGTTGCCCTCCCGCACAGCCAGGGTCACGCCGTCCACCGCGCGCACCGGCCCGTAGTCGGTGCACAGGTCCTGCACCTCCAGCAGCGCGTCCGTCATGCGACCTCCGCGCTGCCGAGATAGGCCTCCAGGACCCGCGGGTCGCGTTCCACCGTCGCGGGATCGCCCTGGGCGATCACCCGCCCGAAGTCCAGCACCACCACGCGGTCGCACACCGACATCACCAGGTCCACGCGATGCTCCACCAGCATCACCGACGTCGATCCGCGCAGGGAGCCGATGCGCTCGCCGAGCTCCTGCATGTCCTCTGCTCCCAGACCGCCCGCCGGCTCGTCCAGCAGCAGCAGCTGCGGCTCTCCCACCAGCGCCCGCGCAAGCACCACGCGCTTCTGTACGGGGTAGGGAAGCGTCTGCGGCATCCGCGCCGCCACGTCCTCGCAGCCGAGCTGCGCAAGCATGCGCGTGGCGCGCTCGCGCAACGCGCGCTCGTCGCGATCCCCGCGCGGCAGCGCCAGCAGCGCGCTGACCACGCCCGCCCTGCGAAAGCGCTCCGCTCCCATCATCACGTTCTCCAGCACGCTCAGCCCGGGGAACAGGCCCACTCCCTGCAGCGTTCGCGCGATCCCGAGCCCCGCCAGGCGGTTGGTGCGCACGTTGGCCAGCGTCTTGCCCTTGAATTCGAGCGTGCCCGACTGTGGCGCCACGAAGCCACAGATCACGTTGAACAGGGTCGTCTTGCCCGCGCCGTTGGGGCCGATCACGCCGAGCACCTCCCCCGCGGCGACCTCCACCGAGACGGCGTCAAGGGCCGTGATCCCGCCAAAGCGCACGGTCAGCTCACGCGCCGCGAACCGGCAGCCCAACTGCGGAGTCGCCTGCACTCCCTCTCCCATCACCGCTGAACCTACCCCGACCATCGGCCGTTAAAAACCGATGATGACGCGTTTTGGCCCGGTGCGAGCCGGCGGGCGGCTCAGCTGCCGTCGTCGTAGCGCGCGACCGTGAAGCCGATCAGCAGCGGCACGTGCACCGCGAAGATGACCAGCGAGAGCGTCAACACGACCAGTGGGCCACCGCTGGTGTGGTTGCGCAGGAACACGTACTCGATCATCCCGGCGATCACCACGTAGGCCAAGAGCGCCCACTTGC
>DATNLQ010000057.1:0-6779 GCA_035602785.1 Solirubrobacteraceae bacterium
CCGGTCGGGCCGACGCGGCCCGCGCGCCCACAGACTCGACCCCCGCGCGCGCGGACGCGGCGACCCGCCCAGGCACAGTCCGGCCTCGTGCCGGGCCTGCTCGCCGTTGTCGGGCGTCTCGAGCGCCACCGCCTGCTCGACCGCCTGATCGCCGGCCGGGCGTGGATCGGCCTGGTCGCCTTTGCCCTGATCGGGATCGTCACGCTGCAACTGGCGCTGCTGGAGCTCAACTCGAACGTGGGTCGCGCGCTGCAGCGCGAGGCGGCGCTGCAGCGCGAGAACGCTGCGCTGGCGATCGACAACTCCGAACTGGCGGCCGGCAACCGCGTGGAGTCGCTGGCCAGCCGGCTGGGTATGCAGCTGGTGCCGATGAGCGCGCTGCGCTTCTTGACCGCTCGGCGAGGGATCTTTACGCGTCGCGCCGCGGCGGCACTGAGCGCGCCCGCCAAGGCGCCCGTCCCTGGCGCGGAAACCGGAGCCGCGCCAAGCGCGGGTGCCGCCACGCAGTCGGGCTCGCCCGAAGCCCAACCGGCGGGCGCTGCGACGGCCGGCGCCTCGCCCGAACAGTCGAGCGCGCAATCGGCCAGCGCGTCCCAAGCTCAATCGCAGGCGAGCGCGCCCGAAGCGAGCGCGCAGACAGGCGCGGGCGAAGCGTCCGGCGCGCCGAGCGCCGCGCAGGGGGCGCCCGGCCAGACGGCCGCCCCGCAGTCGTCTTCGCCTTCATCGTCTGAACCCGCGAGCGCGGTGGGTGAATCCGGCCAAGCCGCGCCGGGCGGCGGCACGCAGGCAGGGGCCACGGGTTAGCGGTGGACGCTGTCCAAAGCCGGATTGGGTCGATCTTCGCGCTGTTCTTCGCGCTGCTGGTGATCGCGGCGGGGCGCACCCTCTACCTCGGAGTGGTCCGTGGCGCGACGCTTCGCAAGGCCGCCAGCGACCAGCAGCTGACCTATGAAGCCGTGGACGCGCCGCGCGGCACGATCACCGACCGCAACGGCGTCGACCTCGCCGTTTCCGAACCCGCCAAGGACATCTCCGCAGATCCATACCTGATCACCGATCCGCTGCAAGCGGCGCAGCAGCTGTCGCGCCCGCTCGGCCAGACCCTGGCGAGCGTCCTGCGCAAGCTCTCAGAACGCCGCGGCTTCGTCTACCTGGCGCGCTCGGTGCCTGCGGCGCAGGCGCAGGCGATCCTCGCCTTGAAGATCCCCGGCGTGACCGGCACTTCGGTGATGCGCCGCGTGTACCCGCGCGGGCCCCTGGCCGCGCAGGTGCTCGGTCTGGTCGGCACCGAAGGCAAGGGGCTGGCGGGACTGGAGTACTCGCGCAACGCGCTGCTGCGCGGCCACTCTGGCCAGCGGCGCGTGGTCAGCGACGCGCTCGGCCAGCCGGTGTCGATCTCAGAACCTCACCACGAGGTGCCCGGCTCGTCATTGGCGCTGACGCTCGACGCCAACATCCAGCAGCGCAGCGAAGACGTGCTCGCGGCGGTCGGCCGGGTGTTCCAGCCAAGCGATGCGACCGCGATCGTGATGGACCCGCGCAGCGGGGCGATCCTCGCGCTGGCCAACTGGCCGCAGGTCAACGCCGAGGATCCCGGCTCATCGCCCGCCAACGCAATGGAGGACCGCGCGGTCTCGTTCAACTACGAACCGGGCTCCACCTTCAAGCTCGTCGCGGTCTCCGATGCGCTTGAGCGGGGGCTGATCACGCCGAGCACGCCCCTTAACATCCCCGATCAGATCCAGGTGGCCGACAGGACGATCCACGACGACACCGAACACCCCGAAGAGACGCTCACGACCGCGCAGATCCTCGCGCGCTCAAGCAACGTCGGCGTGATCAAGATCGGGGCGCTCGACGGGCCGCAGAGCTTTAACGAATGGGTTCACCGCTTCGGCTTCGGGGCACCCACCGGCGTGGAACTGCCGGGCGAGGAAAAGGGCGTGGCGCTGCCTCTGAGCGAATACTCGGGATCTTCGATGGGCAACCTGCCGATCGGCCAGGGCGAGCTGGTCACCCCGATTCAGATGGCCAGTGCATACGCGGCGATCGCCAACGGCGGGATCATGCGCCCCCCGCATATCATCGGCGCCGTCGACGGGCGCGCCCGGCCGCTGTCGAGCGGGCATCGCATCATCTCCAGCACCGTCGCCGCCCAGGTGCGCCACATGCTCGAAGGCGTGCTCGGCCCCGAAGGAACCGCCAGCGAGGTCTCGCTCCCGGGCTACCAGCTCGCCGGCAAGACCGGCACGGCCAGCAAGATCGATCCGGAAACCGGCGAATACTCCCACAGCAAATACGTGGCCTCGTTCATCGGCTTCGCCCCCGCGGCCGACCCCAAGCTGCTGTGCGCGGTGGTCGTCGACGAACCGCAGTCCGGCTCGATCTACGGCGGCAGCGTGGCCGCACCCGCATTCGCCCAGATCATGAGCTTCGCGCTTCCCTATCTGGGCATCGCCCCGGAAGGCTAGGCGCTACAGCCGAGCGAGTCGTTGGCAGGTCGGCTCCGGGGAGGCGGAAACTAGACTCATCCCATGCCGGCGCGGCGCAAGCCATCGATGGATCTGCAGGAGCTCGCCGGCGGACTGTCCACGCTCGGGGCAGCCGAACTGGGTCACTCGGGCGATGCCGCGCAGCGCAGCGACCAAGTCGCAGTCAAGACGGGCGAGCCTACGCAGATCACCGGCCTGGCCTACGACAGTCGCGCTGTCAGACCGGGCGATCTGTTCTTCTGCGTGTCTGGCTTTCACACCGATGGCCACGAGTTCGCCGCCCAGGCGGTGCGCCAGGGCGCCGCTGCCCTGGTGGTCGAGCGGGCGCTGGGCCTGGGCGTGCCCGAACTGCTCGTCGCGTCCGCTCGCGCGGCGATGGCGCCGGTCGCGGCGCGCTTCTACGGCCACCCGTCGCGTGAGCTGAAGGTCGTGGGCGTGACGGGCACCAACGGCAAGACCACTACCGCCTATCTCGTGCGCGCCCTGCTGGATGCGGCCGGCGAGCAGTGCGGCCTGCTGGGCACCGTCAAGTCAGTCGTCGGCGGGCACGAGCGGCCAGTCCAGCGCACGACGGCCGAGGCGATCGACTTGCAGGCCGACCTGCGCGCGATGATCACCGGCGGCGATCGGGCCTGCGCGATGGAGGTCTCCTCGCACGCGCTGGAGCTCGGGCGCGTCGATCGCACCGAGTTCGCTGCCGTCGTGTTCACCAACCTGAGCCGTGACCACCTCGACTTCCACGACACGATGGAGGACTACTTCCAGGCCAAGCGGCGGCTGTTCCTCGCGCCTGAGGGCGCCCCACCGCCTGTCAGAGTGATCAACGTCGATGACTCCCATGGACGGCGGTTGGCCGCGGAGATCGATGGCGCCCGCACATTTGCTCTGAACGCATCCGCCGACTACCGCGCACGCGATGTGCGCTTTGACTTGACAGGCGCGCGCTTTACCCTGCACAGCCCTATCGGTGCGCACGAGCTCGCGTTGCCGATGCCAGGCCGCTTCAATGTCGCCAACGCGCTCGGCGCGCTCGCCGCCGCCCACGCGCTCGGGGCGCCGCTCGAGGTCCTGATCGCGGCGCTGGAGCGCGGGGTTCACGTGCCCGGCCGCTTCGAGCCAGTGGAGCAGGGACAGGAGTTCGCGGTGCTCGTCGACTACGCCCACACGCCCGACTCGCTGGAGAACGTGCTGGGCGCCGCACGCGAGCTGGCCGAGTCGGGCGAGCGCCCCCCGGGGCGCGTGCTGTGCGTGTTCGGCGCCGGCGGCGACCGCGACCGCGGCAAGCGCCCGCTGATGGGCGCGGTCGCCGCGCGCCTGGCAGACCTGGTGCTGGTCACCTCCGACAACCCCCGCTCGGAGGACCCCGAGCGGATCATCGCCGAGATCATGGTCGGCGTGCAGGGCACCGAGAATCGCGGCGAGGACGTGCATGGCGCCGCGGCCGAGGGTCCGCCCGCCGACAGCGTCCCACAGCACGTGCAGGCGATCGTCGACCGCCGCAGCGCGATCGCGCAGGCTGTCGCGTGCGCGCGGCGTGGCGACGTGCTGGTGATCGCCGGCAAGGGCCACGAGCAGGGGCAGGAGCTGGCCGGGGGGCGTAAGCTGCCCTTCGATGACGTGGCCGTCGCCAGGGAGGCGCTGGGCGCGCGCCTGCGGGGCCTGGCCGGGGCCGGCGCACGATGACCTGCCGGGACATCAGCCTGCGATGAGCCGTCCAAAGGCCCAGCTGCGATGACCGATTGGGACGCCGACAGGGTCGCCCGTGCCGCCCACGCCGAGCTCGCGTGCTCGCCGACGGGCGCATACGCCGGCACGAGCCCGCGGGCAGCCAGCGTCGACTCGCGCCGCGTCGGTCCGGGCGAGCTGTTCGTCGGCCTGCCCGGCGAGCGAGCCGACGGCGGCCGCTACGCCGCGCAGGCGCTGCGCGCCGGAGCCTGGGGAGCGCTCGTCACGCCCGCGCATGCCAGGGCGGCGGTCGCTGTGGGCAGCGACGGCGCGGTGCTTATGCACGACGATCCGCTGGTCGCCCTGCAGGGGCTCGCACGCGCCTGGCGCCAGGAGCTCGGCGCCCGCGGCGCGCGTGTCGTGGCCATCACCGGCTCCACTGGCAAGACCTCCACCAAGGACATCCTCGCGGCGCTGCTCGGCGTCCAGCTGCGCACGTCCTGGAGCCCGCAGAACCTAAACACCGAGATCGGATTGCCGCTGGCGATCCTCGCAGCCGGTGGCGACAGCCAGGCGCTGGTGCTGGAGATGGCCATGCGCGGCGCCGGCCAGATCGCCCAGCTGACCGCGATCGCCCAGCCGGACGTGGGCGTGATCGTCAACGTCGGTCCCGCCCATCTGGCGCAGCTCGGCTCGCTGGCGGCCATCGCGGCCGCCAAGGCCGAGCTGATCGCGGGCCTGGCCCCGGGCGCGAGCGCGGTCATCCCCGCGGGCGAGGCGCTGCTGGCCCCCCATCTGCGCGCCGACCTGAACACGCTGACCTTCGGCGAGGGCGGAGATGTACGGCTCATCGAGCGCCGCCAGGACGGGCGCGTGCTGATCTGCCACGCGGACGCCGAGATTGAGTTGTGGCCGTCGTTCGCGCAGGCCCACAACCTGCGCAACCTGCTGGCAGCGGTCGCAGCGGCCCGGGCGCTGGGCATTACCCCGGGGGGGCACCTGGAGGTGAGCTTCTCGGCCATGCGCGGACAGCGCCACGTCCTGGCGGGCGGCGTGGTGGTGATCGACGACTGCTACAACGCCAACCCGATGTCCATGCGTGCCGCGCTCGACGAGCTTTGCCACACCGCCAACGGGCGCACGGTGGCAGTGCTCGGCGACATGCTCGAGCTCGGCGAGCAGGCGCCTGAGCTGCATCGCCAGATCGGCGAGCACGCCGTTGAGCGGGGGGTCGACCTGCTCGTCACCGTCGGCCCGCTGGCCGGCGAGATGGGGGGCGCGTTCGCCGGCCAAGCGCATTCGGTGCCCGACGCGCAAGCTGCCATCGGGCTGCTGGGCGGCCTGTTGCGCGACGGCGACACCGTGCTGGTCAAGGGCTCGCGAGGGGTCGGCCTGGAGCGGGTTGTGGGCGCTCTGTGCGGTGCCGAGGAGGCGGCCGGTCAGAGCGCGGATGGCCGGCGTGCGCTTGCGGGCGGCGCAGGGCCCGGACGGCGCTGAATGGGCCGGATTCTCTTCGGGGGCACGGCCGCGTTGCTGATCTGCATTTTCCTCAGCCCCAAGTTCATCGAGTTCCTGCGCAAGCGCGAGTTCGGCCAACAGATCCGCGAGGACGGACCCGAGGGCCACCACCAGAAGGCGGGCACGCCGACGATGGGCGGGATCATCCTGTTCTTGGCGGTCGCGGTCGCGTTCCTGATCCTGACCGAATACGAATGGCGCTCGATCGGCGTGTTCGGCGCCGCAATCGCTTGTGCGCTGCTGGGCTTTGCCGACGATTACACCAAGCTCGTCAGGCGCCGCTCGCTGGGACTGCGCGCGCGGACCAAGCTGGGAATCACCATCGCGATCTCGCTGGGCCTGTGGTTCGTGGCGACCAAGGAGGCCGACCTCGCCTCGGTCCTGGAGCTGAACTTCGTCGACTACCACATCGACCTCGGCCCGCTGTTCCCGCTGCTGATCTATCTTGTCGTGGCGGGCACCACCAGCGCGGTCAACCTCACCGACGGGCTCGACGGACTGGCCGCGGGCTGTGCTGCGATCGTCCTGCTGGCCTACATCGGCATCACCTTCCTGGCCGGCGACTTCGACATGGCGATGCTGGCCGGCTGCCTGGTCGGCGCGTGCATCGGCTTCCTCTGGTTCAACGCGTTCCCAGCGACGATCTTCATGGGCGACACGGGCTCGCTGGGGCTCGGCGGAGCGATCGCCGGTCTGGCGGTGATGACCAAGACGGAGGTCCTGCTGATCTTGATCGGCGGGATCTTCGTGATCGAGGCGCTGTCGGTGGTGATCCAGGTGGCCTACTTCCAGGCGACGCGCAAGCGCGTCTTTCTAATGGCGCCCATCCATCACCACTTCGAGCTGAAGGCCTGGTCTGAGACGAAGATCATTCTGCGTTTTTGGATCGTCGCGTCGCTGCTCGCCGCGATCGGCTTCACGATCTATCGTCAAAGCCGAGGCGTGTAGGCAAGCACCGCCGGCCTGCCGCCGGCCGGAATGCTGACTTCAGCGGATCGTCGGGCTTGCGCCAGCAGCCTGCATCTGGGCGTCGGGCTTCAAGTTGTGGCGGGCGCGCTGTCGATATCGAGTTGGTGTCGACGATTTCCCCTGCCACGCAATCGT
>DATNLQ010000060.1:0-11186 GCA_035602785.1 Solirubrobacteraceae bacterium
GGGCCTGGCCTGTGCGCTGGCGCCCGGCAGGCGAGTCGCCGGCGCTCGAGCCCTCGGGCGCCGTCCCACGATCGTGCTGGCGGCGCTGCTCGCGCTCGCCGCCGCGTGCTCTTTGACCGCGCCGTGGCTGAGCCAACTGGAGATCCAAAGCGCCGCTCATGTCTGGACGCGCGCGCCCCAAGCGGCCTATGCGCGTCTGGACGATGCCGCGTGGCTGGATCCCCTCAGCGACGAAGCGTCGCTGGTGGCAGGGAGCATCGCTCTGCGCTACGGCGAACTGGCGCGTGCCGATCGCGACTTCGCGCAGGCCCTGCAGCGAAGCCCCAACGACGCCTATGCGACGCTCGAGCTTGGGGCGATCGCCTCGGCGAGGGGAGACCGCTCGGCGGCGCTGGGCCTGCTCGAGCGGGCGACGCGACTGAGCCCGCGCGAAGCGCTCACGCGAGAAGCCCTCGGGCTCGTGCTCGAGGGCCGGCCCGTGAATATCCAACTGCTGAATCGCGAGATCCTGCTCAAAGCTCAGGAACTCGCATAAACCCTGTTGTTAACTGCCCAAATACGAGGTTGCGTCTCGACACGGTCCTCTGCCTTCGCTAGCGTGTGGACTCGGTCCCTGTCAATTCGTTGACGTAGGCGCTCGGGTGCTCAAGGGACTTGACGGTTGGTTGCTGAAGCGATCACGGGCACGTGGCACGGAGAGCGGACGCGGTCGGCTCGAGTCGCGGAAGGAAATCGAAGGCAGGGACGCAATGGGAAGGCATAGCAAGACAATCTCAATAGGCATCCTGACGGCGGTTTGCTGCGTCTTGACCCCGGCTGCGGCGAGCGCCGGCTCCCTTCTCAGCGGCTACGGCGGGCCCGGTCAGGGCAATCAGGCGATTCTCGGTTCGGTCCTCCTGGGCGGACCCTCCTCAGGCGGCCAGGGCGGATCCGCGGGCGCGGGCGGCGGCGGATCCGTGGCTGGCGGTCTGGGCAACAGTCCGGCAGGCTCGACAGGAGCAGCCAGGAGGCGCTCCGCGGCACCCCCTGAAAGCCGGAAACACCGCAAAGCAGGGGTGGGTACGCCGGCAGCGGCCGGCTCCCAGGCGCAGCCAGGTCTGCTCACGCGGCCAGCGGCAGATGCCGGCACGGTCCCCGCGCAGACCCTCGGGCTCTCGGCCGACGATCTTGTCTACATAATCCTCGTCCTGGGGGCGCTCGCGCTCACGGGTGCACTTACGAGACAGCTGGCGCGTCCCCGCGAGGCCGCTAAAGGGACGCGACGCAGGACCCGAGTAAGCAACTAGGGACAGGACGCCCCTCGCCACATGGACAACACGCGAATCACCCAGCAGACCACCACGCTCCCGCTTCACGGCGCGCGGGCGCACGATGCTCCCTGGCCCAAGGCGGCGCGAGACGGGAAGTTCCGCGGGCGGCTGCAATGGGTCATGGAGGGACCCGGCTGGAGCGTGCTTCGCCCAGCCGTGGACTTCGTCCTGCTGTGTGCAGCCGTCGTGATCGTCCAGGGGGGCGTGCTTGACACCCTGCACGCTTCGTCCGACCGTGCTCCCCTGCTCGCGTTCCCGCCGCTGGTGATGCTGCTGTTCTACCTGCGCGGCCTCTACCGCACGCGCCTGCGCGCCCTACTGCTCGACGGGGTGGTGCCGGTGGTCAGCGCGGTGTCGGTCGCCGCGATGGCGGTTGCGATGCTCGGTATGTTCGCCAACGGGCAGGTTCCCGACCAGTCCGCGTGGCTGCAAGCGTGGCTTTTCGCGCTGCTCGGCGTGGGCTTCGGGCGCGCGCTCCTTTCAGCCATCCAGCGTTGGGCCCGGGCCCGCCGCCTGGTCGGCAAGCCGGTGCTGATCCTGGGTGCGGGCATGGTGGGGGCACAGGTGGCGCGCCGGCTGGAGAGCCATCCCGAGTACGGTCTTGTGCCGGTTGGCTTCCTCGACGACGAGCCGCGCCCGCTCGCGGAGGTCGGCGGGCGCGACGTGCCCGTGCTGGGAACTGCTGAGGATCTCGAGGAGACGGTCAAGCGCATGGGGGTGAGGCACCTGATCGTCGCCTTCTCCTCGGCGGCCGATGCGCGCGTGAGCCGCCTGATCCAGCAGTGCCAAGAGCTCGGCGTCGAGGTGTCGGTCATCCCGCGCATGTTCGACACGATCAACAACCGGGTGGGCTATGACACGGTCGGCGGGCTGCCGCTGATGTCGTTCAGCGCGGTCGACCCGAATGGCATGCAGTTCGCGTTCAAGCACGCGCTCGACAGCGTCCTCGCGTTGGCGCTGCTGGTACTGCTCTCGCCCGTGCTCCTGTGCGCGGCGCTGGCCGTACGCCTGACCTCGCCTGGTCCGACCCTTTTCACGCAGCGCAGGGTCGGCCGCGACGGCAAGTTGTTTGATCTCTACAAGTTCCGCTCGATGTACGTGCAGGGCGGCCAGGCGTTGGCGGCCGAGGGGGAAGGCCCGGGCGCGCTGAGCTTCCTGCTCGCCGGAGATACCGCTCCGGGAGGCGTGGAGGGCGAGGATCGGCGCACCCCTGTCGGGCGCTTTTTGCGCGGCACCTCGCTGGACGAGCTGCCGCAGCTGATCAACGTGCTGCGCGGCGAGATGAGCCTCGTCGGTCCGCGTCCCGAGCGCCCGGAGTTCGTGGAGCTGTTCAGGCAGGACATCGTCCGCTACGGCGACCGCCACAGGGTCAAGTCGGGGATCACCGGCTGGGCGCAGGTACACGGCCTGCGCGGACAGACATCGCTGGCTGAGCGCGTCGAGTGGGACAACTACTACATCGCCAACTGGTCGCTGGGCCTGGATCTGAAGATCCTCATGCTCACGGTCGTGGCCCTGTTTCGCAAGGCGGAGTAAGAGCTGTCTGGAGGACGTTCTGCGCGCAGGTGCGCAGGGCAGCGGCTGGGACTCAGATACTTCGCTGCGCGGCCGCCCGGGGGCCCTGCCAGTATTGGAACACGCGTACGGTCAGGCCACTGGTCCCGAGCTGCGCGGGCAGCCTGATCGAGTAGTCGTTGAAGCGGTTGAGTATGAAGAAGGCTCTGTAGCGCGGCACGTTGCCCTGCAGGGCTTCCAGCTCCATGAAGTCGCCCACCGGCCCGGAGCCGCTTGCGATCACGTGTCGGCGGCGCACGCGTAGGCGCAGCGCCGGACGAGCTTCGCGAGCAGCCGGGTCCGCGATCACGCGCGCGAGCGCGACGAACGCCGGCTTGCGCCTGCCGTTCGTCGACAGCACGCCGAAGTCTTCGTTGCTGGAGTCGCGCAACTTGTACAGCACCGCCGCTGCCACGTAGGGAGTGCGCTGGAGCGCGTGGAACACGCTCGTGATGTTGGCCGCCTGGACCTGGGGGGTCACGCAGGGCTGTTCTTCCTGGAGCTTCGCGTGCGGCCAGCAGCTGGTCCAGCCGAACTCATCCAGCCACAGCGGCGTGTCGTCGCCGTTGGCCAGCTGCACTTCGTGGATGGCGCGCAGCGAGCCCAGCGTGAGGGTGTAGTAGTGAACGGCCAGCCCGTCGTAGTAGCCCTTGATACCGGCCGCGTACAGCGCTCGCAGGAACGCTCCGCTGGACCCGACGATGGCGCCGGCGAGCACCTGCGTTTCGGGGTCGGCCTGCTTGATGGCCGGGTAGGCGGCGCGCAGGATCGCGGCATAGCGCGCTGCTTTGTTGGGCCCCGCGAAGTATCGTTCGTTGGCCTGATCGGGCTCGTTCCAGATTTCGATCGCGGCCAGCTCGTGCCCGTAGCGCCCGGCCAGATAGGCGACGAACGCAGCGAACGCGGCTGGCTGGCGCGGCGGCCACGCGTTGGCCTGGCCGCCGCGGCTCGGGTTGCACCTGCGCAGTACCGCTGCCGGCGCCGAGGAAGCCCAGCAGGGCGTGCTCTGGACCAGCATGATCACGCGGATCCCGGCTGAGGCGGCTTCGTTCATCAGGCGGTCGGTCGATGCCAGCGCACCGGGATCGATCTGCCCAGGTTGGCGCGGTTCCAGTGCCGACCAGGGCACTTCGACTCGCATGATCTTGGCGCCGAGCGCCTGCAACTGGGGTAGGTCGCGGTCGGCTCGAGTGGGCGAGCCGCCGATCGGACTCCCGATGTTGACGCCAATCAGCAGGTCTGATGAGGGTCGCTGCACACCGGCCGCGTGCGCGGGCGCGAGCGTCGAAAGGAGCCATACCAGCAGGCCCACCAGAATCGCCCCGGTACCCGCGGGCCACCTGAGCCTCGCTGTCATCTCCGTACACGATAGTGCGGCGCCCCGGCTGCATGGGGCGCTCGCACGGGCGGCCCCAGTAGGCTCTCGAGGATGTCGCCCACGTGGATTTGGCTGCAGGTGGCGATCGTCGTGTTCGTGGTCATCGGCATGATCATCGCGATCATCAGGCTCGCCTGAGTGGCCTTGAGAGGGTGTCGCGGCGAGCCTTTCGTCTAGAGCGGCTCTCAGCCTCGCAGGTGCCACCACGGTCGTGGGGCGGACCCTACGTTCTCGAGGCTGACCGAAGGTCGTGGGGGGATGGTGTCCTTGCCCTCGAGGATCGCAGCTGGAACCGCGCAGGTGAGCCACTCGGCGAGGGGCGACAGTCCGCAGCGCTCGATCTCGTCGCCCACGCCCGGTGCGCGCTGCGCCTCGTCGTGGGCATCTGAGGCGACGTTGTGCACCATGCCCTGCTGTGCCAGCGACAGGGCGAAGCGTCGGGCGCGCTCGCCGAACTGCCCCACAAGCGAGCCGGCGGTGATCGACGTGATGACACCTTGCTCGACCAGGCCGGCAAGCATCTCGGGGTCGCGGTGAAAGGCGGGACAGCGCTCCGGATGGGCGAGCACGATTCGGTGGCCCTGACCCTGAAGCGCGAGCAGCTGTGCGTCCAAGCCGCTCACAACCGGGCTGAAGGGGGGCTCCACGAGCAGCCAGGGTCCTCCCCCGAGCCCGAGGTCCGCCAGCTCCTCCGGGGAGATGTCTGCTGCGCGAGTCAGTGCGATCTCGGCTCCCGCTCGCACCTCGAGCGCCACCGCCTCGGCGAGTAGGCGCTCGTTCAACTCGGCGACCAGCCGCGCGATGTCTTGTGCGCTATTGGCGTATCGCCAGCTGACATGCGGCGTGGCCACGAGCGTGTGCGTACCCGCCGCAACCGCGGCGCGCGCCAGCGCGAGCGAGCTCTCGATTGTTGTGGGACCGTCGTCGATGCCGGGCAGGACGTGGCAGTGCAGGTCGATCACTGTCGCTGAACGATAGGCATGCCGTCGTGGCGTGACCGGGCTCGATGGGTATGATCCAGCGCGCCGAGCGTCCGCCGCACGGCGAAGCGTGGACCACAGCGACGAGGAGGGTCACGTTGTTCAAATCGATCGTGGTTGGCACTGACGGCTCTGACACAGCCACCCAGGCGGTGCGCCAAGCGGTGGAACTGGCGCACTCGGTTGGGGCGACGCTGGAGATCGTCAGCGCCTACGAGCCCGTGCCGGCGCAGCGCCTGAACGAGGAACGCAGGCAGGCGCCCGAGGACCTGCAGTGGGCGATAAGCCCGCGCGAGGACGTCGACGCGACGCTCGAGGCCGCCGCCGAGGTGGCCCGCCAGGCCGGGATCGAGGCGGCGGTGTATGCGCGCCAGGGCGACCCCGCCGATGCGATCCTCGATGTCGCCGAGGAGCGCGAAGCCGACTTGATCATCGTCGGCAACAAGGGCATGACCGGAGCAAAGCGCTTCCTGCTGGGCTCGGTGCCCAACAAGGTCTCCCACCACGCGCCCTGCTCAGTGCTGATAATGCGCACCACCTGAGCGGGGCCGAGCCGGTTCGCTCTAGTCCGCCGTCTGCGAGGCGCGGGCGCGGATGGCGCGATCGATGACTTCCGCCATTTGTACGCGGAAGCGCTCGCGTCCGAACCGCTTGGCGTTGTCACGAATTCGCTGGGGATCGAGCTCCAGACGCTCGAAGCGCTCGATCGCAGCCGCGAGCGTAGCAGTGTCCTGGCGCTCGAACAGCACCCCCGTCTCGCCGTTCAGCACCGACTCGCTGGCCCCCCCGACGCCGTAGGCGATCACAGGTACGCCCGCCGCCTGTGCCTCGACGGGGACGATCCCGAAGTCCTCCTCGCCGGGGAACAGCAGCGCGCGCGCCCGCGAGAGCAGGCGGTCTCGTTGGGAGTCGCTCACGCGACCGACGAGCTCGATCTCGTGTCCCGCCGCAGCCTGGGCGCGGATGCCCGCCAGAGCCCTGCCGTCGCCTGCGACATCGAGTCGACGGCCGAGAAGCTTGCACGCGGCCACGGCGAGATCGACGCGCTTGTAGGGGACCACCCGCCCGAACACCAGATACGAGTCGCCGCGCTCGCGCTCGAGTCCGAGGAAGTGCTCGACGTGCACGGGCGGGTGGACGATCTCGGCGGAGCGTCCGTAGTAGCGCGCGATGCGCTCGGCCACGTGGCGCGAGTTGGCCACGAACACATCGGGTGACGCGGCGCCCGCGAGATCCTGCCGTCGCAGCCGTGCCAGCAGGCGCGGTATGGCCAGCCGCGCAAGTCTCCCCAGCTGCTCGCCATCCAGGAACCCCTCCTCCCAGGCATAGCGCATCGGCGTGTGGCAGTAGCAGACGTGCAGCGCGCTCGCGGGCGTGCGCACGTTCTTGGCGCACGCGTGATTGCTCGACAGCACCAGGTCGAAGCGCGCAAGGTCGAAGGAGCGAAACGCCCAATCCATCAGTGGCAGGAGCTTTGGATAGTGGCGGCTGGCTCCCGGTATGCGGTTGAGCGCGGAGACGTGGACCGGGCGTTCGGTGATCGCGTCCGGCCACGGCGCAGGGTCGTACACCGACGTGAACAGCTCGGCCGTGGGGAACATCTCCAGCAGCTCCAGGACGACCTGCTCAGAGCCTCCGGGGATGGTCAGCCACTCGTGCACGATCGCCACGCGTGGCAGCCGTGCGCGCAGATCGTCGAGCAGGTGCGTGTCCTGCGCCGGTTGCGGGCTGGCGGTGGGCGTGCAGGCGCTCGCCGTGGTCGCGCAGGACAGCGCGCCGTCCTTCACAGCGCCGTGGGGGCCTTGCCGAGCCGGGCTCGTCGGGCCAGCAACCCGAGCAGGCCGATCTGAACGGCCAGGACGAACGTAAAGCGAGCTTCCACGCCGGTGAAGCTCGCGGTCGTGTCCATGACCACCAATCCGGCGATGCCGCACGCCGAGGCGAGGCAGAACGCGCGCAGCCACGGTGGGTAGACAGCACGCCGCGTTCGCCACGCGAGCAGGAAGCTGCCGACGATGATGCCGATGTATGCGCACAGGCCCAGCACGCCCAGCTTCAACCAGAACCACAGCGCCGCGAAGTGCACATACTGGCGGCCTTCTTCGTGTTCGACCGACAGTGGCGCGGCTGTCGCCTGCCAGGAAATGCCAACTCCGAGCCCGGTGATCGGGTGTTCGCGGATCTCGCTGAGCACGTTGGCGCGCTCGTCGAGCCGGTAGCGATCCTCCCTGTTGGCTTCCAGCTTGCCGAAGGAGAGCGAGTCGGCCCTCTTGACGATCGGAAGGTTGGATTGGAAGTGGAGCGATCCAAGCAGCCAGATTGCGCCGGCGACCATGAGACCGGCGGGTATCAGCAGCCGCCGGCCGGCCGGCGAGGTGCCCAGCAGCAAGATCAACACCACCCCGAGCACGCAGGCGATCCAGAACGAGCGCCGATACGACAGCAGCAGACAGGCGATCAGCAGCGGGCTGCCGAGCAGCACCCACAGCGGCACCTTCACTTTCGTCACCAGCGCAGCGAGGATCGTGAGCAGGGCGATCATGATGACCCAGTTCGCCGTCGGTTCGTAGTAGGTCAGCGTCGAGGAGCCTTCGATCGGCTTGCCAAGATGCTCGGAGATCTCCACCAGGCCCACGATCGCCTTCACGATCGCGAGCCCCATCCCACCGGCGAGCAGCCTCGTGATCTGCCGTTCGTCGAGCTCGAGGTTGGCGATGGCGACGGGCGTCAGCAGCAGATAGAAGAGGACGTGCTCGGAGAAGATCGAGAAACGCAGGCTCGTCCCGGCCTCGTGCCCAACGAACGCTCCGGCAACCATCGCCAGCGCCAGCGCCGCCAGGGGAAGCGCGAGCGCCCGCGGTATCCACAGCGGACGGCCGCTGCGCAGTACATCGAGAAAGGCGGATACGACGACGAGGCCCACGAGTGGGTCGAGTACCGAGATGCCTTTGTAGAACTGCACATAGAGGTTCGAGGTGAAGCCGAAGAGCCCGAAGCCCGGACCCTCGCAGAAGATAGTCAGGCCGACCACGAGAACGAGCGTCAGCACCGGCCTGGTGACGAGGATCGCCGCGGCTATCAGCGCGACCGGCGCGAACAGGCCGACCGTACCCAGCTCATGCGCACCAGCCGCCGCCAGAAGCGCGAGCATCGCCGCAGCTCCCCATGCGAGCGCGGCGTCCCGCCGAGGCAGGGCGAGCAGTCTCGGCGATCGCTGCACCAGCTCCGGCCTCAGTCAGACGCTTGCTTGGACGTCGAGCCGCGTACGGGCCCGGCGAGCGCCTCGACGTCGGTGGGCTCTGCGATCTCTGGCTCTGCGATCTTGGGCTCTGCGATCTTGGGCTCTCGGCGTCGAGCGTCCTGCTTTTGGACGTCAGGCCTTTTGCGTTGCGCCGCCCGGTCACGTGTCGTCTGACGTGGCGGTCGGGCGGCCGCCGGCTCGGTGGCCGGTGTCTCGACGGGCGAAGTAGTCGTCTCGTAGGAGCCGTAGCCGTAGCCGTAGCGGCCTGGATCGCGGACCCCGGTGACCACGATGCCGACTGGCTCCACCTTGTGATGATCGAGGATGGAGCGCGCCTGGCGCATCTCCTCACGCGTGGTTCGGTCGATCCGCGCGACGAGGATTGCCGCGTCGATGGCTGAGTTGTCGAGCAGCACCTGGGTGTCGGCGACTGGATTCAGAGGCGGCGCATCGACGATCACCATGGCGCCGTCCGCGGCAAGCGCCGAGAGTATGTCGACCACTCGCTCGGTGCCGAGCAGCTCGGAGGGGTTGTGGGGCAGCGCTCCGGACGGCAGCACAAGCAGGTTGGGAAGGTCTGGCAGCGGCCTGACGAGCAGCGAGTCAAGCTCGGCGGCGCCCGTGATCGCCGTGGTGACCCCTCGCTGGGCAGCGAGCTCGATCGGTCCGAACGTCGCAGGTCGGCGCAGGTCAAGCTCGACGAGCACCGTCCGGCGACCGCTCAGAGCCATCACGTGAGCCAGGTTGACGGCCACAGTCGTCTTGCCCTCGCCGGACACCGCGCTGGTGACGAGCAGTGTGTTGAGCGGGCGGGTGACGGCCGTGAAGCCCAATGCGCTGCGCAGGATCCGATAGGGCTCGAGCAGCACCGAGCTCTCGGCGTGCACGGTGCGCACACGTGTCTGGGGGACTCCCACGAGCGCCGGCAGTCGATATCCGCGCTCGAGGTCGACCACCGTCTTGACGCGACGATCGAGAGACTCGAGCAGGAAGACCAGCGAGAACGCGATTGCGCCGCCGACGAGAAAGCCGATCACGACGGCTTGGGAGATGCCGCCGCCGTTGGGACTCGCCGGTGGGGTGGCTCGTCCGATGACGTTGGCGCCGCTTCCCGCCACAGCCTGCAATGAGCCGAGGCGCACGAGCGTCTGCTCCAGCGTCGCCCGTTCGGGAGACGAGGAGGGCAGCCCTGTTATCTGGTCGCGGATCTTCGCTTGTGCGGAAGCGATGCCGACAAGTTGCGCCTTTGCGCGAAACGCGATGTATTGGCTCGCGAACGCATTGGCGAGCGTCGCCGAGGTCTGCGCATTGCCGGTGGTCGCGATCACGTTCAGAACGTCGGCGGTCGGAGCCGCTTCGACCTTCACGTCGCTCAGCAGTTCGCTCGTCGAGGTTGGCAGCTTCAACTGCTGGCGTACCCCCTGCGCGACTTCCGCTGAGTGCGCGACGAGCACCTCGGTGTCCGCTTCGCGCTGCGGTTCGCTGCTGGTCGCCGTGGAGATGTTGAGCGCGGCGTCCGACAGCGTGTTGTTCTGGAACGTGACGCTGGCGGTTGCCGTGTAGGACTTGGCTTTGCTCTCGTGGGCGAGCACGAAAACGACCACTGTCGCGCAGATCACGAGGACGATCGCCTGCCAGTGACGGTCGACGATTTCGAGGCCGCCCAGAAGGCCCCCCTCCTGCTTGTTGCTCCCGAGCGCCGGCGTGGCCGAGCGCCCCTCGACCTGGTCAGACGTGCTCATCAAGGCGGGCGATCGGACGCGGGGAGGCGAGCTTGCAAGCCAGTCGTCTCATCGTATGGCTCCTATCGTCGGCTCGGCGAAAGGACTTGAAGCGACTCCGCCACCGCCGAGCCGTCTGGGCGGATGCAGCCAAGCCGATGATATCGACCCCCGCGGGGCGCCTCTTCAGTTCTGCAACGTGGACATGCGTCCAACTTGTGGCGTTACGCGCTTGGCAGAGCGCGAACGGCCGATAGCAGTTTCGAACCGTGTCCGGCCCACCGCTCGCTGAGACCGAGACGGCCGCGTCGACCAGTCCACCACAAAGGCACACCCGTCGCGAGGCGGGGCCGCAAAGCCAGGGATCTCCCGAAGACAGCCCGGCTACTGAAGGAGCAATGATCGATGACCAACCTCGCTCGTCCCATGCGGGCTCGAGTCACGCTGCTGCGCGGCCTGCTGCTCGCCAGTTGCCTGATCGCCGTGCCCGCGTCTGCACTCGCCGCTGGCGCGCATCGCCACTCCAATCGCTCTGTGCACGCGCATCTCGCCAGCCTTGCGCCTCCGCGCCTCGTGGCGTTCGCTGGCCAACTCGTCTGGTCGCCCTTGAACGGCGTCAGCACGTATGTGTTCGCGCACCAGGTGCCCGGTTATGAGCCGCAGCACCGGCTGGTTATAGGTGTAGCCGTAACCCCCGTGCCGATCCGCGGCGCCACTGTCACCTACAGCGTGAGGGCCGATGTCCCGGGAAGCTCCTGGGCGCCAAACGTCACGATCGCCTACGGCGAGTCGGGCCGCATCACAAAAGTCACCGTGGGCGGGTCTGGCTCGGCCAGCGGGTTTGGCGCGGGCGGCGAATCGGGCTCGGGTTCGGGCAGCGGTTCTGGTGCGGGTTCGGGCAGCGGTTCTGGTGCGGGTTCGGGCGGCGGCTCGGGCTCGGGTTCGGGCAGTGGCTCGGGTTCAGGCTCGGAAAGCGGCTCGGGCTCGGGTTCGGGCAGTGGC
>DATNLQ010000066.1:0-4346 GCA_035602785.1 Solirubrobacteraceae bacterium
CCCCGATGCTGACCACTGCGAACAGCGGGATCAGGTAGATGGCGTTTGCGGCGAATATCAGCAGCAGCGCTTCAGAGGCCGACACGATGGTGCCCGAGAAGGTCCTCACGGAGTGAAAGCCCCACGAGGCGACGCCAGCGACGGTGGCGACGGCGGCCGACAGGAAGACTGCGATCGTGGCGTAGGTCATTGCGGCGATGACCTTTGCGGCGAACACCTGGCCGCGGTCGACCGAGCGTGTGAGGATCGTCTTGAGTGTGCCGTTGCCGTCCTCGTTGGCGACGACGTCGCCGGAGACGAGCGAGGCGACCAGGGGCAGCATGAAGGCGGACAGGAACAGCAGCGTGAGCACGGGCGTGGCGAGCCCTGACTGGGTGATCTGCGCGGCGAAGATGTTCTCGCCTCCGTGATCGCCGTGCTGGTGGACGTTCTGGAAGATCACGAAGAACAGCGGCAGGATCACGATCAGGCCGAGACCGAGGTAGGTGCGCTTCTGGGAGACGAGCTTGCGCAGCTCCCAGCGGTAGATGGTCAGCGTGGAGGGGCGCCGGACGCGTGCTCGCGAGGAAGCGCCGACGGCGGGCGGGCTGAGCGCGGCGCTGCTCATACGGCGACCGCCACCGCCTCGGGCTCGGCGCCATTGGCGCCCTCGGTGAGGCGGAAGAACAGGTCCTCGAGCGTTGCGAGCTCGGGGGTGAGCGCAAGGATCCCGATCCCCGCCCGGCCCAACGCGAGCGACAGCTCGCCGACGTCGTGCTCGTTGGCCTGGAAGGCGAGGCCGTGCTCACTGCTTGTGGCGTGCTCAACGCCTGGTTGCGCGCGCACGAGCTGCAGTGCGTGTTGGTCGTCGGTGGTGCGCAGCCGGTAGCCGGCCCCGCCCTGGCGGCGCAGGTCGGCAAGTGCGCCCTCGTAGACCACCCGTCCGGAGTCGACGATGGCGACGCGGTCGCACAGTTCCTGCACCTCTGGCAGTTGGTGGCTGGACAGCAGCACGGTGATCCCCTGGTCGGCCAGGCGGCGGATCAGCTGGCGCATGTCGCGCATACCGGCCGGGTCCAGGCCGGTGGCGGGCTCGTCGAGGATCAAAAGGCGCGGGCGGCGCAGCAACGCGGCGGCAATCCCCAGGCGCTGGCGCATGCCGTGCGAGTAGCCGCCGACCTTGTGCTTCGCGCGGGGGCTCAGCTCGACGGTAGCGAGCACCTCGTCGATGCGGGCGCTTGCGCCGTCTCCGTCCAGCGCGGCGAGCAGTTCGAGGTTCTTGCGCGCGCTCAGGTAAGGGTAGAAGCGCGGGGCCTCCACGAACCCCGCAACGCCCTCCAGGGCGCGCGCGCCCTGGCGCAGGGGGTCGCGCCCGAACAGCTCGACGGTGCCCTCGGTTGGCATGATCAGCCCGAGGGCCATGCGCAGGGTGGTTGTCTTGCCAGCGCCGTTGGGGCCGAGGAACCCGTACACGTCGCCCGCGTGCACGTTCAGGTCGATGTGATCGACCGCCAGCACCTCGTCGTAGCGCTTAACGAGCCCCCGCGCCCTGACGGGCTGGGCTTCGTCGCTCACCGCTAGAGGCCCTTTGCGACTTCTTCTACGGCGGCGGGGGAGACGGAGCCTGCGACCACGTAGCGCACGCCGGAGCGCTCGAAGGTGAGCAGCGTGCCGAGCTCGGTCTTGAGCTCGCTGGCGCTGGCGCCGTTGATGGTGACCTTGGGCAGACCTTCCAGCGAGGCGCCCGCTTCCTTGCTGCCCTTGGTCTTGGCTTCCAGGACGGCAATGGTCGAGGGGCCTTGGCCGTGGGTGGTGAGCTTGGGCTTTTCGCCTTCGCCTGAGCCTTCGCCGTTCGAGCCGTTTGATTGGTGGTCGTGGGAGAAGGTCACTTCGTCGATCTTGGCGTTGGGGGGCGGCGTGAACGCGAACACCGAGCCTTCGACGGGGCCGAAGGAGACTTCGCTGGCCGCCAGTTCCATCACGGGCGAGCTGCTGGCCGTCGAGTAGATGGCAGCGCGCAGCGGCGCGCCGTTGTCGGCGTCGAAGGACAGCTCGGCGCCGTCGAGCAGGCTGCCGGCTTCCTTGGGCGAGACGCGCACCGTGTAGGCCGGCTGGCCGCCCACGTCGGTGGGCGTGGCGCCGGACACGCCAGCGTGCTTTTCAAGGTGCGAGATCCCTTCTTCGATCTTGGCGACGCTGGGGATTTCGTGCTGGCGGGCGCTCTTGTCGGGCAACGCCACGTCGATTTCGTCTTCGCCACCGCTCGTGGATGCGTCGTGTTCGCCTGCGGGCGGCGTGTAGCGGTAGAGCGTGTTGGTGGCGGCGTCGTAGACCTGCAGCGTGTGCCCGTCGTAGAGGACCTGGGTGTCGCCCTTTTCGGACTGCAGCTCCAGGCGCACGTGGCCGTCCTTGGCGATCCACAGCCGCCCGGTGGCGCCGGCGATCAGCGGGCTGGAGGTCAGTTCGCCGCCCTGGCCGTTGCCGCTTGCGAGGCTTGCGCCTTCGAGCAGGTGGTTGGTCCAGGTGACGCTAGCGCTGACGCCCTGGATAGATTCCCGTCCGGCGCTGCCGAGCGCGTCGTGGATGGCCTGCGCGAGCGGCTTGGCGGGCGGCGTGGGGCCGGTGTCGAGCGCGAAGGCGAGCGCGGTGGCGGACACCCCGACGGCGACGACGATCGCACACAGCAACAGCAGGCGATATAGGGGGAGGCGGCGGAGGATGTTCACGGGGGCGTCCAGCTCCTTGGGCGATCGCTGCCCGACTTGCGGGCCACCGTTCAGGTTAGCGCCATAGCTTCGGCGCTCCTAAAGGTGTGGACGGTCTCATGTTGGTCGCCGCAGGAGCGTCGGGGGCGGGTCGACGGGGAGGGTGGGGACTCGATCCGACGCGCCACCCGGTATCTTCTCGCGCCAATGATCTACGTGGTTCTCGGCATCTTGGTCGCACTCGGGCTGGGCGTGTTCTTCGTGGCGATGGGCGGCGGCGCGCGCGGGGCGCGGGAGTCGCTGCATACCGAATCGCGAGCTGGCCAGCGCCTGCTGTTGGCGGGGATCACGGCGCTGTTCGCGTTCGGCATCGCGGTGCCGGCGTTCGTGCTGGCAGACAACGGCAAAGACAAGGCGAGCGTGGCCGTAGGGGGCGTGCACCTGAACGGAGAAGAGCAGAAGGGCCGCGAACTGTTCGCGCACGCGTGCACGGCCTGCCACACGCTGGCGGCGGTCAAGTCGGTCGGGCGCATCGGCCCGAACCTGGACATTCGCGTGGGCGTGGACATCGCCAACTTCGCCGACCGCCGCGCGCTGGTGGAAAACGCGATCGAGGAAGGCCGTGCGCGCGGCCTGGGGCAGATGCCGGCCGAGCTGTACGTGGGCAAGGAAGCCGAAGACGTGGCCAAGTTCGTCGCAGCAGTCGCCGGCCACTGACCCTCGACTGGCTCACGCGCGCACCGAGTGGGTGGCGCTGGCGGTTTAGCCAGCCGTCGATAGCGGCACGCTCGGGCCATCGGTAAGGTCCGGATCGATGGCAGACCAGCCCAAGAGCGCAGACGACGTGAAGGCGCTCGTGCAGGAGCGCAACATCCGCTTCATCCGCTTCTGGTTCACGGACATTCTGGGCCAGCTGAAGTCGTTCTCGATCAACGCGGCGGAGCTGGACGACGCGTTCGAAGCGGGTATGGGCTTCGACGGCTCGTCGATCACGGGCTTCAACGCGATCGAGGAGTCGGACATGATCGCGATGCCCGACCCGAGCACGTTCGCGGTGCTGCCGTGGCGCCCGGAGGAGCAGGGCGTGGGACGAATGTTCTGCGACGTGATCACGCCCGAGCGCACGCCGTATGAGGGCGATCCCCGTCACGTGCTGCGCAGGGCGGTGGAGCGCGCGAAGGCGATGGGCTTCGACGTGTTCAACGTGGGGCCGGAGCTGGAGTACTTTTTGTTTCGCAACTCGCGCGCGACCGAAGTGCTGGACGAGGGCGGCTACTTCGACCTGACGACGCTGGACGCGGGCTCGGACGTGCGCCGCGAGACGGTGCTGGCGCTGGAGCAACTGGGCATCCACGTGGAGTACACCCACCACGAGGTGGGCCCGTCCCAGCACGAGATCGACATGCGCTACGCGGACGCGCTGAAGATGGCCGACGACTGCATGACCTACCGGATCACGGTCAAGGAATACGCCATGAAGTACGGGTTGCACGCCACCTTCATGCCCAAGCCACTGTTCGGCAAGAACGGCTCCGGCATGCACACCCACCAGTCGCTGTTCCGTGACGGCCGCAATGCCTTCTTCGACACGGACGACGCCCACAACCTCTCCGACACGGGCAAAGCGTTCATCGCCGGGCAGCTCCGCCATGCCCGCGAGAT
>DATNLQ010000047.1:0-7423 GCA_035602785.1 Solirubrobacteraceae bacterium
GCCAGGTATCCGTTTTGCTCCAGCCACGAGTTGACGTGGAATACGTCGCGGGTCGGCCCGAAGCCGTGGTCGGATGCGAGCACCACGGTCGCCTCGGGCCCTGCGGCCTGCACGATCCCAGCGATCAGGGTGTCGAGCGAATTGAAGTAGCGATCACACAGCGCGATCATGTCCTGCTCCCACGCGCTCGGATTCTCAGGGTGGCAGGCGGGATCGATGAACCGCCAGCACAGGTGCTGGAGCTTGTCGACGCCGTCGAACATCACCGCCACCAGGTCGGCCGGATCGGACTCCATCAGATGGCGCAGGACGTCTGCCCAGTGCTGCTCGCGGCGGATGTGAAGCTCGACGAAGTCGGCGAACTCGTCGTCGGGGCACCCGTCGATGGCCTTGATCTCGAGCTCCATGTCGAGCATCTCGCGTGGGTTGAAGCCCGGGATCTGCTGCAGGCGCTCGAACAGCCCGGGCGGGTGACAGCCGAGGCGCAGCTGGCGCCACGGCATCATCCCTCCCGGCACGACCGCGCCCTCCACGGGCGGCGGCGGGAACATCAGCGGGAAGTTCAGCGAGATGATGCGCCGATCCTGTTCGCTGGCCAGCGTCCAGATCGTGGCGGATCGGACCTCCTGGGAACTGGCAAAGGAGAAGTACACGCTGCCCGGCTCTTCCTTTTGGAAGAAGTCGAAGATGCCGTGCTGGCCGGGATGCTTGCCGGTGACCAGCGACGTCCACGCGGGCGGCGTCAGCGGCGGCATGATCGAGCGCAGCACCGCGCGCGTGCCGCGCGCCGACAACTCGGCCAAAAACGGCATGACTCCACGCTCCATGTATGGGTCCAGCACGGTGAACGTCGCTCCGTCCAAGCCGATCAGCAGCGTTGGTCCCATGGTCACACCTCCAGTTGGGTCGGTTGGCGGTGTTCGCACACGAACATCGCGACATCCGCGACGGTTAGGTCGCGCTCATCGACCGGGCGCTGCCCGATCTCCTCGAAGAACTGCGGAAACGGCAGCTTCCCGAACTGCTGCTGGACCATCGTCGAGAGGACCACTATCTCCAGCGACTCCAGGCCGAGGTCGGCGACGAAGCACGTGTCCGCCCCGATCTCGCCGGTGTACTCCCAGTCGCCCTGCGCCTCCTCGAGCAGCGCGAGGATCGCCTGCAGGACCTGCGGATCGATCGTGGTCATCGTGGTGCTTCGCTTCCCGGACCCGGATCGAGGGTGGTCGCGACCACCAGCTCTTGCTCGCGGTGCGTCCAGGCCACCAGCTGGCGGCCGGCCGCATCGATCAGCAGCGCCTCTCGGCTGACGTCGAGCGCGGACACGCGCGGCGCGGCCGAGCCGCCGCCCAGACCCGTGCCGAGCGCCTTGCCGGCGGCCTCTCGCGCGCACCACATGCGCAGCAGCCACTCCTCGGCGGCGTCCGCGCCCAGCGGCTCGAGCAGGCGCCGCTCGGCCTCGGTCAGCGCCGCCTCCAGGAACCCCTGCGGTCGCGGGACGAGCCGCTCGACGTCGATGCCCACGCCGGCGCCTGCAGGCGCGAGCGCTGCGAGCGCCGCCGCTTGGCCGTGCGCGTGCGTAAGCGAGACCACCGGCGCGTCGCCCAGCCCGTCGAGCGCGGGGCAGACGACGACGGGTGCGCCCCGCTCGTCGGGCAGAATCTCGATGTCCGCGTGCGCAAGCTCCAGACCGTACGCGCCACGCACGAGCTCGGCAACGCACTCCTTGGCCGCGGTGCGCGCCGCCAGCCATTCCAGCTGCCTGGTCTCGGGCAGCGCGAGCGCGGCGAACAGCTCGCGCTCGCGGCGACCCAGCACGCGGCACGCCCACACAGGCTTCCACAGGGCGCGATCGGCGACCAGGCGCGCGTCCAGGCGCCGGCACGCGACGACCTGGTCCGGGTAGGGCTCAAGCGGCGCCAGCCACGGTGTCGACAGCGCTGTCAGCTGCGTTGGGCGTGCCAGCGGCGCGAAGCGCTCGGGGACCGCAAAGCGCTTGTCCTCCCAGCCGGTCAGGCGCATCCAGCAGCCGCCGTCGCCGTCCAGCACGTCGATGTCCGAGCAGACCACGTGCTCGCTCGCCAGCGTGATTGTCACCAGGCACGACAGCCGCTCGCCCTCGGGCGGCGTGGGACCGTACAGGTCCATGGCCGCCAGCCGGAAGGGAAACACGACCCGCGCCTGCTCGAGCATATCGGCCGCCCAGAAGCCGACCACCTGGCCGGCGGAGTCGAGCACCACCGGGTCGAGCACGAAGCCCGGTTCGGGATCGTCGGCCAGCAGGCCCCCTCGCGGGAGCACCTCGAGCTGCGCGTGCGCGCCTGTTGGGGCGACCAGGTCCACGCTGCGGACACCTCGCCACAGGGGCTGATGGAACATCGCCTCCTCGTACAGTTGCCCCGGCTGCCAGCGCGATGGCCTGCCGTCATGCAGCGCGACCGCAGCAGGTGCGGGCGCCGGCGGGAAGTCGTCTGCGAGCAGCATCGTCGCCTCGACGATAGGGTCGCCCGGGGCTCCGCTGTCGTCGAGGGCGCAAAGTTGCACCCGCACGCGCTCGCAGCCGCCCTCGCCGGCGAGACGGCGGGCGCTCACCTCGAGCGTCTGGCGCGACTCGCCGAAGGCCAGCCAGCGGTGGGCGTGCAGGTCGCGCAAGCCCGTGAGCACCCTGTCCGGCAGCAGGCACGACGCGGCCTCGGCGAGGATCTCGATGCTCATCGCCAGCGGCATCAGCGGGAGCGCGTGCAGATCGGGATCGGTGCGCGAGACGTCGCGGCCGAGCGTGTGGTCGAGCAGATAGCGGTCTTCGAGGGGGTCTACCACCCGCTGTGCCACGAGCTCGATCTCCGGCTCCCAGACAACGATCGTCCCGACGAGCGGAAGCTGCGTGCGCTCGCCCGCGAGCGCTGCACTGCCCCCGAGATACGCGCTCATCACCTCCTCGTTGGTGATCAAGAACTCTTCCATGGTTCCCATGAAGCCCTCGAGCGCAGCCGCCGCGTCGCCTTCGAGGGTTGCGATCGCCCCCGGTGCAGGCATAGCCGCTTGCGCAGGCAGCGCGGCCGGGGCGGGCAGCAAGTTCGGCTGTGGTTGCGGGGTTGCGGTCGCGATCGGGATCGACGCCGTCGCGTGGTAGCCGTTGGAGCCGTTCTCGGTGTGCGCCGAGGCCGGCGTCGGCATTGTCGCCGGGGCGTGATGGCCGTTCGAGCCGTTGCCGGCCGGGGCAGGGGCCGCGGGCGCCGGCGCGAAGACCGGCATGGACCCGTTGCCGTTCGCTGCAGGCGATGCGGACATCGGTGCGGGGGTGGGAGCGCCGTTGGTCGCGGCGCCGGTGTCGCTTGGGCGCACCCGCTCGAGGGCCTCGTCTGAGAGTCGCAGCGTTGGCCACGTCGTCGACAGCGCAACGGTCAGGCGCCCGGCGTTGTCCTGCGGCGCTGCGGGCCGGCGCCAGTC
Organism: Solirubrobacteraceae bacterium; assembly: GCA_035602785.1. Taxonomy (GTDB): domain Bacteria; phylum Actinomycetota; class Thermoleophilia; order Solirubrobacterales; family Solirubrobacteraceae; genus Palsa-744. Next base: position 3,451 of record DATNLQ010000047.1, read on the forward strand.
GACGGGCTGTGCGCTGCGCTGGGCGAACAGGTAGTCGAGGTCTAGGTCGACGTCGTGGACGGCCAGCCTGCCGACGAGATGGTTCAGCTGCGCCGTGCCCGAGCGGCGACGCAGATCGGACGCCACCGCGCAGGCCGGGCGCCCGCGCAGGATGTCCTCCATGAACGAGGTCATGTTCCCGCGCGGACCCACCTCGACGAACACTCGCGCCCCGTCGTCGTAGAGCGCCTCGATCGTCTCGCGGAAGCGCACCGGACGGGTCCAGTGCTCGACGAGCAGCTCGCGGATCGCCTCGGGGTCGTCGGGGTAGGGCGCGGCGGTCGTGCACGACCACAGCGGCGTGGTGGCGGTGCGCACGGGCAGGCGCGCGAAGGTGGCGCGCAGGTCCTCGGCGAAGGGCGCGAACAGCGGCGTGTGTACGGCGCGGTCGTAGGGCAGCTCCTCGCACATCAGCCCCGCGGCGATCGCGATCTCGCGCGCCCGTGCGACCGCGCCGGCCTCGCCCACGAGCACGGCCTGGTGGGGGCAGTTGTCCATCGCCAGGAACAGCTCGCCGTTCGCTTCGGCGGCGATCCGGTTCGCGGTGTCGGCGTCGCCACCGATTGCCAGCAGCACCGCCGCGGGCACGTCATGGCGCTCGGCGGCGTCGGCGTAGGAGGCATACAGGCCGTGGCAGAAGGCCGCCAGCCGCTCGTCGGTCTCGACGTCCAGGGCGCCCACGGCCATCGCCGCGGAGTGCTCGCCGGTGCTGTGGCCGAGCATCGCGTCGTAGCGGGGCACCAGCCGGCTGACCACCCCGTGCACGGCGGCGTTGGCCGTCAGCACGGCCTCGACGGCGATGTCCATCTCCATCAGTCGCGCCTCGGTGCGCTGGCGCTCCTCGTCGCTGAAGGCGGGGGCCGGATATACCCAGTCGCTCAGCAGATGGCCGCGCGGGTGCTCGGCGTAGAGCCGGTCGACCCGGTCGAACGCCGCGCGGGCCTCGGTGAACTGCAGGCACAGGTCGGCGAGCATGTTCGGGTACTGCGCGCCCTCTCCGGGGAACACGAACACGAGCTTGCCCTCGCGGCCGAGCGGCTCGGCCTCGAAGTAGATGCCGGAGGTGGTCTTGATCCGCCGGCAGTCGGGGTCGGCCAGCCGCTCGATCGCCTGGCCGAGCTTCTTGTGAAGGTCCTCGGTCGAGGAGGCCACGATCGCCAGGCGGCGCGGGTTGTCGCTGGCGCCGAGCTCGCGACCGAGCGTCAGCGCAAGGTCGGCCAGCGCGGGCTGCGAGCCGCCCTCGAGCACCGCCGCCAGCTCGCCGGCCGCGTCGGCGAGCGCCTCTTGGGAGTCGCCCTCGAGGATGCAGACCTCGCTGTCCCACGGTGGCCGATGGCGGGAGCTGGCGACGCCGTCCCATTCCTCGAGCACCGCATGGGCATTGATGCCACCGAAGCCGAACGCGTTGATGCCGGCGCGTCGTGGTTGGGCACCGCCGTGGATCCACGGTCGCGTCTCGGTGTTGATGTAGAACGGAGTGCGCTCCAGGCCGAGCTCCGGGTTGGGCTGCTCGCAGCCGAGCGTCGGCGGCAGCACCTGGTGGTGCAGCGCCAGCGCGGTCTTGATCAGGGCGGCCACGCCGGCCGCGGGAATCGTGTGGCCGATCATCGACTTGACCGTCCCCAGGGCGACCCGTGGCAGCAAGCCGTCGCGCTGTCCGAACACCTGCGTGAGGGCCTGCACCTCAGTGACGTCCCCGACGGGCGTTCCCGTGCCGTGGGCCTCCACCAGGCCGATGCTGTCGGTGGATACGCCGGCCGCGGAATAGGCGCGTTGCAGCGCAAGCACCTCGCCCTCCACCCGTGGCGCCATCACGCTCATCCCGCGCCCGTCGCTGGCGACGCCCACCCCGCGGATGACCGCGTACACGCGGTCGCCGTCGCGGATGGCGTCATCGGCGCGCTTGAGCACCACCGCGCCGATACCCTCGCCCAGCAGCGTGCCGTCGGCGTCCTTGTCGAAGGCCCGCAGCTGCTGGCGGCGCGACAGGGCGCCGAGCCGGCAGAACAGGTTCAACGTGGCGACCGGCATCCACACCTGCGAGCCGCCGGCCAGCGCGAGATCGCAGTCGCCGGCGAGCAGGTCGCGCACGGCGTGCTGGACCGCCACGAGGGAGGAGGCGCAGGCGGCGTCGACGGTGTAGGCGGGACCCATCAGGTCCAGGCGGTTGGCGATCCGCCCGACGATGATGTTGGGGATCAGCCCAGGCACGGTTTCCGGGCCCAGCGGCGGCAGCACCGCCTGCAGCTCCTCACGCAGTCGCTCGAGCTCGTCCTCGGGACGCTCGGGTTCCAGCTGGCGCAGAAGGTCAAGCGTCTGGCCGATGACCAGGCCGCGCTGGACCGCCACGGCGTTGCCGCCGTTCAGGTAGGTCCCCTTGCCGAGCACGATGGCTGTGCGAGCCCGGATCTCCTGTGGCAGGTCGGTCAGGCCGGCGTCCGCCAACGCGTCGCGGGCGATCTGCAAAGCCAGCCACTGGTCGGGCTCGCCCCCCACGGCCACCGGCGGGATGCCGTGTTCCAGCGGGTCGAATCGGGCCATCGAGCCGAGGTATCCGCCCCGCTTGCAGTACGTGCGGTCTTCGTCGCTGAACTCGGGGTCGTAGTACACGTCGGGGTCCCATGCCTCCGGGGGTGGGTCAGAGGTCGCGTCGACCTTGCCGAGGATGTTCTGCCAGTAGGCGTCGAGGTTCTGCGCGCCGGGGAACAGGCACGCCATGCCGACGATGGCGACCCCGTCCCTGCGCTCGGCGCCCGCAGGCGTCGTCACGGTCGTGCTCCCGCGAGCCGGTTGAGCGTCTGCGTACCCACCCCGACGACGTCCTCGAGCAGGGCCAGCAGGCGCCCGTCGGACCCGTAGAACCAGTGGTCGGCGTGGCACAGGGGCGCGTTGCTGGCGAGGCGGATGCGCAGCTCGTGGCGCACCAACTCGCCCTCGCCCGCAGCGGCCAGCCGCGCGTAGCCGCCGATCCCGGCAGGCAGCAGCGTCACGTCCCACTGCAGGCGCGCCCACAGGACCTGGATCTGCAGGGCGCTGTCGAGCAGCACGGGATCGAGCAGCCAGCCCAGCTCGTCGGCATCGGCCACGCAACGTCCCGGTCGCGACGGGCGCAGCAGCGACGAGGCCCCCCGCTCATCCATCCCGTCGATCGCGATGATCCCCTGGAACAGCGGTCCGTGGAACAGCAGGTCGCGGTAGGCGTCCTCGATCGGGATCGGGAACGGCTTGAGGTCAGGGATCGGCGCAGGAGCGGGGTGGGCCGCGGTGCCCGGTCGTCCGCGGGCGAAGCGCGGCGTGTAGTGGCCAGCGGTCTCGTGCGGCTCGGCCGGATCGTGCAGTTCCACCAGCGCGCGATAGTGGGAGCGACCACCGTCTGGCGGGTTGATCGTCACGTCGACCTCCTCGCCGCCCGCGCGCGGCGCGGCGTCGATGCGCACGCTCACCGGCTGGTCGTCCTCCAGGGCGATCCCATCGAGCAGGCGGATGTCCCGCAGCCCCGCAAGAGCGCGCCCGGGCGTCGCGATGGCGGCGACCTCCGCCATCAACTCCATCGCGGCCGCGAACGGAAGCACCGGCCGGCCGTCGATCCGGTGGTGGTCGAGATAGCGGTCGTGTTGCAGGTCGAGCGTGTACAGCGCGCGCGTAATGCCCTGGGCCTGCGTGTCGTTGCCGGCGAGGTGGACGATCTCGCTCGCGCCGGCGATCAACGCCAGCGCGCCAGCGCCAGCACCAGCCGGATGGGCGGCACCGGCGGGCGCGGGATCGGCCGCTGCGGAGGGGTCGCTGTCGGCGCCGGCAAGCCCGGTTGCCGCCCCGATCACCACCTCCGTCTCGCCCTTGCGCCCGCGTGTCAGCTCGTCCTCGAGTATGCGACAGCCCTGGTCGAGCCCGATCAGCGCCACGCCGCGGCGGGCGAACTCCTGCTCGAGCAGGG
>DATNLQ010000068.1:0-18496 GCA_035602785.1 Solirubrobacteraceae bacterium
GCCGCAGCATGTGCACTTGGCGCAGCTCCGCGACGGCGTCGTCGTCGCCCGTGAGACCGCCGTGCAGGTTGCCGTGCAGCAGCTCGGGCGTGAGGCGATGGCGGACGAGCTCGCCTTCGATCGCGTCCGCGCGCTCGGCCCCGGCGCCGGGGCGCGATCCGACGACCCGCTCGAGCTGCCTGCCGCGGAACAAAAGACCGACGCCATCGTCCACCGCCCAGCCGCCTGGCAGCGTGCCGTCGCGCACGCCTGCAAGCCACGCGGGCAGGCGCTCGGGCTCGCCGTCCGCATGGACGGTGAGCGATCCCTCGAGCAGACCTAGCCCGGCGATCGGTTCAGGCGGCCCGCTCGATCGCGTGATGCCGGCCTGAAACCAACACATCGCCCCAGCGCTGAGCCCCGCGAGGACAATGCCCCGCTGCCAGGCGTCGACGAGCAGGCGGTCCAGGCCGTGGGCCTGCCAGATGGCCAGCAGGTTGCGCATGGATCCGCCGCCCACGTAGACGATGTCCTGGGCGAGCACCGTCTCCTGCAGGGTACGGGTGGACTCGCGCAGGCGAAACAGGGAAAGGTGTTCTGGCACGCAGGTACGGTCCGTAAAGCGGGCCTTGAAGGCGTTGATCTGGGTGGTGGTGTCCCCGGACGCCGTGGGCAAGAAGAGGACACGCGGCATGCCGGACCGGGAGACACTCGCATCGCTCGCATCCCCGAACCGGCCAGCACGGGCGAGCGACAGCACGAAGTCGTCGAGCAGCGGGTTGTTCGGCTCCATCGTGAAGCCGCCGCCGCCCATCGCGAATATCAACCGCTCGTCGAGAGGCGCTTGACTGTCTTGGCTCACGCTGCGACCGGATGGGCTGCGGAGAGCAAGGGCGTCGACGTGTCGGCCTGTGGCAGCGCGCCCGCGTCTGCAAGGTGGGTCGCCCGCAGGCGCGTCTCGACCACGCCATCGCCTCCCGCCTGGACCAGGTAGGCGCTCCCGTCGTGGCGCGAGCTGACCACCCGCAGCAGGTTGGTGGCGCGAAAGTGCAACGCCACGCCATCCTCAACGGCGAAGCCGTCGCGCATGCCGTCGCCGACGAAACGGTGGTACTCGGCGCGGCGCTCGGGCTCGGCGTCATAGTGCACGCAGTTGGAGTAGGGCAGCAGCCCCAGCCCGCGAACGGGCCGGGGCGCGCCGTGAAAGGCGCTCAGCGCCTGCTCAAACCAGCACAACGATCCAGCTGAGGGACCGCACAAGACGACGCCCCTGCGCCACGCTTTGCGCAGGATCGCGTCGAGCCCGTGCGCGCGCCAGGCGCCGAGCATGCTGACGACGTTACCGCCGCCGACATAGATGAGATCCTGCCCGAGCAGGTGGGTCGCGAGATCGTCCTCCACACCCCCCGTGCCCTGGTCGCGGCGAAACAGCGATACGTGGCTGGCTTCGCAGCCGGAGGAGAAACGGCGGTAGAAGCGCACCACGTAGTGGTCTGCGTCGCCCGACGCGGTGGGCAGGAAACACACCCGCGGCCGGTCGGCCTGGGTGAGCGCGAGCACGTAGTCGTCGAGCAGGGAGCCGTCTTTCTCCATCGAGAAGCCGCCCCCTCCGAGGGCGACGATCTGGGGGACTTTGGGCCGCATCGGTCAATTGGCGTGATTAAGCAGAGGAGTCAAACGGTCCGAGTCAGTATCGGGCCGACGTGGGCGCGGCGGATATGGACTGGCGTCCGAGATTCGGCGCTGCTGCGATCGACACCCGGCCTATGGACCAATATCAGGCGCCGTATAACCATGGCTATCACTGCGCGCGACGGAACACATCCCCCGACCGGCCCTACAGTGTCGGTCGTGGCAGATGAGCACGCAGAGCAGCCAGGCGCCATCGCTGGCGCGAGCGCGGCGCCGGCGATCCGGCTGGCGGGCGTGCACAAGCGCTTCGGCGAGATCGTGGCGGTCAACGGCCTGGACCTGGAGGTGCGACCGGGCGTGTGCTTTGGCCTGCTCGGTCCCAACGGGGCGGGCAAGTCGACGACGATGCGGATGCTGACCGCGCAGACGCTGGCCGACGAGGGCAGCATCTCGGTGCTCGGCTACGAGCTGCCGCGCGAGTCCAAGCAGTCGCGCCTGGAGATGGGTGTGGTGCCGCAGCTGGACAACCTGGACGTCGAGCTCACGTGCAGGCAGATCCTGACGGTGTTCGCGCGCCTGTATCGCGTGCCGCGGGTGCAGCGCGCGGCGGCGGTGGGGCGGGCGCTGCAGATCGCCAACCTGGTCCCCCGCGCGGACACGATCGTCAAGGAGCTGTCGGGTGGCATGCGCCGCAGGCTGCTGGTGGCACGCGGGTTGATCCACCGCCCGCGGCTGGTGCTGCTGGACGAGCCCACGGTGGGTCTCGACCCGCAAGTGCGCCAGGAGCTGTGGACGCTGATCGACGGGCTGCGCGCGAGCGGCGTGACGGTGCTGATGAGCACGCACTACATCGAGGAGGCCGAGCGCCTGGCGGACACCGTGGCGGTGATGTCGCAGGGTAGGGTCATCGCGCAGGGGACGCCCGTAGAGCTGGTGCGCGCGCACGCAGGCGAGCAGGTGCTGGAGGTTTATGGCCCACCCGAGCGCCTGGCGGAGGTGGGCGAGCTGGCGGCGCGCAACGGATGGCAGAGCAGGCGCAGCGGCCCGGCAGTGGCGATCATGCGCGCGGAGGCTCTGAACGGGCTGGCACCGGAGGGCGTGCGCCGCCCGGCCAACCTGGAGGACGCGTTCGTGGCGCTGACGGGCGAGGGCATCGAATGAACGCGCACGGGCCTGCCATCCCGCCTGTAGCCGAGCCGCTCGCGTCTGGGCAGGGCGCGGCAGGAGCGGGATCTGAAGCCCGCCCACCCGTCCGCCGCGTGGGGCGCCTGGAACCGGCGGCGCTCGCAGGGGTGATGAGCCGCGACGTGGCGATCTTCGGGCGCTACTGGAAGGCGACCACGTTCTCGTCGATCGTGCAGCCGACGATCTACCTGCTCGCGTTCGGCCTGGGCCTGGGAGCGCTGGTCAAGCATCACGTGGGGCACCTGACCTACGTGCAGTACGTGGCCACGGGCGTGGTCGCGACGGCAGTGTTGTTCAGCTCGGCCTTCCCGGGCATGTTCAACACGTTCATCCGCTGGCAGTTCCAGCGCACCTACGACGCGATGCTGGCCGCGCCGGTGGACGTGGAGGAGCTGATCACCGCGGAGATCCTGTGGATCTCCGCGCGTGCGGGCGCGTATGGCCTGGCGCCGCTGCTGGTCGGCATCGCGTTCGGGGTAAAGCCGAACGTGGGCATGCTGCTCGTCCCGTTGATCGGCTTCGTGACGGGCTTTGGCTTTGCGGCGTTCGGCGTGACGGTGGCTGCGGTGGCCAAGACGATCGACAACTTCAACTACATAACCAGCGCGGTGCTGACGCCGCTGTTCTTGGTGGCCGGCACGTTCTTTCCGATCACGTCGCTGCCGGCTGGCGTTCGCGCAGTGGCGCAGGTCAACCCGCTGTATCACTGCGTGCAGCTGGTGCGCGACGCCTCGCAGGGCGAATTCGTGAGCACCGACCTCGTGCACGCGGGCGTGCTGATCGCCTTCGCGCTGCTCATGTGGCGACTGGCGATCAGGCAACTGGGCAGGCGCCTCATTGACTAACAACGAACGCACTCCAAACTTATAAATCTCAGACGTTCGGCAAAGCTTGTTCCTACACCGGACGTCGATGCTCTCGCCATGAGCTCTTCATGGGAGACACATCCAGCCGCATCACCTACAGCCGCAGCGGAGCCGGTCGGGCATACGCGGCAACGCGGCCGGTCACGTGTAGGCATCGAGTGGGGCGTGCGAGCCAGGGCCCGGGCACTAGCCATGCACCCAGAGCTCCTGGGCGTGATGGCCATGGCGGCGGCGCTGAACCTGTGGGCGCTGTCACGCAACGGCTGGGCCAACGAATACTACGCGGCGGCTGTCAGGTCGATGAGCTCGAGCTGGCACGACTTCCTGTTCGCGTCCTTGGACAAGGGCGGCGTGATGACCGTCGACAAGCCGCCGCTCGCGCTGTGGGTACAGGCGCTGTCGGTGCGCGTGTTCGGCTTTCACTCGCTGAGCATCCTCGTGCCCCAGGCGCTGATGGGCGTGGCGAGCGTGGCGCTCGTGTATGACCTCGTGCGCAGGCGCTTCGGCCGCGTTGGCGGCTTCGTGGCGGGCCTCGTGCTGGCGCTGACGCCGATCACGGTTGCGATCTCCCGCCACAACAACCCGGACGCGCTGCTGGTGCTGCTGTGCGTGGCCGCCTTGTGGTGCACCGTGCGCGCGCTGGAGCGCCGCAGCACCCGCTGGCTGGTGGCCGCGGGCGTGTGCGTCGGCCTGGCGTTCGAGACGAAGATGCTGGTGGCGCTGGTGGTCGTGCCGGGCATCGCCGCCGCGTGGCTGTGGACGGCCCCGGTTGCACGCACCCTGAAGGGCGCGGGCAGGCGGGCAGCCGGACGCGCGCACGCGCTGGGCCAGCTGCTGATCGGTGGCGCGGCGATGCTGGTGGTGGGCGGCGCGTGGCCGCTGCTGGTGGAACTGACCCCGGCGAGCCAGCGCCCCTGGATATCGGGCACGAGCGACAACCGCATCCTGTCGCTGATCTTCGAATACAACGGGGTGGGTCGCGTGGACGGCCAGACAGGCGGGGTGGGTGGGGCTCAAATCAGGGCCGGTGCGGGTGGTGGGACGATGTTCGGCGGCACGCCCGGCCCGCTGCGGCTGGTCAACCAAGCGCTCGGCGGCCAGGCAGGCTGGCTGTTGGGCTTTGCGTTGGTGGCCGGCCTGGCGATCCTGGTGGCCACCCGCCTGCGGCGCTCGGACGCACGCAGCGGCTGGCTGCTGGCGGTGGGTGGCGCGTTCGTAACAACAGCCGTGCTGTTCAGCGCGGCCAGCGGCATCTTCCACCCTTACTACGTGTCGCTGCTCGCGCCGTTCGTCGCTGCGCTGGTGGGCGCGGGCGCGGCCCAGCTGTTGCGCGGCGGGCGCAACGCGCGGGTCCTTGCCCCGCTGGCGGTGGCCGCGGGCGTGATCGTCGAGCTCGTGGTTCGCGGCGACTACGCCGGACAGCTGAACTGGCTGCCGGCGGTGCTGATCGTGGTGGGCGTGGTCGCGGCGGTCGCGCTGGCGGCGTTCGGCGATCGTCGCGTGCGGATGGCGGCGCTCGGCGCTGCGCTGGCCGCGCTGCTGCTGGCGCCGGGAGTATGGGCGTTCGACACCTTGGGTCATGCCACGAGCGGCACGTTCCCGGAGGGTGGGCCGGCGTCGGTCGCGGCAGGTGGCTTCGGCGGCCCGGGCGGCCGCTTCGGCGGCCGACCTGGTGGGCCGGGCGCCGGCAGGCTCGGCGCGGGCGGTGCGCCTGCGCAGCTGTTCGGCTCGGGCCGGGCGGGCGGCCCCCCGCCGGGCGGCCGCGGCGGCTTCGGCGCTGGCGGCGCGATCGGCGCGCCGATCGGTGGCCGCACGTCGCTGACGCCCTACCTCTCGTATGTGAAGCAGCACGGCGGCGGCACCATCGCGGTGTCCAGCCAGTCGAGCGCTGCATCGGCGATCCTGGCGGAGAACGCGAACGTGGCGGGCATCGGTGGCTTCTCGGGCCGCGAGAGCGACGTAACCGTCACGTGGCTGGCCCAGGAGGTGCGCTCGGGCAAGATCCGCTGGGTGGTCGACGAAGGATCCAGCGCGTTCGGCGGCGGCCTGCCCGGCGACACGCGCACGGGCGCGCGCACGGCGATGGCGGCGGTGGCGCAGGCGTGCGAGCGGGTGACGCTGTCGACGAGCGCAGGGACCGGCTCGAGCGCCGGCACGGCCGCGGGCTCCACGGAATCGGGCGGCCTGTATGACTGCCAGGGCCGTGCAGCTGCGCTGGCGTCCGTGGGCGCGCGAGAATCTGACTCGTGACGATCCTCGTAGTGGATGACGACCGGGCGCTGCGCGAGGCGCTGCGGCGGGCGTTGACGCTGGCGGGCTATGAGGTGCAGGTGGCCCACGACGGCGAGCAGGCGCTGGAGCTGCTCGCGCAGGCGGAGCCCGATGCGGTGGTGCTGGACGTGGGTCTGCCGGGCATCGACGGCCTGCAGGTGTGCAGGCGCGTGCGCCTGGGCAGCAGAGTGCCGATCCTGATCTTGACCGCGCGCGATGCGGTGGCAGACCGCATCGACGGCCTGGATGCGGGCGCGGACGACTACATGGTCAAGCCGTTTGACGTGGACGAGCTGAAGGCGCGCTTGCGGGCGCTGTTGCGCCGCGCCAACCCGCAGGGCGAGGACCCGGACGCGCTGTCCTTCGCGGAGGTGCGCCTGGACCCCGACCGCCATGGCGCGCAGGTGGGCGACAACTTCGTGGAGCTGACGCGCACCGAGTATCAGCTGCTGGAGCTGCTGATGCGCAACCCGCGCCGGGTGCTGTCGCACAGCGTGATCTATGACCGCGTGTGGGGCTATGACTTCGGACCGGCGTCCAACGCGCTGCGCGTGTACGTGGGCTACCTGCGCCGCAAGCTGGAGGGCGCGGGCGCGCGCCAGCTGATCCATACGGTGCGCGGCGTGGGCTACGCGCTGCGCGAGCCGTGAGCGCGACCGACCGAGTGTTGGCATGCGGGCGATGACGCTGCGCACGCGCATTGCGGCGGTTGCGAGCGTGTGCGTAGCGCTGGCGGTGCTGGCGGCGGCGATCGGCGCGTATGCGGCGGTGCGCTCGGATTTGCGCGGGGAAGTGGACAGCGCGCTGCGCAACCGCGCGCGGGCGTTGATGGGGCCTCCTGGCGGCGGTGGCCCGGCAGGCGATGGCGGTCCCGGCCGACCGGGCGCCCCGGCGGGTCGGGGTGGGTTTCCCGGCAGCGTGCAGCCGGAGCCGTTTGGCGCGGCGTCGGGCTACGTGCAGTTCATCTCTGCGCAGGGCACGATCTACGTCCCGGGCGGGCAGGGATCGTCGTCGGCGACGATCGCGCTGACGGCACAGGACCGGGCGATCGCGGCAAGCGCCAGCGGCAGCAGCCTGACGGACAGGAGCGTCAAGGGGACCCAGCTGCGCGTGCTGACCGTGGGCACGGGCGGGGGATCGGGTCGTCAGGACGGCATGGCCGGCGCGGTTATGGTGGCCCAGCCGCTGACGCAGGTCGACCACGAGCTGGGCCACCTGCTGCTGATCCTCGTGCTGATCGGCGTGGGCGGCATCGTGCTGGCGGCGTTGCTGGGCGCTTTGGTGGCGCGCACGGCGCTCGCGCCGATCGCGCGCTTTACGGCGAGCACGGAGAAGCTGACCGGGAGCCTGGACCTGTCGCGACGCCTGGAGGTGGCGGGCGGCGACGAGCTCGGCCGGCTGGCGGCGAGCTTCAACGCGACGCTGGACGCGCTGGAGCGCTCGGTGGCGGCCCAGCGCCACCTGATTGCGGACGCGAGCCACGAGCTGCGCACGCCGATCTCGTCGCTGCGGGCGAACATCCAGACGCTGGGCGAGGCCCAGCGGCTGGCGCCCGAGGAGCAGGCTGCGCTGCGGGCGGACATAGTGGCGGAGCTCGACGAGCTGACGGCGCTGGTCGCGGACGTGGTCGAGCTGGCGCGGGGAGCGGCTCCGGAGGGCGCACGCGACGAGGTGAGACTGGACGAGGTGGTGCGTGCGGCCGTGCAAAGCGCGCGCAGGCGCGGGGAGATGACCTTCGATCTGGACCTCGAGCAGACGGTCGTGAGCGGCCAGCCCGAGCGGATCGCGCGTGCGGTGTCGAACCTGGTGGACAACGCGCGCAAGTGGAGCCCAGAGGGCGCGACTGTGGAGATCGCGCTGAAGGACGGCGTTCTCAGCGTGCGCGACCACGGCCTCGGCTTTGCGCAGGAGGACCTGCCGTTCGTGTTCGACCGCTTCTACCGGGCGCAGACCGCGCGAGGGCTGCCGGGCTCGGGTTTGGGCCTGGCGATCGTGCGCCAGACCGCGGAGACGTGCGGGGGGTTCGTAGAGGCTGAGAACGCTCCGGGCGGGGGGGCGCTGCTTCGCGTCAGCTTCGGGCCGGCGGCGGGATTGAGTCCGGCTGGGGATGGCGGGTAGCCCCGACTTGCTTGCCTTTCGCTTGCGCTTGCATAATGCTTGCGCTAAGCTGGTCTTGTTATGAGCCCAACAAGCCACGCTGAGCAACTCCTCTCCGAGCGCACCCCGCAGAGAGTCGCGGACGCGGCTGAAGAGATTGCGGGAGCAGCGCTAAAGGAGATCGAGTCGAGCGTGCCGGACGCGCTGGTAGGCAAGCGTGCGCAGGTCCGTGCCTATGTCGAGGCCTACCGTCAGCTTGGAAGCCGAATGCTCAATGCTGTTGGCAAGGCACGCCCTGACCTGATCGTTTTCGATGAAGCGCACAATGTCGTCTTGGTGGGCGAGCTAAAGACACCGGGCGACAAGGGCGAGGAGTCGGTCCGCTGGCTCAAAGCAGCGCTTGACCAGGAGGCGATGAGTGCGCCGTTCAGCGAGTGGGTCGGGACGCTTGGCGTCGGTCGAGGTACGGCGGTGGCGTTCGTCGCGCAGCTTCGGCTGATGCTGCGAGACACCAAGCCGCTCGCTCTTCCGCGTGTGCACCATCTACCGACGTGGGCGCTAAGTGATGAGGAGGCCGTACGTTTCTACCGCGCGGTTGGCGATGAGCTGGCACGCGTTAGGACGCCCCTCGGCCACATCGCATCGGTACTGGGCGTCAGCCGCACTGAGCTCGCCCGGTTGTTTGGCGTGCGTCGCCAGGCGATCGAACAATGGGAGGCACGCGGTGTTCCCGGAGAGCGCCAGGAGAAGCTTGCGACGCTCGACGCGATCGCCGACTTGCTCACCGCGAAGCTCAAGCCGGACCGCATCGCAGCGGTAGTCCGGCGTCCTGCGGTGGCATATGGCGACCGGTCGATTCTCGAGGCGATCGTGGCCGGAGACGAGGCACTTGTGCTCGATGAGCTTCGCAATGCCTTCGACTGGGCCACAGCGGCGTAGTGCGCCATGTTCGTCGCGGCGGCGCCTATTTGCGGGTAGCAGACCCTTCCTGGCGTGATCCCCTCTCTGGCGAGCACGCGCGGACCCGTGGCGGACGTTGGAACGCACCAGGAGCATTCGACGTCGTCTACCTCAACGCGTCGCGGGGCATCGCACGGGCGCTGGTTCGCAGTCGACTGGAGGATCGCGGCATCCGTCCAGAGGACATTTTGTCGGAGGCGGGGCCAATGCTCGTCAGCACGACCGTTCCCGACGATGTTTACGTCAATGCCCTGACGGACGCTGGACTACGGGCCGTGAGCCTGCCCACGACCTACCCTCTCGACGGCCGAGGCCGGATCATTCCCCACGGCGTCTGTCAGCCGATCGGGCAACTCGCCTGGGATGCAGGCGAGCGAGGGATCGTTTGCCGTTCGGCCACCAAAGGCGCCCCAGCACGTGGTGAGGAGCTCGCCTACTTCGGCCGCGCAAGGCTCCGCGTGAATGAGACCGAACCATTCGCCGATTGGTACTCGTGACTGCTGGGGTCCTTGAGCTTGCGCCATCGAGGCGCCGCCAGGGGCAAGTACGCGGTAGCCGCTCTCGCGTTCGGGACAGCTGCCGGGTAGCTGCTACTCGGGGGGATCCTGAACGGGGGGATCCTGAAGCCAGAGCTCGCCGCCCGCTGCGATCGCGCCGTCGGGCTGTGGATGCTCATGCAGGAGCGCGTCGAGTGCGAGCACGAGGCGTCCGATGCCCTGGCGACTCAAGGCGAAGCGTCGCGGCACACAGATCAGGCCGTACGTGACAGTCCCACGGCGCAGGCTCTCGGCGAGCAGCGGCCGGTAGTCGGCGAGGTCGCGAGTCACGATCGCCCGCTGCTCGTCTGGCAGGCAGGCGAAGTGCACGCGGTCGGGACGTCCGCGCAAGCCGGGGTGCTCGCCGACGGCGATCACGTCATGTCCGCGCTTGCGAAGCTGTCGGGCGATCTCGGGGGAGATGTGCTCGTCGAGCAGCAGCTTCACCCGGAGATCGCTGCCCGCGCTGCTCGCCAGCTGCTCTCCTCGCGCTCGTTGAGCGCGTGGATGCGGGCGATCAGGTCATCGACCTCGTCGCGGTTGGCGCCGTAGTAATGCAGGGCGCTCTCGACCAGCCGGGGATCGATCTCCAGGTAAGCGGCGGTGTCGGCGACCGAGCCGCCGTTGTCCTTGGCAACGTCGACGATCTCCCACACGTCCAGCCCAGTGCCCAGCACCGCTGGGCGTCGGCCCAGGGCGCCGTCGACGAAGTGGATGTTGGGATGCTCGTCCATCAGTACGCCCTCTTCGAGATAGCGCTCGGCGAGCGTGGTGTGCTTCTGTCCGAGCAGCCGCGCTCGTTCACGCAGGCGCTCGAGTGTCCTCTTGGATGGCCGCATCGAGAGTTGTCCACGGGCAGTCTCAGGCATACGAACGCAGTGTAGTACATTGTGTGCAACCAGTTGCGTTCCAGCTTTGCAGGACATTCGCAACGATCGTCTAATACGACCGTTGATCCACCGCAACTTTTTCGCCTGCCCGGAGTCCCACGGGGTATAGCTCTGGGTGCCGGCACGGCTCTGGTCCGATTAGGGAGGTTCTTGCATGAGATTCCACGTCCGTATCTCGATCCTGACGTTCGTCGTGGCGGCGCTCGTCGTCGCGTTGGCGCCCACGGCGGCTCAGGCCGCGTTCGGCGTGGAAAAATTCTTTGCTGGGAACTGCGAAAAAGCAACCTGCGGGGAAAAAGCGGAAGAACCAGCTGAATCGGTGGAAGCGACTGAAGGCTTCCGCTTGGCGGGCGGCAAAGTGCCGTTCGGGGTGACGGACTTCAAACTGAAAGCCGTTGAACTTCCCGCCGGCAGCAACAAAGGCGTTCCTGGACAGTTCGTGCCGGAAGGGAGCGTCGAAAACTTGAGGGTCGATGTCGCACCAGGCGTCGTAACCAACCCGCAGGCAGTCACCAGGTGCTCGATCAACGACTTCACCTCGACGAAAATCGCGGCCGGTGTCTTCTTTGGACCCACATGCCCGGAAAGCAGCGTGATCGGTACCAATAACGTCGTAACAGCCGTGCCCGACGAAGAACTCGGGGGAGCCATAGTCGATGCCCCGCTTGAAGGTAAAGTCTACAATCTCGAACCAGCGGTCGGTCTCGGCTCCGAGTTTGGCGTGGCGCTCGACCTCAAAAAAACAGTAGCCGGCAAAGAGATCTTCGCCCACACGATCATCGAAGGTAACGTCGAATGGGCCAACAACTACCACGACTACTTCCTGATCAAAGAAATCCCCAAGGGATTGATCGAATCGCGTCTCGTCTTCGAAGGCACCAAAGCGACGACGATCGGCTTCCTGAGAAACCCAACCGCCTGCACCAAACCCGGTCCGGAAACGACGACGACAATCACAGCGGAACCGTACCTCGGCGAAGGCAGCACGGAGGTAAGGCCCTACCAGAACAAGGTCGGAAGCACGGGCTGCGGCTTGAACTTCGGTCCGTCCCTCGTACTCACACCGGAAACCTCGGCCTCTGATAAGCCGGACGGCATCACGGCAGCCGTGACGGCGGCCCATCCGAAAGAAATCTCTGAACCCGACACGGCCGACCTGAGCACCGCCAAGGTCATCCTGCCGGAAGGCATGACGATGAACCCGTCGGCTGCGGCCGGCCTCGCAGGCTGCACGCGCAAGCAGATCGGGATCGAAACGCGCAACGCGGAGGAATGCCCGGCGGCCAGCAGGATCGGCACCGTCGAACTGGAAGTGCCGACGCTGCCTGCGCACTCGTTGAGCGGTCCCGTCTTCCTGGGCCAGCCGGAAGGCAAACCGATCGAAGGTCCGCCCTACACGATCTACTTGGACGCCGAGTCTGCTCGCTACGGCACGAAGGTGCGCATCGAAGGCACCGTCACGCCGAACTCGACGACCGGCCAGCTGGAAACTACGTTCAAGGACACGTCCCAGACCCCCAACAACATCCCGCAGGCGCCGTTCAACGAAGCGATCCTGCACTTCAACGGCGGCGCGTTCGCGCCGATCGCCAACCCGCTCAAGTGCGAAACGGGCAAAGTCAAGAGCGAATTCACACCGTTCTCGGGCAGCACGATCTCGCCCGTGTCGTTCGAAGCGGGCTTCTCGACCAACGAATGCTCCTCGCCCCAGTTCGCCCCCACCCAGGCCACATCCACGTTGCCCCCCGCGGCCGGCGGCGACACCGGCTTCGCCTTCACACTGACCCGACCGGAAGGCCAGCAGTACGTGGAAAAGCTCACCACCGTCCTGCCCCCCGGCCTGGTCGGCAAGATCCCGACCGTCGTGCAGTGCACCGAAGCGCAGGCCAACGCGACGCAGGAATCGGGCGCAGGCTGCCCCGAATCCAGCTGGATCGGCACGGTCCGCGTGACCGCGGGCTCCGGCGAACCGTATCCGTTCACCGGCAACGTGTACCTGACGGGCCCCTACCAGGGAGCCCCGTACGGGCTTGCGATCAAGGTGCCGACGGTGGCCGGGCCGTTCAACCTCGGCGAAGAAGTCACTCGGGCGAAGATCAACGTGGAACCGTACAGCGCCCGCGTGGTGGTATCGAGCACGCTGCCGACGATCAAGGGCGGCATTCCCATCAGGATGCGATCCCTCAGCGTGAGTGTCAGCCGGCCCAACTACATCATCAACCCGACCAACTGCCAGCTGGAGTCGGTCGAATCGACGGCGGTGTCCACGCTTGGCACGACCGCCAACCTGGCCAGCCCCTTCCAGGTCGAAGGGTGTGGCGGGCTTGCGTTCAAGCCGTCGTTCTCGGCCAAGACGACGGGTAAAACGTCGAAAGCCAACGGCGCAAGCCTCGAAACGACGATCAACCAGCCGGGCGGTCAGGCGAACATCAAATCGGTCCTGGTCACTTTGCCCAAGCAGCTCCCGTCGCGCTTGACGACCCTTCAGAAAGCGTGCCCGGAAGCGACGTTCGCAGCCAACCCGTTCGCCTGCCCGGCAGGGTCGATGGTCGGCACCGCGCGGGCCAACACGCCGGTGCTGCCGACCAAAATGGCCGGGCCGGCGATCTTCGTGTCCCACGGCGGAGAGGCCTTCCCCGACCTCGACCTGGTGTTGCAGGCAGACGGCATCACGGTGATCGTGGTGGGCAACACGAAAATCACCAAAGGCGTCACGACGACCAACTTCGCGACCACCCCGGATGTCCCGGTCACGAGCGTCACCGTGAGCCTACCTACAGGTGCGAACTCGGCGCTTGCGGCCAACGGCAACCTGTGCGTTCCGACGCTGGTCATGCCCACTGTGATCACCGGTCAGAACGGTGCGCAGTTCAAGCAGAACACCAAGATCGCGATCACCGGCTGCGGCGTGCAGGTGGTCGGTCGCAAGCTCGTCGGAAGGACGGCCTTCCTGACGATCAAGACGTTCGCCAAGGGACGCATCAGCGCGTCGGGCTCCGGCGTGGGCAGCACCTCGCGCACCCTCAACGCCGCAAGCAACGCGACCACCCTGAAGGTGTCGCTGAGCCGCGGAGCTCCGCACAGGACAAAGATCCGCGTGGGCTTCGCGTCCAAACAGAAGGGCGTCGGCAACTCGAGCGCCACCATCACCGTCGGTTAGCGCTACAGGGCCCCGGCGCGCCGCTGGCCGCCGGGGCCCTGATGCCCTAGATTGATGGGATGGATGTTGGCTCGGGTACGGATACCTCGGCGTTGGGGGACAGCGGCGGCTTGCTGGCGGGGGTGCGCAGGCTGAGCGTGCTCGCGGACGGAGCGGGAGACTCTGAGGCGATCTTCCGCGCGCTCGCCCGCGAGCTGCTGTCCAACCCGGGAGCGCAGGAGGTCCACGTCCATCGTCTGGCGCCGCCCGATGGCGGCGAGGACATGGTCGCGGTCTATATGTTCGAGGGCGACGGGCGCCTGAGCTACCTGCAGCCGCGCGCCGAGCGCCCGCCGGGCGTCAACTGGGTGGCGAGCACCGGCCGCAGCTTCCTGGCGGCCGACGCGGACGAGCTCAACGCCAGCATTCCCCGCCTGGCGGTCACCGGCGCGACGAGCTGCGCGCTGCTCGTCGCACTGTCCGAGCGCGGAGCGGTCGAGGCCGTGGTGGTGCTGGTCCGCCGCCGCGACGAGGTCTTCTCGCCCGGCGCAGTCGAGCTGTCGACCACGCTCGTCGACCAGGCGGCCACCGCGCTCGCGCTCGTGCGCGCGCGCGCCGAGGCGGGCACGGACCCGGTGACCGGCTGCATGAACCATCGTGCGATGCGCTGGCGCCTGGACGAGGAGATCGGCCGGGCCACGCGCACGGGCGGCCCGCTGTCGTGCCTGCTGATCGACCTCGACGACTTCAAGCTGGTCAACGACCGCCACGGCCACCAGGCTGGCGACGCGCTGCTGCGCGGCGTCGTCCAGAGCCTCGTGGGCGAGTTCCGCTCGTTCGATCGCGTCGCCCGTTACGGCGGCGACGAGTTCGTCGTGATCCTGCCCAACGCCGATGTCGACAGCGCCGCGGCGGCTGCCGCCCGCGCACTGGCGCGACTGCAGGCGGGCCTCTTTCACGAGGGCAGCACGCGGGGCATCTCGGCGTCGATCGGCGTCGCCCAGTGGCAGTCGCCGATGAACACCGACGAGCTGCTGGAGGCCTGCGACGCGGCCCTGCTGAGCTCCAAGCGCCAGGGCAAGGGACGCGTGACGCGCGCGACGTAGACTGCGGGGTATGTCGCAGAACAGCTTTGCCGCCAAAGACACGCTCGCGGTCGGCGAGCGCCGGTATGAGATCTTCCGCCTGGACGCGCTGCAGCAGCGCTTCGACGTGGCGCGCCTGCCGTTCTCCTTGAAGGTGCTGCTGGAGAACCTGCTGCGCACGGAGGGCAACGGGTCGGTGACCGCGGCGGACGTCGAGGCGCTGGCCAGCTGGGACGCGAAGGCGCAGCCGAGCAAGGAGATCGCGTTCACGCCCGCGCGCGTGCTGATGCAGGACTTCACGGGCGTGCCCGCGGTGGTCGACCTGGCGGCGATGCGCGACGCGATGGCGCAGATGGGCGCCAGCCCGTCGGCGATCAACCCGTTGGCGCCGGCCGAGCTGGTGATCGACCACTCGGTGCAGGTCGACGCGTTCGGCACGCGCGACTCCTTCCGCTTCAACGCCGAGCGCGAGTTCGAGCGAAACCAGGAGCGCTACGCGTTCCTGCGCTGGGGCCAGGGCGCCTTCGACGACTTCGCGGTTGTGCCGCCCGATACGGGCATCGTCCACCAGGTCAACCTCGAGTACCTCGCGCGCGTGGTCTTCCCCAGCGAGCGCCCAACGGGCGAGCTGCCCCAGGCGTATCCGGACACGCTCGTGGGCACCGACTCGCACACCACGATGGTCAACGGGCTGGGCGTGCTCGGTTGGGGGGTGGGCGGCATCGAGGCCGAGGCGGCCATGCTCGGCCAGCCGATGTCGATGCTGATCCCGCAGGTGCTCGGCTTTCAGCTGCACGGGCAGCTGCCGGAGGGCACGACCGCGACCGACCTCGTGCTGACGGTCACGCAGATGCTGCGCGAGCGCGGGGTGGTGGGCATGTTCGTGGAGTTCTACGGCGCCGGCTTGGCGGCCCTGCCGATCGCAGACCGCGCGACGATCGGCAACATGTCCCCTGAGTTCGGGTCCACGTGTGCGATCTTCCCGATCGACGCAGAGACGATCTCCTATCTGACGCTCACCGGCCGCCCGCCCGAGCAGATCGCGCTGGTCGAGGCCTACGCCAGGGCGCAGGGCCTGTGGCACGACGAGCACTCCGAGCAGCCGACCTTCTCGGACACGATCGGGCTGGACCTGGCCTCGGTCGAGCCCAGCCTGGCAGGCCCCAAGCGCCCGCAGGACCGCGTCGCGCTGAGCCATGCGCGCGAGTCCTTCCGCGAGGCCTTGGGCGGCTATGTCACCGACTACGACGCCCGTGACGAGGCGGCCGCGGAGAGCTTTCCCTCCAGCGACCCGCCGGCCAACGGCAACGACCGTCCGCGTCCGCACGATGGCGGCCCCAGCTATATAGAAGGACCCGCCCAGGGCGCGGTGACGGTCGAGACGGCCAGCGCGAGCGCCACCCGCTGCAAGCTCGCGGACGGCCGCGAGCTCGAGCTCGACCACGGCCACGTGGTGATCGCGGCGATCACCAGCTGCACCAACACGTCCAACCCGTCGGTGATGGTGGGCGCGGGCATCCTCGCGCGCAACGCGCTCGCCCGCGGCCTGCAGTCCAAGCCGTGGGTCAAGACGTCGCTGGCGCCGGGCTCGAAGGTGGTCACCGAATACCTGGACCGCGCTGGGCTGACCGATCCGCTGGAGCGGCTGGGCTTCAACCTGGTGGGCTATGGCTGCACGACGTGCATCGGCAACTCGGGCCCGCTGGCGGCGGAGATCTCGGCGGCGGTGGCCGACGCGGATCTGGCGGTCGTGTCGGTGCTGTCGGGCAACCGCAACTTCGAGGGGCGCATCAACCCGGACGTGAAGATGAACTACCTGGCCTCGCCGCCGTTGTGCGTTGCGTACGCGTTGGCGGGCACGATGGACATCGACATCGCCAACGACCCCTTGGGCCAGGACGAGCAGGGCGAGGACGTGTACCTACGCGACATCTGGCCCTCGGCGCACGAGATCGCCCAAACGGTGGGCGAGGCGGTGCGCGCGGACATGTTCAGGCGCAGCTACAGCGAGGTGTTCGCGGGGGACGAGCGCTGGAACGGCCTGGACGTGCCCAGCGGGGAGCGCTTCGCGTGGGACCCCGACTCGACCTACGTGCGCCTGCCGCCGTACTTCCAGGACATGCCCTCCCAGCCGCCGGCGGTGCGCGACGTCGAGGACGCGCGTGTGCTGGCGCTGCTGGGCGACAGCGTGACCACCGACCACATCTCGCCGGCGGGCTCGATCAAGCGCGACAGCCCGGCGGGTGCCTACCTGCAACAGCAGGGCGTGGAGCCGCGCGACTTCAACTCCTACGGCTCGCGGCGCGGCAACCACGAGGTGATGATGCGCGGCACGTTCGCCAACATCCGCCTGCGCAACCTGATCGGCGGCGGGCAGGCGCTGCCGGAAGGCGGCTTCACGCGCTACTTCGGCGCAGGCGAGGACGCCGAGGCCGAGCAGATGCCGATCTACGACGCGGCCATGCGCTACGTGCAGGACGGCACCGACCTCGTGGTGCTGGCCGGCAAGGAGTACGGCTCGGGCTCGTCGCGCGACTGGGCGGCCAAGGGCACGAAGCTGTTGGGCGTGCGCGCGGTGATCGCGCAGAGCTTCGAGCGCATCCACCGCTCCAATTTGATTGGGATGGGAGTGTTGCCGCTTCAGTTCTCGGACGGGCAGAGCGCGAGCTCACTGGGTCTGACCGGTGAGGAGGTCTTCTCGGTGAGCGGCCTGGCCGCGGCGATGACCGACGGGGGGCCGGCGCCCCAGCAAGTGCACGTGACCGCGCGCCGCGACGGCGCCGAGCCGGTGGACTTCGACGCGCGCGTGCGCATCGACACGCCGCGCGAGGCCGAGTACTTCCGCCACGGCGGCATCCTGCAGTACGTCCTGCGGAGCCTGCTCGCGCGATGAGCGAGCAGGAGGGGGCGACGCCGGCGGCAGGCGCCGGCGACGAGCGCGAGGCGACATCGGTGCCTGGCCCCGGCGACGGGCAGGGGGCGGCCGGGGCCGGCGATGTGCCGCAGATCCTGCTCGACCTGCTGGGCGCGCACGGGCCGTCGGGCTATGAGAGCGCGCCGGCTGGCGTGTGGCGGGGGGCGGCGAGCTCCTTTGCGCAGGTCAGCACCGACACGATCGGTACCCCGCTCGCGCTGGTGTCGCCGCGACACGGCTATGAGAGCGAGCCCAGGCGCCTGCTGGTGATGGGGCACATCGACGAGATCGGGCTGATCGTGACCCATATCGACGACGACGGCTACCTGTGGTTTCGCACGGTGGGCGGCTGGGACGCACAGGTGCTGGTCGGCCAGCGCATCGTCCTGGACACCGCGGCAGGCCCGCTGGCGGGCGTGGTCGGACGCAAGCCGATCCACCTGCTGCGCGAGGAGGACCGCAAGAAGGTGGCAGACGTGCGCGAGATGCACATCGACGTGGGTGCGCGCGACGGCGCACAGGCGCGCGAGCTGGTGCGCGTGGGCGACGTCGCAGTGATCGACGCCGAGCCGGTCAAGTTGCCCAATGGCCGCCTGACGGCGCGTGCACTGGACAACCGCCTGGGCTCGTTCGTATCCCTGGAGGTCGCGCGTCTGGTCGCCCAAGACGGCGGCGGGCAGTGGGAGATCGCGTCGGTGGCGGCGGTGCAGGAGGAGATCACCTTCGGCGGCTCGCGCACGAGCGCCTTCTCGCTGGAGCCCGACGCGGCGGTGGTGATCGACGTGACCCACGCGACGGACGCCCCCGGCATCGACGTCAAGGAGGCGGGCAAGCACGAGCTCGGCTCCGGCCCGGTCATCAGCCGCGGCTCGACGCTTGACCACATTCTGTTCGAGCTGCTGGTGGCGGCAGCGGAGGCGCAGGGCATTCCCTACACGATCG
>DATNLQ010000095.1:0-6894 GCA_035602785.1 Solirubrobacteraceae bacterium
TCGGTGTCGATCAGCTCGCCCGCCAGCTCCAGATGGTCGCGCGCGGGGAAGTCCAGCTTGGAGACCGCGCCCACCTCGCGCATCAGCTGGTCCTCGGGGCCGGGCGCGGCGGAGGGATCGGGCAGGTTGGGCAACCGTGCCAGCAGCGCGTCGAGCTCTGCTTTGGCCTGCTCGGCCTGCTCGGCGAACTGCTTGACCTGGCCGCTCAGCTGCTGCATCTCGGCGCGCAGATCCGGCGCGTCCTCGCCGCGCGCCTTGGCCGCCCCGAAGGCCTCCGAGCGCGTCTTCTGCTCAGCCCTCAGAGCCTCGGCCGATGTCGTGGCCGCCCGCCAGGCCTCGTCTGTCTGGAGGATCTGATCGACGATCTCCGTCAGGCCGGGGTCGCGCCGCGCCAGCGCCGCGCGCACGCCGTCGGGGTCGTCGCGGATGCGCTTGAGCTCGAGCAAGCCCTATTTAGTCGACAGCGTGATGTTCGTCGAGGGCACCTTTTCGGCCTCCAGGCCGGAGTACGCCGCGAGGAATTTGGCGACATCCTGTGCGTCTTCGCCCACGAGCACGTTCTCGGGCATGATCGCCCCGGAGAAACCGCCGTTGCGGATCGCGTAGAGCACCTGTTCGACGTTCTCCTTGCGGATGTTGAAGTTCGGGCCGTTGGTCTTGACGCGGTTGGAGATGCTCGTGGCCGACCCCTCCGCACCGACCACCGCCAGCGTGTGGCATCCGGAGCAGTGGTCGAGGAACAGGACCGCGCCCTTGTAGTCGGGGTTGGTCTTGGCCAGTTTGATTTCCTGGGAGCCGCACGCGCTGAGCGCGGCGGCGCACGCGAGCGCGAGCATCGCCAGGAAGGCCAGCCTCGCGGGCTTGCGCCTCATACGCACAGACGGGGGCCTCATGCGCGGGGAATATATAGGGCTCGCTCGGGGGCCGGGCGCGCCGGCAGCCGTGGCAGCATCGCTCAGAAGCCGTGAGCCGTGCTCGCAGCGCGCAGGGCCAGGAAGACCACCACCAACGCCGACAGCGCCATCACGCCCACCTCGCGACGGACGATCGCCGCGACGACCGCCAGCTGCTCGCCCTCTCCCAGTGCGCCTACGGCCTGGGCGTCGGCCAGGCCGCGCTGGTCGAGGATCGTCTGGGCGGCCGTCACGCGCAGCTGCTCTGCGATGAAGGCGATCGCCAGCGGCAGCAGCGCATACAGGTAGAAGAGGTGTTCGCTCGAGTACTTGCCGGCAGCGGCCAGCGACCCGACCGCGATCGCCAGGGTCAGCGCAGAGCCCTGCCCGACGCGCAGCGCCACCCAGAAGACGACGTCCAAGCGTGCTCGCGCGTGGTGGCGCGCCGGCGGCTCGTCGCCCTCGCCCGCCGGGCCGGAGGGCGGCGGTTGGGCAGGCCGGTACCACAGCCAGACACCCAGCGCTCCAGTCACCGCGTTGCACGCCGCGACGGCCAGCGCACCGGCCACAACAGCCTGCGTCATGTGACCCGTTTCGCGCGGATTGCCACTATGTAACACCCTGCCACAAGCAGTGATATAACAGCGCTCGGTGCTGCGCAGCTATCTCCCGGCGATCGTCTTTCTCATCCTTGGCGGCGCCGTGGGCGGGGCCTTCGCGGCGCTCAACTCGGTCATCGGGCCGCGCCGCGCAACGCCCCACAAGCAGGACCCCTACGAGTGCGGCCTGCCGTCGGAGATCCAGCGGGGAATGCGCTTCGGCATCAGCTTCTACCTGATCGCGATGCTGTTCATCCTGTTCGACATCGAGGTCATCTTCCTGTACCCCATCGCGATCGAGCTGCGCGCGTTCGGCAGCTTTGCGCTGGTCGAGACGATCGTGTTCATCGCGCTGCTGTTCGTGGCCTTCGCCTACGTCTGGCGCAGAGGAGCGTTGGAGTGGAAGTAAAACGCGAGCCGCTCGGGCCGGCCGCCGGCCTCGGCGCCCATGTGGATCCGGACGCTTTGCGCGTACGCTCGCTCAACGCTCATCAGCTGCTGCGCGGCGCAGACATGCAGGGCGCCAACCAGCCGGCGCACCTGAAGGGCACCGAGCTCGATCGCTACGTCGAAGAACGAATCCTGACGACCACGCTCGACAAGACGGTCGCGTGGGCGCGCTCGAACTCGTTCTTCCCGCTGGCCTTCGGGCTGGCCTGCTGCGCGATGGAGCAGTTCCACGCGGCCGGCCCGCGTATGGACATCGCGCGCTTCGGCTTCGAGGCCTTCCGCGCCTCGCCCCGCCAGGCCGACCTGATCATCCTTGCCGGGCGGGTGTCGATCAAGATGGCGCCGATCATCCGCAGGCTGTATGACCAGATGCTCGAGCCCAAGTGGGCGATCTCGATGGGCGCGTGCTGCTCGTCGATGGGCGTGTTCAACAACTACGCGCTCGTGCCCGCCGACAAGTTCATGCCGATCGACGTCCACGTGCCCGGCTGCCCGCCGCGCCCGGAGGCGCTGATGCACGGCGTGCTCAAGCTGCGCAAGATGGTCCAGGACGACCCCGACATGGGCTGGCGCGAGCGCTACGACGCGCACGGCACCGAGGAGGTCATCGAAGCGGGCGAGCCCGACGACGCAACGGCAGCGGCGGTGAACGTGGTGGGTGGACAGCCATACGCAAAGGACACGGCTGGTGCCTGATGCGACCGGCCTCGAGCTGATCGCCCACGAGCTGCGCGAGTCCGAGGGCGATGAGGCGGTGCGCGAGACCTCCTTCTTCCGCGGCCGCGGCGCGATCGAGATCGCGCCCGAGCGTATCCGCGCGGTGCTCGCCCACCTGCGCGAGCGCGGCTTCGCCTTCCTGGCCAGCGTGCACGGCGTGGACTACTACCCGCACGAGCCGCGCCTGGGCGTGCACTACGAGCTGCTGGACATGGCCAGGGTCGACCGCATCACGGTCAAGCTGCGCGTGCCCACAGACGCGCCCGAGGTGGCGTCGGTAACCGCCGACATCCCCGCGGATGCGCCCGGCGGGCCGCAGCGGGGCTGGCTCACGGCCGATCACCAGGAGCGCGAGATCTATGACATGTTCGGCGTGGTCTTCCAGGGGCATCCCGACCTGCGCCGGATCCTCATGCCCGAGGACTACGAGGGCCATCCGCAACGGCGCGACTTCCCCGTCGGCGGCGAACCCGTGGCTTTCACCTACAACGAGCGCGACGCGCTGGGGCCGATGTAGTGAGCCCGCCCACCCTGCCCCCATCCACCCCAACCGAGCAGCCGACGACCGGGCCGACGCCGTCGCTCTCCGAGTACCGCCAGCGCGAGCAGAGCATCACGCTCGCCCCCGTAACGCAGCAGATCGTCGAGCGCAACGCCGGCGACACGAGCGAGGAGCTGCTGACGCTCAACTTCGGGCCCCACCATCCCGCCACGCACGGGGTGCTGCGACTGCTGGTCACGCTTCAGGGCGAGATCGTGCGCGACATCAAACCGATCATCGGCTACGTGCACACCGGCATCGAGAAGACGGCCGAGGACAAGGCCTACTGGAAGGTGATCCCGGTCGTCGAGCGGATGGACTACCTGTCCTACTACTTCAACGCGATGGCCTTCTGCGGCGCCGTCGAGAAGCTGGTCGAGGTGGACGTTCCCAAGCGCGCCCAGTACCTGCGGGTCATCCATCTAGAGCTCAACCGCATCGCCTCGCACCTGATCTGGCTGGGCACCAGCGCGCTGGACCTCGGCGCGGTGTCGATCTTCCTCTACTGCCTGCGCGAGCGCGAGCTGATCCTCGACCTGTTCGAGATGTCCTCTGGCGCGCGCATGCACACGCGCTACTTCCAGGTTGGCGGCGTAATCGAGGACATCCCCGCGGGCTTCGAGGGCAAGGTGCGCGAGTTCCTCAAGATCATGCCCAAGCGCGCCGACGAGTACGGCGCGATCCTCAACGCCAATGAGATCGTCCTGCAGCGCCTGCGCGGCACCTGCCCGCTCGACGCCGACACGCTGCTGTCACTGGGCGTCAGCGGTCCTCTCCTGCGCGCCGCCGGCAACCCGTGGGACCTGCGCAAGGCCGACCCCTACAGCTCCTACGACGACTTCCAGTTCAAGATCCCGGTGGGCACGGTGGGCGACAACTACGACCGTTTCGCGGTGCGCCTGGCAGAGATATACGAGTCGGTGCACATCATCGAGCAGGCGCTCGATGGGCTGCCCGAGGGGCCGCACATCACCACCGATCGCAAGGTCGCGCTGCCGCCGCGCCACGAGCTCGCCACGTCGATGGAGGCGCTGATCCACCACTTCAAGCTGGTGACCGAGGGGTTTCGGGTGCCGCCCGGCGAGGTCTACCACCCGATCGAGAGCCCGCGCGGCGAGCTGGGCTGCTTCGTGCGCTCCGACGGCTCGTCCAAGCCCGCGCGCGTGCACATGCGCGACCCCAGCTTCGTCAACCTGCAGGCGCTCTCGCACATGGCCGAGGGCAGCTACATCGCCGACATGATCGCGACCACCGCCATGCTCGATCCGATCTTGGGAGGCATCGACAGGTGAGCGCCGACGAGGATCAGCTGATAGCCGAGTCGCAGTCGCTGGAACGCGAGGCTGCGTATCCCAGCCCGACTCCGCGCGTGACTCGCTTCGCGCACGGCTCGCGCGTGCCGGGCTGGGACGAGGCGGTGGACCTCGAGAAGGATCCCGCCGAGATCCCCGATCCGGACACGACCGAGGTCCCAGCGCAGCTGCGCGCGGAGATCGAAGCGCACATGGCCAACTACCCCGAGCGCCACTCGGCCTCGCTGCCAGCGCTGGCGGCCGCCCAGCGCGTGCACGGCTGGTGCTCGCCGCAGGCGATCGAGCAGGTGGCGTGCGTGATGCGCGTCACCCCCGCCTACCTGGAGTCGGTGGCCAGCTTCTACGACATGCTCGAGACCACTCCCGTCGGCCGCCACAGCGTGTACGTGTGCACCAACATCTCCTGCTCGCTGTGCGGCGCCGACGAGCTGTTTGAGACGTTCACGCAGGCCACGCTCGACAGAGCCGACGTCAATGTGCGTGCGTTCGAGTGCCTGGGCGCATGCGACATCGCCCCGATGGCGTCCGTGGACGGCGTCTACGTGGGGCCGCTGACCCCCGCCGACGTGCCGCAGCTGCTCAACGACATCCGCGCCGGGCGCCCGGTACTGCCCGACAAGCAGCTCGCGCGGCGCCTGGCGGCCGACCCGCAGGCCAACTCGCGCGAGTTCCCGTTGCACCCCGCCGAGCGACCGGGTGGGGGACGATGACGATGGCCGCGACCGCTGAGCGTGAGCGTCCCATCCTCCTGCTCGCCGACATCGACGAGCCGGGGCTGAATACGCTCGAGGTCTACGAGCGCCGCGGGGGCTATCAGTCGCTGCGCAAGGCTCTGGCGATGGAGCCCGAGCAGGTCCTAGCCGAGCTTGAAGCCTCGGGCCTGCGCGGCCGCGGGGGCGCAGGCTTTGCGATGGGCAAGAAGGTCTCCTTCCTGCCCCAAGGCACGATGGACAAGTACGTGGTCTGCAACGCCGACGAGTCAGAGCCGGGCACGTTCAAGGACCGCGAGCTGATGCAGAAGACCCCGCACATGCTGATCGAGGGTCTCGTGATCGCCGCCTATGCCGCCGGCGCCAGCCGCTCGTTCATCTACATCCGCGGCGAGTACGCGCTGCAGGCCGACATGCTCGATGCGGCCCTGCACGAAGCGCGCGAGGCCGGCTACGTCGGCGAAGACATCCTTCACTTCGGGCATTCGCTGTCGCTGGTCGTTCACCGCGGCGCCGGCGCCTACATCTGCGGCGAGGAGACCGGCCTGCTCGACTCGCTGGAGGGCAAGCGCGGCAACCCGCGCCTGAAGCCCCCCTTCCCGGCCGTCCAGGGCCTCTACCAGGGCCCGACCCTGATCAACAACGTCGAGACGCTCGCCACCGTTCCTACGATCATCCGCATGGGCGGCGAGGAGTACGCCAAGCTCGGCGTGCAGACCTCGACGGGAACCAAGCTCGTGTCGGTCTCCGGGCACGTCCAGCGCCCCGGCAACTACGAGGTCGAACTGGGCATCCCCTCGCGCGAGCTCATCTACGGACTGGCCGGCGGCCCGCCTGAGGGCCGCAAGGTCAAGTGCTGGTTTCCCGGCGGATCCTCCTCGCCGGTGCTCAAGGCGGAGGACCTCGACGTTCCCTACGACTTCGACTCGATGGCCAAAGCCGGCTCGATGCTCGGCTCGGGCGCGGTCATCGTCGTCGATGACTCCACGCCGATACTCGACGTCGCCATGAAGGTCGCCAAGTTCTACCGCCACGAGTCGTGCGGCAAGTGCACGCCGTGTCGCGAGGGCACCAACTGGACGGTCAAGATGCTCGAACGCATCGACGACGGCGAGGCCACGCCGATGGACCTCGACATCATGGCCTCGGTGCAGGAGCACATCATCGGCAACTGCCTGTGCGTGCTCGGCGATGCCATGGCGATGCCGATCGGCTCGATGATCGCCAAGTTCAAGGACGAGTTCGAAGCGCACATGGAAAGCGCGCGGATGAGCCGCGGCCTGAATGGCGCCGGCGCCTCGGACACCGCGCTCGCAGCTCAGGGCGCGCTGGCGGATCCGCCCGACACGCTGCTCGCCCACGAGGGCAGGGGCGAGCAGGCGCCCGGCGCCCACGACGGCGCTCCCGGCACCCATCGGGGTGGTGTCTAGTGCCGCGCCCGCAACCGAGAACGATCACCTTCACGATCGACGGTCGCGAGGTGCAGGCGCCCGAGAACGCGATGCTCGCCGACGCCGCCAAGCTCGGCGACGTCGAGATCCCCGTGTTCTGCTACGAACCCAAGCTCGGCCAGCCGGTGGGCGCGTGTCGCATGTGCCTGGTGGAGATCGACGGGATCCCCAAGCTGCAGACGGGCTGCTCGACCGCGGTCAAGGACGGCATGGTCGTCTA
>DATNLQ010000109.1:0-4033 GCA_035602785.1 Solirubrobacteraceae bacterium
CGAGGCGCCGATCGAGCCCGGCGCCCGGACATTGTGGGAGCCGTGGGACTTCGGTCCTGAGGCGAAGTTGTGGCGCTTGATCGTCCCCTGGAAGCCCTTGCCCTTGGACGTGCCCGCGATCTTCACGCGCGCGCCCACCTCGAACGCGTCCACGGTCACGCTGTCGCCCAACTGCAGCTCGGCTGCCTCGTCGCGGAACTCCGCCAGCCTGCGCATCGGCGGCGCGTCGGCCTTCTTGAGGTGGCCCAGCTCGGGCTTTGACACGTGCTTCTCCTTCGTCTGGCCGAACGCCAGCTGGACCGCGTCGTAGCCGTCGCGCTCGCTCGTGCGGATGGCCGTCACCGGGCACGGTCCCGCCTGCAGGACCGTCACGCGAGCCACGCTCCCATCCTCCTGGAAGATCTGGGTCATGCCTAGCTTCGTGGCGAGGATGGCGGGCATTTGCTGGTGGTCGGTTCGATCTCGGAGGGACGTTCGGATGGCGTACGTGAGGGCCGGCGCTCAGGTGGCCAGGCGGATCTCGATGTCGACGCCGGCCGGAAGGTGGTCCAGGCGCTGCAGCGAGTCGACCGTCTTGGGCGTCGGCTGGTGGATGTCGATCAGGCGCTTGTGCGTGCGGATCTCGAAGTGCTCGCGCGAGTCCTTGTCCTTGAACGGCGAGCGGATCACGCAGTACACGTTCTTCTCCGTGGGCAGCGGCACCGGCCCGGACACGTTCGCGCCGGTACGAGTGGCCGTCTCGACGATCTCCTTGGCCGCCGACTCGATGGCCGAGGTGTCATACGCCTTCAGGCGGATGCGTATCTTGTTCTGGTTGGCTGCTGCCATGGGTGATTCCTGGGGTGCCTTTCCGGCCGACGCAGAGCGGCGAGGAAAAGGACGGGGCAGGGCCCTTGGCCCTCCCGTACGCCCTCTCGCCTCTGCGGCGGAGCCGAATTTAGTTCGTATCTGACTGCGAATGTGCGAAGCCCCTCCTCGCGGAGGGGCTCGCAGGTACTACTCGATGATCTCGCTGACCACGCCCGAGCCGACCGTTCGCCCGCCCTCTCGGATGGCGAACCGCAGGCCCTGGTCCATGGCGATCGGCTGGATCAGCTCGATCTCCATCTGAACATTGTCGCCGGGCATGACCATCTCGACGCCCTCCGGCAGCTTGGCCACACCGGTGACGTCTGTCGTGCGGAAGTAGAACTGCGGCCTGTAGCCCGTGAAGAAGGGCGTGTGGCGTCCACCCTCCTCCTTCTTGAGCACGTACACCTCGGACTTGAACTTCGTGTGCGGGGTGATCGAGCCGGGCTTGCACAGCACCTGACCGCGCTCGATCTCCTCGCGCTTGGTGCCACGCAGCAGGCAGCCCACGTTGTCGCCCGCGCGACCCTCGTCGAGGATCTTGCGGAACATCTCCACGCCCGTGACCACCGTCGAGGTGGACTCGTGGACGCCCACGATTTCGACCGTCTCGCCGGTCTTGACGATGCCCTGCTCGACGCGCCCCGTGGCCACCGTGCCACGCCCAGTGATCGAGAAAACGTCCTCGACGGGCATCAGGAACGGCTTGTCCAGCTCGCGCACCGGCTCCGGGATGTAGGAGTCCAGCGCCGCCGCCAAGTCGAGGATCTTCTGCTTGTAGGCCTCGTCGCCTTCCAGCGCCTTCAGCGCCGAGCCGGTGATGAAGGGGATGTCATCGCCCGGGAAGTCGTACTCGGACAGCAGCTCGCGGACCTCCACCTCGACCAGCTCGAGCAGCTCCTCGTCGTCGACCATGTCGGCCTTGTTGAGGAACACCACGATGTAGGGCACGCCCACCTGACGGGCGAGCAGGATGTGCTCGCGCGTCTGCGGCATCGGGCCGTCGGCGGCGGATACCACCAGGATCGCGCCGTCCATCTGCGCGGCGCCGGTGATCATGTTCTTGACGTAGTCGGCGTGACCGGGGCAGTCCACGTGCGCGTAGTGACGGTTCTCTGTCTGGTACTCCACGTGGGAGGTGGCGATCGTGATGCCGCGTTCCTTCTCCTCGGGAGCGTTGTCGATCTCCTCAAAGCTGCGGGCTTCGGCGCCCCCGTGCTCTGCCAGCACGGTCGTGATCGCAGCGGTCAGGGTCGTCTTGCCATGGTCGATGTGACCAATGGTCCCAACGTTGACGTGCGGCTTGTCGCGCTCGAACTTCTCCTTCGCCACTTTTCGTTCGCTCCTGTATCGGCTTGTACGTTCGGCCCTAAGAGGGCGAACCTGAGAAATCTATCTGAATGCGGGTCTTCATGACTGCTGGCTGCTGCTAGGCCGGTACGGGCTCGCCCGTCCTTGCTTCCACGACCTTCTCGGCGATGTTCGGCGGGACCTCCTCGTAGGCCTCGAACTGCATCGTGTAGTTGGCGCGACCCTGCGTGTTGGAGCGCAGATCGGTCGCATAGCCGAACATCTCGCTCAGCGGCACCCGCGCGGTGACCGCCAGCGCGTTGCCGCGGCGCTCCTGG
The DNA here is from genome assembly GCA_035602785.1 of Solirubrobacteraceae bacterium. Classification (GTDB taxonomy): domain Bacteria; phylum Actinomycetota; class Thermoleophilia; order Solirubrobacterales; family Solirubrobacteraceae; genus Palsa-744. The sequence continues at coordinate 2,478 of DATNLQ010000109.1, forward strand.
CCCTCGATGCGACCGCGCCGACGCGACAGGTCGCCGATCACGTCGCCGAGAAAGTCCTCGGGGGTGACCACCTCGACGGAGAAGATCGGCTCCAGCAGCACCGGCTTGGCGCGTTTGGCCGCCTCCTTGATGGCATATGAGCCGGCCACCTTGAAGGCGATCTCCGAGGAGTCCACATCGTGGTACTTGCCGTCCACGAGCGTCACCCGCACGTCGACCATCGGGTAGCCCGCCTTGACGCCCGTCTCCAGCGCCTCCACGATGCCCTTCTCAACCGCTGGGATGTACTCGGACGGGATCGCGCCGCCCTTGATCTTGTTGACGAAGTCAAAGCCCTCGCCGGGGGCCGGCTCGAGGTCGATGAAGACCACGCCGAACTGGCCCGAGCCACCCGTCTGGCGCACGAACTTGCCTTCGATCTTGTGCACCGTCCCACGCACCGTCTCGCGGTAGGAGACCTGCGGACGCCCCACGTTGGCCTCCACGCCGAACTCGCGCTTCATGCGGTCGACCAGCACTTCCAGGTGAAGCTCGCCCATGCCCGAGATCTCGGTCTGGCCGGTTTCGTCGTTGGTGCGCACCTGGAAGGTGGGGTCCTCCTCGGCCAGGCGCCCCAGCGCGGTTGACATCTTCTCCTGGTCGGCCTTGGTCTTGGGCTCGACCGCCACCTTGATGACCGGCTCGGGGAAGTCGATTTTCTCCAGCTGGATCGGCGCGTCGGGTGCGGCCAGCGTGTCGCCGGTGATCACCTGCTTGATCCCCACCGCAGCCGCGATGTCGCCCGCGAAGACCTCCTCGACCTCCTCGCGGTCGTTGGCGTGCATCATCAGGATGCGCCCGATCCGCTCGGTGCGCCCGCTGGACACGTTCAGCACGCGCCCGCCCGCCTGCAGATGCCCGGAGTACACGCGGAAGTAGGTCAGCTTGCCGACATACGGGTCGGCCGCGATCTTGAAGGCCAGCGCAGCGAAGGGCTCGGAGTCGTCGGCGTGGCGCACGACCTCGCGCTCGTGCTCCTCGCCTTTGATCAGTTCGTGGCCGGTCACCGGCGGCACGTCCAGCGGCGAGGGCAGGTAGTCGATCACAGCATCCAGCAGCGGCTGCACGCCCTTGTTCTTGAACGACGACCCGCACAGCACAGGCGTCAGCTTGGTCGACAGCGTCGCCTTGCGGATCGCCTGCTTGAGCGTAGCCTCAGGCACCTCGGCCTCCTCGAGCATCAGTTCGAGCAGCGCGTCGTCGTAGTGGGAGACCTCCTCGAGCAGGTGCTCGCGGGCTGCCGCCGCGGCGTCGACGAGGCGCTCGGGGATCTCGATCTCTTCCTGTTCCTTGCCCATCTCGTCCTTGTAGACGATCGCTTTCATCGCCACGAGGTCGACCACGCCGAGGAAGTCGCCCTCGGCGCCGATCGGCAGCTGGATTGGAACGGGGTGGGCGGCCAGGCGGTCGATCATCGTCTGTACGCCCATGTCGAAGTCTGCGCCCGTGCGGTCCATCTTGTTGATGTAGGCGATGCGCGGCACGTGGTACTTGTCGGCCTGGCGCCAGACGGTCTC
>DATNLQ010000117.1:0-6994 GCA_035602785.1 Solirubrobacteraceae bacterium
TCAGCGGACCGACCAAAATTGTTAGCAGCCCAGCGAACACCACCAGCTTTGCGTAGGGACGCAAATAGCCGAACAGTCGGCTGGCCAGGCGGCTGTCGTAGACTTTTCCTAAGGCTTCTTCTTCGCGAAAGTCGCTCATGCGCGTTCCAGCTCTTCTTCGAGCAATTGCTTTTGGTAGAGCTCCTCGTAGTAGCCGCCTTGTCCGAGCAGCTCCTCGTGCGTGCCGCGCTCGACGATGTGCCCCGAGTCCAGCACGAGGATCTGATCGGCGTCGCGGATGGTCGACAGGCGGTGGGCGATCGCGATCGTGGTGCGCCCGCGCGACAGCTCGTCCAGCGCCTGCTGCACGGCGCGCTCGGTCTCGGTGTCCAGCGCCGAGGTCGCCTCGTCGAGGACCAGCACAGGTGGGTTGCGCAGCACGGTGCGCGCGATCGCGATGCGCTGCTTCTCACCGCCGGAGAAGCGGTAGCCGCGCTCGCCCACGGGCGTGTCATAGCCCTCGGGCAGGGATGAGATCAGCTCGTGGATCTGCGCCGCGCGGGCGGCGTCTTCGATCTGCTCGTCGGTCGCATCAGGACAGGCGAAGCGGAGGTTCTCGCGGATCGACGCATGGAACAGGTAGGTCTCCTGAGAGACCAGGCCGACCGTGGCCGCAAGCGAGTCGAGCGTCATGTCGCGGATGTCAACGTCGTCGATGCACACGCGCCCGCGCTGGGCCTCATACAGACGCGCGACCAGATACGCGAGCGTCGTCTTGCCTGAGCCGGTCTCGCCGACCAGCGCCGTGCGCGTGCCCGCCGGGATCTCTGCGCCGATCTCCTGCAGCGTCCATGGACCGTCAGGCGCATAGCGAAACCACACGTCCTGCAGCTCCACATCACCGCGCACGCCGCTCAGCGTGCGCGCGCCCGGGCGCTCGACGATGTCGACAGGGAGGTCCAGGTACTCGAAGATGCGCCCAAACAGGGCCAGCGAGGTCTGTACTTCAAGACCCACCGACAGCAGCTGCTGCATCGGGAACAGCAAACGCGTCTGCAGCGTCGTGAACGCCACCACCGTGCCGATCGAGATCAGGTCGTGCCCGTGGGCGATGCTGTAGCCCGCGAACCAGTACACCGCCGCGGGCATGATCGCGAAGCTCATCTGCACCGTCGACATGCGCCAGCGCCCCGCCATGCGCGCCTGCACCTCCAGGTCGGCCAGTTCGCTTGACTCCGAGGAGAAGCGATCGACCAGCTCGTGCGAGCGCCCCATCGTCTTGCCGAGCAGGATCCCCGACACCGACAGCGACTCCTCGACCAGCGTCGACATGTCCGCCAGTCGGCTCTGGCGCACCGACTGGATGCGTCTGCGCTCGTTGCCCACGCGGCGCGTCAGCCACACGAAGAAAGGCAGCAGGATCAGCGAGAACACCGTCAGCTGCCAGCTCAGCGCGAACATCGCCACGACCGTAGCCGTCACGGTTGCCACCGTCGAGACCGTCGAGGTGGCCGTGCTGGTGACCACGTCGTCGATGCCGCCGATGTCATAGGCGATGCGCGCTTGCACCTCGCCCGAGCGCGTGCGCGTGAAGAACGCCAGCGACATCCGCTGCAGGTGCGCGAACACCGCCGCACGCAGGTCGTGCATCACGCGCTGGCCCACCTCATTGGAGATCCACGTCTGGGCAACGCCGATCACGCCGTTGATCACAGCCAGCGCGATCATGCCGCCGACCAGCCACGACAGCAGCGTCAGGTCGTGTTTGATGATGCCCTTGTCGACAGCTTCGCGCAGCAAAAACGGCGAGGCCACGCTCAGCACCGAGCCGAGCACGATCAGCCCGAGCAGCAGCCCCAGCCGCAGCCGGTAGGGGATGAACAGCCGCGCTATGCGCCGCAGCGATACGTGTTTGTCGGGGATATCTTGCGGACGCGGCTGCGCCGGCTGGCGCCGACGGCCCTCACCGCCTCCGTGTCCCTGGGCGAAGGGCTGGGCGCTCACCCATTCGACTTTACCGTCGCACGAGCGACGGGCCGGCGAGTCAGGCGCCCACGTCGCGGTAGTCGCTCACCGGGACGAGCGCCTTCGGCCGCCTGCTGCGAGTGCCTGGCGATCGCGGCGCGCGCTCGGCTTGCACGATGGCGCGTCCAAGCCGATCGAGCAGGTCGGCTGCCTGATCCTGGTCGTTGACATCTGCGAGCTGCACTTCGGGTTCGTCCAGGACGGTACGGCGGTCGTTGGTTTGGACGAGGATACGGGCCATGGCTTGCTTCCTTTCGCTGGCGGGTGACAGGCGCCGGGAGCAGCAGCGCCCTGTCGGCCGTTGAGGCCTGCGTGTGCCAAGTCTCACCCATACGCCTAAGCGTGTCCGAAAGATGCAGTGAGAATCGCTTCACAGCTCTCCAGCCGCCAGGCCGCGCGATCCCGCGCTGCGCTCGGCTACCCTGCGGAACGTCGTGAGCAGCGCGCCCGCCAATCTCAGCTCGTCGGAGATCAGGGTGCTCGGCTGCCTGCTGGAAAAGCAGCGCACCACGCCCGACGCCTATCCGCTGTCGCTGAACGCGCTGCGACTGGCCTGCAACCAGTCCACCAGCCGCGACCCGGTCGTCGACTACGACGACGCGATCGTCAGAGACGCGCTGCACCGCCTCGAGCGCCGCGGCCTGATCCGCTTGGCCAGCGGCGCGGGCAGCCGCGCCGCCAAGTACCGGCATCTGCTCGCCGAAGCGCTGCCCATGCAGGCGGGCGAACAGGCGATCATGTGCGTGCTGATGCTGCGCGGGCCGCAGACCCCCGGCGAGCTCAAGCAGCGCACCGAGCGCATGCACGCGTTCGGCGACCTGTCAGGCGTTCACGACACGCTCGAGCGCCTGATCGAGCGAGAGCTCGTTGCACGGCAGGGACGGCGCCCAGGACACAAGGAGGAGCGCTACGCGCAGCTGCTGGCCTCCAACGAGGACCAGCCCACCGCGCACGGCCAGGCCGTCAGGCCGTCGACGGCGGCCGAGCCTTACATGCCTGCCAGCCCATCCGCAGCCTCCGGTCCGACTGGAGGCTCCGGGCCGACCGCAGGCTCCGGCCCATCCGCCGACCCCGCCTCAGTAGGACGCTCCGCTCCTGCGGACGGGCGGGAGGACCTGCGCGAGCGCGTCGCGCGGCTGGAGCGCGAAGTGGCAGAGCTGCGCGCCGCTATCCGCCATCCTGTGTCCTAGCACCCGGCCATGATCTACCTGCACCCGATGCTCGCGACCGCCACCGACACCGCCACCGGAGTGGGGATCCCGATCGCGCTCGCTGCCGGGCTGGTGTCGTTCCTGTCTCCGTGCGTGCTGCCGCTGGTCCCCGGCTACCTGTCCACCGTGATCGGGGTCACGCCAGCGGATCTGCGCGAGGGCGTGGGCGTCCGGCGCGTGCTCGTGCCCAGCCTGCTGTTCATCGCGAGCTTCTCGGCGATCTTCATCCTGCTCGGCCTCAGCGCCACCGTGATCGGGTCGACGCTCAACCAGCACAAACACGCGCTCGAGCAGGTGGGGGGTGCGCTCATCGTGGCAATGGGCGCCATCTTCCTGGCCACCCCGTTCGTACGCTTCCTCAACCGCGAGTGGCACCCCGACGGCCTGCTGCGCCTGGCCGGCCGCGGCGGGCCGCTGATCGCCGGCGCTGCCTTTGCGATCGCCTGGACGCCGTGTACGAGCATCACCCTCGGGGCCATCCTCACCCAGGCCGCGATCTCCAGCTCGGCCGCTCACGGCGCCCTGCTGCTCGCCTTCTACTCCGCCGGCCTGGCCATCCCGTTCCTGGCGATCGCGCTCGCCTTCGAGCGGATGACCAACGCGCTCAGCGTCGTCAAGCGCCACTTCCCGGTGATCATCGCGGTGGGCGGCGCCGTCATGATCACGCTGGGTGTGCTGATCCTCACGGGCGAGTTCACGATCCTCAACAACCAGGCCAACAGCCTGCTGCAGGGCACCGGGCTGGACGTGTCAGGCGTCTGAGCGCCTGTCAGGCGGCGCTCTGGGCGGCTGCGCGCTCGCCCGACATGCCCGCGGCATGGCGCTCCAGGTAGCGCCGTTCCCAGGCTTCCTGGTTTCGCTTGGCGTCGAGCACGAACGGCGAATGGCCGATCGCCTTGACGATCGCGCGATTGATCGTCGCCTCCGGCTCGGGCAGGGGCCGCAGGATGTCGACGAACAGCACCACGCGCGTCTCTTCGGTGTCGTTCCACACCTCGTGGTTGAAGGTGTCGTCGAAGATCATGCTCTGGCCCTCCTCCCAGTGGCGCACGTCGTCGCCGACGCGGATGCGACACGCCTGGGCGTCCTGGGGCACGATCAGGCCGAGGTGGTAGCGCAGCACCCCCTTGTACGGGCCGCGGTGGTCCAGGATGTGCTTGCGCGGGGAGAGGATCGAGATCATCGCGGTGGTCATGCCCGGGATCTCGCGCATCAGCGCGGCCGTGCGTGGGCACATCTGCACGCCGAGCTTGGCCTCAAACCCGTAGCCGTACAGGAAGAACGTCTTCCAGCGGTCATCGTCGGTGATCTCGATCTGGTCCTTGGAGATCTCCTGGAAGTTCGCCAGGCTGGCGTGATCCTCGAGCAGCCGCTCGGCCTCCTCGCGGATCATCGTCCAGTTGTCCTCGACGTGCTTGACCCAGGGAAAGCGCTCGAGCTCGAAGAACGTGGCGTCGCCGACGAGCGAGCGTTTGCCGATGAAGCGCTCAATCGGCGCCAGGATGCGTTCGCCGAGCGCGATCGTCCACTGCACGATGCGCTCCCACGGCGACTTGCTGGGCATCTAGGCCTCCTTCCCGACGGTTTGCTGCGTACCCGACGGGGATGTTAGAAAACTGTGCGGCCAGCCCCGCAGGGGAGGCCGCACAGCAGTCGCTATTACGCTGCCTCTCTCAAGGCCGCCAGCTCTGGAGACTCGGCGAGCTTCTTCAGCGCGCGCTGCTCCAGTTGGGAGGCCCGCTCGGCAGAGAAACCGAGGCGCTTGCCAATCGCGGTCAGCGTCTGGGGCTCCTCGCGGCCGGTGCCGAAGCGCAGGGTCAGCACCTTGCGCTCGGTTTCGGGCAGCTGGGAGATCGCACGGTGCACGATCCGCTCGCGCTCGTTGTCCCAGGCGGTGTCCTCGGGCGCCTCCACGTCCGAGGGCAGCAGGTCGCCGAGCGCCGTGTCGCCGTCTTCGCCGATCTGCTGGTCGAGGCTTACGAGCGCAGCGCGCTGGTGGCGCACCTCTTCCACCTGGTCGATCGGCAGTCCCGTCTCCTGGGAGAGCTCCTCGACGGTGGGCTCGCGTCCGAGGCGCACCGACAGCTCGCGCTCCACGCGACCGACCTTGCGCGAACGCTGGGCCACGTGGACGGGCAGGCGGATCGTGCGCCCGGAGTTCTCCAGGCCGCGCTGGATCGCCTGGCGGATCCACAGGGTTGCGTAGGTGGAGAAGCGAAAGCCCTTACGCCAGTCGAACTTCTCGCTGGCGCGGATCAGGCCCAGCATGCCCTCCTGGACGAGATCGCCGAGGGGCAGGCCCTGGTTCTGGTAGCGCCGCGCGTTGGAGGCGACGAGGCGCAGGTTGGAGTTGACGAGCAGTTCCTTGGCGTGCAGGTCGCCGCGCTCGATTCGCTGAGCCAGTTCGATCTCCTGGGCCGGCGTGAGCAGCGGGTAGCGGCGCGAATGCGCCAGCAGCTGGTCAACTGCCTCGGGAATGAAAGTGTCGGGGGTCCCGAGGTCGATGCGCTCGATCGGGCTGTCGAGCCGCGCGGAGGCGACGACGGACGGGCCGTCTGCGGTGGTGTGCGCGTCGACCTGGCCGTCCTCTACGGAGATCACGGGGTCGAGCGTGGCGGTGGAGTTTGCTTGTGTGTCTGACATGTGCGTCCTTCTAATCCGATGCTTGGAGTCGGAATGATACGCCGAGGTAGTTGTCTTGTCAATCATCGCGGATTACGAAGTTGTAAGATGTCGTTCGACGGGCGCTGCGCGCACACCTGCATGCCCGCCAACAAGTGGGTGCCCGCGCAACTAGCATCCCAAACCCGCAGGCGGCGCAAAAGGATCGGCTCGCTCTGCCCATCTTCGGCTCGCGCCGCCCGGCGAGTGAGCATCGCAGGCTAAGCTCGGCGTATGAGCAGCGGCCTCGAAGGGCAGGTGGTGGCAATCACCGGCGCATCCTCGGGCATCGGCGAGGCAACCGCGCTGGCGTGTGCGCGGGCCGGAGCGGCCGTTGCGCTGGCCGCGCGCCGCACTGAACGCATCGAAGCGCTCGCCAAGCGCATCGAACAGGAGGGCGGGCGCGCGATCGCCGTGCCGGCGGACGTGGGCGAGGAGGCCCACGCGCGCGAGTTCGTCCAACGCGCGCACGCCGAGCTCGGCCGCCTCGACGTCCTCGTCAACAACGCGGGCGTGATGCTGCTCGGGCCGATCGAGAACGCCCCCACCGACGAGTGGCGGCGGATGATCCACGCGAACCTGTTCGGCGTCCTCTACTGCACCCACACGGCGCTGCCCCTGATGCGCACCCAGGGATCCGGGCACATAGTCAACGTCAGCTCGGTGGCAGGGCGCGTCGCACGGCAGGGCTCGGGCGTCTACAACCTCACCAAGTTCGGCGTGGGCGCCTTCTCGGAGTCGCTGCGCCAAGAGTGCGTCGCGATGGGCATCCGGGTCACGCTGGTCGAGCCGGGCGCCGTCGACACCGAGCTCGCCGGCCACAACCGCCCCGAGGTGCTCGAGCAGATGAACAAGCGCTTCGCCGGCATCACGCGGCTCACCTCCGAGGACATCGCCGGTGCGATCCTCTACGCCATCGAGCGTCCGTCCCATGTGAGCATCAACGAGCTGCTCATCCGCCCCAGCGGACAGCTCGGCTAGCCGCTCCGCCAGCCCCGCGGTCACAAACCGTCCCCTCGGCAAAGCGAAGGTCGTCTCGCAGGAGACGCTCGCGCGAAGCGCCATCGTCTCCTGCGAGCCGACCGAAGCGTCAGTGCCACTGGGTCGTGCGCCAGTTG
>DATNLQ010000118.1:0-10966 GCA_035602785.1 Solirubrobacteraceae bacterium
CTTCATGGACCTGGCCGATCGACGCCGCTGCGAGCGGCTCCCAGTGAAACTGGGCAAACGCGCACTCGGCAGGGCAGCCAAGCTCGCGCTCGAGCACCGCTCGAGCGAGCTGCGGCGCCATCGGGGGCGCGTCATCGCACAGGCGTGCCAGCGCCTCTTGGTGGATGGCCTGGAACTCAGCCGGCACCGCGGGACCGGCCGACGTGAACGAGAGCATCTGCCCGGCCTTCATCAAGGCGCCCTTGGAGCGACCGAGCAGCTCGGCGTAGCGCTCCGCCGTGCGGATGTGATATTCGGTGCTGTCCGCGCCCGTCGCCTTGCCGCGCATCCTGGCCATGACCGCCTCGCCGGCAGTTCGAGCGGTCAGGCTCACCAGCGGGCCGGTGCGCCGCAAACGCCCACCGTCGATGCCGTCGCGGGGCAGCGTCGTGTCGGGCGCATCTGAGGGAAGCTCGACATCGGACACAACCCGTCTCCCTTTCTCAAGCCCCACTGATTTCAACTAAGTGTATACTTAGGCGCCAGCCATGTCAAGCACGACGCGCGAGCGCATCATCGACCAGGCGATGCACCTGTTCAGCCAGCACGGCTATGCAGCCACAAGCGTCGCCAAGATCGAGTCGGCCGCAGGACTGACACCTGGAGCCGGTGGGCTCTACCACCATTTCGACAGCAAGGAAGCAGTCCTCGCCGCGGGCATCGAGCGCCAGCTCGCGCGCCTGGACGCGCTGCGCGAGATCCGCGGCGTGCTCACACCACTCGGAGACGTCAAAGCCGAACTGATCTTGATCGCGCGCTACATCCTGACCGAGCTCGACAGCGAGTCCGAGCTCCTGCGCATTCTCGCCTCCGAAGCGCGCAACCGACCACAAATGCTCACCACCGCAGTCGACCAGCTGGTGCACTCCACATTCGAGGGCTTTGCGACATGGATCGCCGAGCGCTCAGAGCCGTCGATCCCCAACGCAGACGCGCGGGCGATAGCGGCCGTCGGACTCGGCTCACTGCTCTCCTCCCGGCTCCTGCGCGACGTCCTCGGCATCCCAGCACAGGTCGACGACGAGACACTCGTCGACACCTGGGTGCGACTCATGATCGTCGCGCTCAGCTCTCCATAGCTCAGATTCGGCTTGAGGGAGCTACGCGACCTTGAGGTATTCACGCAACGCCTTGCGAATCACTGACGAGGTCGTCTCGTGATCGTGCTCGGCGCGCAGCGCCAATGCCTTGCGCAGCTCAGGCTCGAGGCGCACAGACTCGACACTGGCAGCCGCCGAGCCAATGGGGGGTCGCCCACCGCGTCGGCGTAGTGTCTGCTCGACGTCATAGCCGGCCTCTGCCTTGGCTGCGAGCCCATCGATGAGATCGTCGGTGATGGGCACTCCGCTCGCCGTGTTGCCATGCGCTTTCTTCGCCATGCTCAGCCTCCCGGCAGAAGCCTTTGGTACTTGTCCCTCATTTTCATCGCGTGAATAGCCAGCTCAGAGCCATCGTCACGAACGAGGGTCACGACCTCCAGGAGCGCAGCACTCCGCGCTGGGCCTAGATACAGGCGAGTGTCGTCGTCTTGATTGTCGATCGTCATGGCGTGCTCCACGGCATGTTGGATATCGGCATCGGCGATGCCGTGCTTGCGCGCCGCCGAGTGGATCTCCACTAAGGAATTGTAGTACGAAACTCGGCATCGTCGCGGTGCCCTAGGCACCGCCCAAGGCGGCTGATCACTCAGGTGCAGCCGCGGCCCATCGCGCCGCGCTCGCGCCTGACGGCGCGGGTTTCGCTGGCCGCCAGCGCCATCGACTGCTTATCGTCCAAGTCGTTCAGCTCTGGACGGGCACGCAGTTCGTTGAGGAACCGCGACATGTCCTCTGAGCGACCGCGAGCACGCCCTCGTGTATCTCGTACGTGGTCTAGCGCCTTGCCAAACGACCACGGTAGGGCCAGGCTGGAGCACATCCTTGGAGGTCAGCGGCAAGATGTCGGGCGGCGAGACCGGAGCGCTCGCGGGATCATCCGGCTCGGAGCGAATCTGGGGTGCTCGTACCTGCCAAGCCTTGAGGTTCTGTACGAGATCGCGATAGAACGTCACGGCCTGCGCACGTGTCTCGCGCACGAATGAGCCCTCCGCACGTCCTCGCCTCGGTCAAAACACGCCACCAAGAAAAGTGCCAGAGCTTGGTTTTGCGGAGCTTGCGGCCGTCTACGCATACCGGAGACTCCAAGGCGCCGTGGGTGATCTGGTTCGAGATCGTAAGCACCCCGTCGAAGCCCTGGTCACGTGCGATGTCCAGATATCTCCCGACCTGCTCGTCCTTCAGAACGGCTGAGCCGGTCTTGACCTCAACGAGGCATGTCCAGCGTTTGCCACCTCGCTCGCACACAATCGCCCCGTCGGGAATATCTGTCTTTCCGTCCGCGTTCTTGAAGCGAACCTCGGCGAACGTATCGACGCTTGGGGAGCGGGGAGCGCCCAGCTCCCCAAGAAGAGCATGACCGAACTCGGGCACACCATGCATAACAGCAAGCAGACAAGCAGTCGCCCGCTTCTCCTGCTCCTCCTGACTGCGGATGCCATAAGTCGGGATTAGACGCGCATGCGGCCAACCGTCCGTTCCTGACATGACCCCGCCCTCGACCGCTGCAGTTGGCATATCCAGAACTTAGCGAGGTCGTCGGCTAGCCCCGAACCGGAGTCACATCACCGACGCGATTGGGCCTGGGCATCGCCCGCTCGCGGACTCCACCCGTCGGTAACGGAGTACGCTTCGGAACGTCGCGCAAGCCGCCCGTGCGTCAGGTGCCCTCTTGGTGCTCGGTCTCGGCCGAGGGCGCCGCCGTAGACTCGACCTGAGCCTGTGCCCAGCTGACGGCTGCTGTGGCCCAGCGCAGCGCGGTCGCACGATCGACCAGTTTCGGGTCCTCCGCGTCGTATCGCAGCGCGCCCGCGTACGGTGTGAGTTGGTCGGCACCATCCAGATCATCCGGGAGAGGGACTTTGCCTTCTTTGCAGATCCTCGTCAGACCGCCAATGTCGTGAGTGAAGGGAAAGTCCACGCCACGGGTAGCAAGAACGGCCTTGATCGCCTTCTCGACCCCCTGCTGAGCGAGCATTCCGACGATCATGTCTGTGACCGACTCGATCGACAGCATTGCCCGTGCCGCCGCCTCGTCGTCGCTCGCACGCTGCAGCAACTGCTTGGCGAGGTCGTGCTGGTTGGCCATCAGGCCGCCAGCTCGCGGCCCTCGGCGAGCGCTGCGTGGATCAGGCTTCCACGCACATCACGCCACTCGCCAGCTCGCTGCTCGCTAACCACGATGATGTCTGCCGAGACGACGAGATCGCCCAGCGCCCTGCGCAGCCGGACTGACTCGGCCCCGGAGTGCTCCACCTCCGGCTCGATAACCAGAAAATCAAGATCGCTTTGCTTCCCAGCTTCGCCCCTGGCATGCGAGCCGAACAGCACCACACGCGTTCCCGGCGGAGACGCATCGACCAGGCGCCTCGCAGCCTCGCTGATTGTCGCCTCGTCGATCATTGCGCGTTCCCAACAATAGAAAAGCCCTGCAAAACGCGGGGTGTAAAGTACGGGAGCGACGGGACTCGAACCCGCGACCTCTGCCGTGACAGGGCAGCGCTCTAACCTGCTGAGCTACGCCCCCGCGGTTGCATCGGAACGCCCGGGGACCTTCCGCGCCCCTCCAGTATGCCAAGCGCCGGCCACTCGCCTCGCCCGGTCGCGTCTGTGCGCATCCCGGCCACCCCTCCCCGCCCCAAACTGGCCAGCCGGCCAGTCGGCTAGGCTTTGTGCATGGCCCTCGTCGGCCCTCGGCCGCTGCTCGGATCGAGCCCCTTCTCGGTCCTGCTCGAAGACCTGCGCTCGGAGCGCCGCGCGACCGTGCCGTTTCCGCCCGGCGAAAAGCGCCCGTCGCTGGCTCGCACCAGGCGCTTTGCCGCCGAACCCCTGCCGCTGCTGCTCGAGTCCTACGAGCGCTTTGGCCCGATTTTCACGCTGCGGCTGTTCCACAGCAACGTGGTTTTCATGCTGGGGCCAGAGGCCAACCACTACATCACCGTCTCGCACGCGTCCAACTTCAGCTGGCGCGAGTCGCAATTTCGCGACCTGATCGGCCTGGTGGGCGACGGGCTGCTGACGATCGACGGCGACTTCCATCGCGACTCGCGGCGGATCATGCTGCCGGCGTTTCACCGCGAGCACATCCTCGCGTCGATGGACGCGATCGCGCAAGAGACCGACCTGGCGCTACAGCGCTTCGAGCCGGGTACTCAGCTGGACCTGTATGCGTGGACACGCCGACTGGCCCTGCGCGTGGCCATGCGCGCGCTCTTCGGCCTGGACCCCGACGGCCCGCAGGCCCAGGCGATCGACGCTGCCGGCCTGTTCGAGCACGCCCTGTCGTTCTACTCGACCGACTACTTCCTGCGCATCCTGCGCGGGCCCTATTCGCCGTGGGCGCGCCTGCAGCAGGCCGCGCGCAAGCTCGACACGCTGATCTATTCCGAGATCGCCCACCGACGCGCGACCGGCGAGCGCGGGCAGGATGTCCTCAGCCTGCTGCTCGACGCCCACGACGAGGACGGCAACACGCTGTCAGACCTGCAGGTCCGCGACGAGGTCATGACGCTGATGTTCGCCGGGCACGACACCACGACTTCAACGGTCTCCTTCTTGTTCTACGAGCTCGCGCGCCATCCGCAGATCGTCGCGCGACTGCTGGCCGAGCAGGACGCGCTGCTTGACGGCAGGCAGCCGACCGCGCCCCAACTGGCCTCCGGCGAGCTGGTGGAGCTCGAGATGGTGCTCGACGAGACGCTGCGCAAGTACCCGCCCGCGTGGGTCGGCCCGCGCCGGTCGATCGAGCCCTTCGAGTTCCAGGGCCGCACTGTCCCGGGCCGTGCGTTTGTCAACTACAGCTCCTGGGCATCCCATCACCTCCCCGACGTGTTCGCCGACCCCGACGAGTTTCGCCCCGAGCGCTTCACCGCGCAGGCGCGCGCTGCCCTGCCCAAGGGCGCATACGTGCCCTTCGGCGGCGGCTCGCGCACGTGCATCGGCATGCGCTTCGGCCAGCTGGAGGTGCGCACGATCGCCACGATGATCCTCTCGCGCTGCACGCTCTCGGTCCCGCAGGACTTCCGCCTGACGATCCGCCAGATGCCCACGATCAGCCCCAAAGAGGGGCTGCCGGTGGTCGTCCACCCGCGCTCGACCGCGCCCGTGACGTCCCTGCGCGCCGCCGCCTGACGTCGCCGCTGGCGCCGCGACGCGCCGCGGACGCGATGCCCGTTCCCGCGGCCGCCCGAGATCTCAGCGCAGGCTTGCGCTCATCGTCAGCCTGTAGGTCAGCGTCAGCGGCTGTTCGCCAGCAACACTCGCGCCGACTCCCTCGACGTATACGTGCGGGTCGGAGAACAGCGTCAGCCGCAGCCCTTCCACGAGGAAGCCCAGCGGATGGGCGATCAGCCTGCCTTCGCTGGCCTGAGCGACCGCATTGACAGACGCGCCCACACCGAACAGCCCGCCGCTGGCCTGCACTTCCACCTCGCCGCCTTCGCTGCGCAGCAGCTTCAAGCCAATCCCTGCGGGCAGCGCCGCGCTGACGTCCGCTTCGCTCGTGCTCGCCTGCGCGCTGAGCGCGCCGTCGTGCTTTTGCAGGGTCGCGTCGCTCAGGCGCAGCGAGCCCAGCTGCACGCTTTCGGCGGTCGCGTCGATGCTCGCCGTGCTGTGCCCTTCCCACAGCAGCTTGGCCGCCTGCGCCGGGCTCATCGCCAGGCGCCCAGCACGCACACGCACCGAGTCGACACTGCCCCACAGCAGCTTCACCGCCGGCCATGCGGACACGCTCACGCTGTGCACCTTGCCGTAGCGGCCGATCCGCGAGGAGATCACGCCGGCGGCTATGCGCGGCAGCAGCAGCTGGGCGAGCGCAAGCACGAGCACCACCGCTGCGGCCAGCCAGATCGCCAGCCTGGACTTGCGCAGGCCTCCCTCATCGCCTCGCAGCATGCCAGCAAGCTTGGCATGCCCGGTCAGGCGGACGGGTCGCCAACCAGGACGCGGTCGGAGTGCTCGATGCCGTCGCGGCGGGCGGACTTCATGCGGTACAGGTCCAGGTCGGCGATCCGCACGATCTCGTCAGGGGTGACCGTGGCGCCGGCGGCCGTCGCCTGACCGACGCTTATGGGCACGCCCGCGGCCAGGCCGAGGTCAGCCAGGTCGACCGCTGCGGCGGCTGCGCGCAGGCGCTCGGCCACGGCCGTGGCCTCGTGCTGGTCGCCGGTGGGCAGGGTGACGAGGAACTCGTCGCCGCCCCAGCGGCCGTAGGCGTCCTCGGCCCGCAGGGTGTCGCGCATGCAGTCCGCCAGCGCACATAGGACACGGTCGCCAGCCTCGTGCCCGAAGCGGTCGTTGGTGTCCTTGAAGCGGTCGAGGTCGATCATCAACACCGATAGCGGCTCGCCGTGGCGGCGCGAACGCGCGAGCGCGCGGGTGAGTTCGTCGGTCAGCGCCCTCCTGTTCAGCAGCCCCGTCAGCGAGTCCGTGCGCGCGGTCTGCTCGAGCTTCTCAGACACGGTTCGCAGGCGCACGCGGTCGGCGTGAGAGCGCATGAGCAAGACCACCAGCAGTGCCCCGAGGACGCTCACCAGCGCGAACACCAGCCAGGGGAGCACGTTGGCCCAGCCAGAGGTCGACGCGTACAGACGGCCGTTGGGCACCTCGACCAGCAGCCACCAGGGTCGGCCGGCGACGGATGCCGTGGTGAAGGTGCTCGGCACGCCCGCGCCCGCGACGGGACCGGTGGTGGCGTGCAGGGCCGCGCGCGCCAGCGCGGGATCGGCCTGCAGGATGTTGGTTGCGCGGGTGGCCGGGCTGGCGGCGATCAGCGTTCCGGAGTCGTCGATGAGGAACACCTGGTGCTGGGGATAGGAGATGGTGTGCTCGACGATCGCCGACAGGATGCGCCCAGTGCTGTGCAGGGCGCCTGCGCGCTGCTCGGACAGGACCTCAGAGACGAACGTCGCCGAGCTGGTCGCGCGCAACGTGAACGAGGACACGATGCGTGAGCGCGTCTGCTGCTGGGAGGCGGCGATCGCGTATGCGAGCACGCCCAACGCGAGCGCCAGCGCGAGGACCGCCACGGCCACCGATCTCCCCGGCGCGTGCTTGCCGGCCGTCGGCCTTGCGTCGTCTTTGGACGTCATAGTCCGCGCGTACGGCTGCGCGGGCGATCAGCTTGAGGGAGATCTACGCGAATCGACACACGGACTACATGCAATGTCAATGCTCCCGTCACGCGCGCGGCGCAACGGGAGCATTGAACGACCAGCCCCAGCTGATTCTCAGAAGCCCCCAGCCGATTCTCAGAGACCCCTAGCCGATTCCGTTTGCCGCGAGGAACTGGTGGGCGACGCTCGAGGCCGACTGCTTGTCGATGCTGACCGCCGCGTTCATCTGCTGGATCGCCTTGATGGTGAGCAGCGCGCTGACCTTGTCGAGCGTCGCTTCGAACGCGGGGCCCTCGGCGGCCAGCATGCTCTGCTTGACCACCGGCGCGACGTTCTGGAAGCCGAACACGTGCTTGGGGTCCGCCAGCACCTTGAACTTGCCGCTCAGCAGCTGCCCGTCGGTGGAGAACACGTTCTGCACGTCCACCTGGCCGCCTTCCAGCGCCTTGTATGACAGTTCGATGGCGATCGGCTTGAACGTGGGCACCACGCCGTACAGCTGCTTGAGCCCGAGCAGGCCCTCGAAGCGGGTGGCGAATTCGGGCGGCGCGCCGACCGTTACCGACTTGCCCAGCGCCTTCAGGTCGGCGATGCTGGCCAGATGGTGGGCGCTCGCGTAGCTGGGCAGCGTGGCGAGCGCGTCGGAGTCATAGAACGGCGTGTAGTCGAGCAGCGTGAAGCCGTGTTTCTGCACGAACGCCTTCGCTTGCGCGTACGCGGCGGCGGCGCTGGCCGGTTCCTTGGTCTGTTCTGCGATCGCCGACAGCAGCGTGCCCGTGTACTCCGGGTACATGTCGATCTGCCCCGACACGAGCGCCTTGTAGATGATCTCCGTCGAGCCGAGGTTTTCCTTGACGGTGATCTTGTAGCCCTTCGCCTGCAGCGCCTGCGAGTAGAGCTGGCCGAGGATGTTCTCCTCGGCGAAGTTCTTGTCGCCGATCGTCACCGCCGGCTTGCCCACCCCGGGTCCGCTGGACGCCGCCGTGGCGGTGCTCGCGGTCGTGGCCGGCGTCGAGCTGCTGCTGCTCGACGACGTTGTGCTGCTGCTGCTTCCGCACGCCGCCAGGCCAACGCTCAGCGCCGACAGCGCGACCGCCGCGAGCACGCTCGTGATCCGGGAACTCGACCTGCTCCACCTGCTGGCTGTCATCAGCCGCCTCCTAGTTCTTAACATTGTCGATCGACTTTATTATATTTATTTAGACGTTGATTCGCGTGGCGGGCACCCCGCCGGCCTGCCCGGGGACGTGCTCACGTTGCACCATCAGCAGTCCACGCGGCGTGAGCGAACGCTGCAACAGCGTCAATGCCCCCTCGACCGCGAGCGCAAGCGCAGCCACGCAGATCGCCGCGCCGAGCACCCCCGAGAAGTGGTAGCTGGTCTCGTTGGCGATCACGTCGCCCAGGCTGCCGCTGAAGCCGGCCAACGACGCGATCGTGGTGGTGCTGATCACGAACACTGCCGCCGTGCGGATCCCGGCGAAGACGAGCGGCACTGCCAGCGGCAACTCCACGCGCGCGAGGATCTGCCAGCCGCTCATGCCCATGCCCCTGGCCGCGTCCACGAGATCCGGATCTACCCCGTCCACGGCCAGATACGCGTTGGTCACGATCGGCGGCACCGCGAGGATCACAAGCGCGAGCTCCACCACGGTCAGCCCCAGCCCCAGGAACGCGTCGCCGATCGCGAGCACGGCCAGGCTGGGCAGCGCGCGACCGACGTTGCCGAGGTTGATCGCGACGAACGACCCGCGATGGACGTGGCCGAGCCACACGCCGAGCGGCACTGCGATGAGCACCGAGATGGCCACTCCGATCGCGCCGACCTTCAGCGTCTCCAGCGCCAGGTGAGAGAGGCTCGGCAGCGCCGGCCCGCCTGCGACCGCGCCGTTGTGTCCGATGAAGCGAAAGGCTTCGATGAATTCGTGCATGTTCGCGTCCTGCGCCTAACCGGCCCTCGCGCGCGCCCACGGCGTGAGCATTCGCTGGGTCAGCACGAGCAGCCCGTCGGCGAGCAGCGCGAGCGCGATCGCCAGGCCGCCTGCGGCGATCAGCTCGGTCTTGAACGGTCCCTCGCCGAGCGCGGTGTGGATCGGCACTCCCAGCCCGCGGTCATAGATGATGTAGACGATCGTCGCCAACGCGATGATCGTGACGACCGCGATGCGCAGCCCCGCCACGATCGCGGGCAGCGCCAGCGGCAGCTCCACCCGCACCAGCACCTGTGCGCGCGACATGCCGGTCCCTTCGGCCGCGTCGAGCACCTCCGCGGGGACCCCACGCAGGCCGGCGAGGATGTTGCGGAAGAGAATCAACAGCGTGTAGGACACCAGCGCGATCTCGGCCGAGAACACGTTCAGGCCGACCGGCGCGGCCAGCAGCTCGAACAGCGCGATCCCGGGGATCGTGTACAGGATCGTCGTGACGATCGTCGTCGGGCGCTCCAGCGCACCGTAGCGGTGCGCGGCGAGCGCGAGCGCCATCGCGATCACGAACCCGATCGCCACGGCGACGAGCGCGAGCAGGATATGCTGGCGCAGCGCCGGCCACAGCACCGGCCCCCAGTTGTGCGCCACCCAGCGCCAGCAGAACAGGCGGTTGTCTACTTCACAGCTGGAGCTCTGCGCGGCGTAGTTGGGGATCACCGGCCCGGCGGCCGCGAGGATCACGGCGCTCATGCGGCTGCCCCGATCCGAGCGCTCATGCGGCGGCGACCTCGTCTGACAGCAGCTTCTCGACCAGCTCGATCGTCACCAGGCCCTCGATGCGGTCGTCTGCGTCCACAACCGCGAGCGGCCTTCCCCCTGCGCTGAGCAGCGCCGACAGCGCGTCGCGCACGGACGTCTCGCGGGGCACACGCACGACGCCGTCGGAGCGGACGTCGCTCGCAAGCCAATCGTCGGCGTGTCCGTTGGGCTCGATCAGCGCCAGCTCCGCGAGCGTGGTCAGCGCCAGGCGCTTGAGGCCCCTGTCGGCGCCCACGAACTGCGCGACGAAGTCGTCGGCGGGGCGCATCAGGATCTCGCGCGGCGTGTCGTACTGCGCCAGCACTCCGCCCTCGCGCAGGATCGCGATGCGGTCGCCCATCTTGATCGCCTCGTCGATGTCGTGGGTGACGAACACGACCGTCTTTCGCACCTGCTGCTGGAGACGTAGGAACTCGTCCTGCAGGCGCGCGCGGTTGATCGGGTCGATCGCGCCGAACGGCTCGTCCATCAGCATCAGCGGCGGATCGGCCGCCAGCGCTCGGGCCACGCCCACGCGCTGGCGCTGCCCACCGGAGAGCTGGGCGGGATAGCGCCCGTGCATCTCCTGCGCGTCCAGGCCGATCAGCTCCAGCAGCTCGTGCACGCGCGCGCGGACGCGCTGCTTGGGCCAGCCCAGCAGGTGGGGCACCGTGGCGATGTTCTCGCCCACCGTCTGGTGCGGGAACAGGCCGATCTGCTGGATCACGTAGCCGATCTCGCGGCGCAGCCGGCGCGGGTCGCGCTCGAGCACGCTGCGCCCGCCCAGCAGGATCTCGCCGGAGCTGATCGGGATCATGCGGTTGATCAGGCGCATGGCCGTCGTCTTGCCCGAGCCCGACGGGCCGACCAGCACGCACACCTCGCCGGCGGGAACGGTGAAGGAAAGGTCGTGGATGGCGGGCTCGCGCTGCCCGGCGTAGCGCTTGCTGACCCCGCGCAGCTCCAGCTCGGCGGCCTGCGCGAACGCCGACGG
>DATNLQ010000131.1:0-7208 GCA_035602785.1 Solirubrobacteraceae bacterium
CGATGGTCATGGGCGTGCGGCTGTTCGCGGTGCTGCGCGAACGTGCGGGCGCCGAGTCCGTGCAGCTTCGCCTGCCAAACGGCGCCACCGTGGCGGACGCCCTGCGCTGCCTGGAGCAGATCGAGGGGCTGGGAGAAGCGCTGTCGCGGCTGCCGGTGGTGATGGCGGTCAACCGCGAGTACGCCGATCCGCACACCGAGCTGCGTCGCGAGGATGAGCTCGCGCTGATCCCGCCGCTCAGCGGCGGCAGCCAGCCGATCGAGACGCCCATACACGTGCTGGTGAGCGAGCAGCCGCTGTCGCGCGAGCGGGTGCGAGCGGCCGTGTCCGATCCCGGCGCGGGCGCGATCGTGACGTTTGAGGGCGTCACGCGCGAGGTGGCGCGCCTGGACTACGAGGCGTACGCCGAGATGGCACACGAGCGCATCGAGCAGATTGTGCGCGACTGCGCGCGCGCCCACGACCTGCGCGCGGCCGCCGCCGAGCACCGCGTCGGCAGTGTGCCGTTGGGCGAGCCGAGCGTGATCGTCGCCGTCTCTGCCGCCCACCGCCCGGAGGCGTTCGCGGCCGCGCGCGAGGCGATCGACCGGATCAAGGCCGAGGCGCCGATCTGGAAGCGCGAGGTGGATGGTTCTGGCGACGCCAGCGACGCAGACGGCGGATGGGTGGCGGGCACACAGCCACCGATCGACGCACCCGCCACGGTAAGCACAGCCGAGCCTGCGAGCCCCGGCCGCCTCACGCACATCGACAGCGACGGCTCGGCGCGAATGGTCGACGTGGGCTCCAAGCAACCGAGCGAACGCGTCGCGCGGGCGCGAGCGCGCGTGCGCATGTCTTCGCACAGCGCGTTGGCGGTCGAGGCCGGCGACGGCCCCAAGGGAGAGGTCCTAGGGGTCGCCAGGATCGCCGGCATCCAGGCCGCCAAGCAGACCGCGCAGCTGATCCCTCTCGCTCATCCCCTGGCGCTGACCTATGTGGACGTGGCGGCGAGCGTAGATGTTCAGGCTGGCATCGTCGAGCTGACCAGCGAAGCGCGCACGATCGCGAGCACGGGTGTTGAGATGGAGGCGATGACCGCCTGCGCGGTGGCCGCTCTGACGGTCTATGACATGGTCAAGGGACTGGAGCGCGGCATCGAGCTCGAGCAGGTGGTGCTGCTGGAGAAGCGCGGCGGGCGCAGCGACTACCGCCGCGAGGGAGATTGAGCGCCTTGCGCGCGGCGGCGCTCACGATCAGCACCTCCAAGGCTGCGGGCGACGGCGAGGACGAGAGCGGGCCGAGGCTGGAGGCGCTCGCGCGCGGGCTGGGAGCGAGCGCCGTCGAGCGCGACCTGGTGGCAGACGATCGGGGCCTGATCGAACAGCGCCTGCGCCACTGGTGCGACGACGAGCGCTGCGCGCTGGTGCTGACCAGCGGCGGCACGGGCGTCTCGCCCGACGACGTCACCCCCGAGGCCACACGCGCGGTGCTCGAGCGCGAGATTCCCGGGATCGCCGAGGCGATGCGCCTCGCCTCCCAACCGCACACACCCCACTGGATGCTCTCGCGGGCTACCGCAGGCGTGCGCGCGGCGACGCTGATCGTCAACCTGCCCGGCAGCCCGCGGGCGATCGCACAGGTCGGCGAGGCACTGGCGCCGAGCCTGACGCATGCGCTGGCGCTGATCGCCGGCGCGAGCACCGACCACGACCGCGCAGACCACAGCCGGGCCTGATCGTCGGCGCCCCGAGCGCGGCGGTTCGCCGCGGGCGTTGGGGGGTATCGTCACGCCAGTGACCCGCCTTCCGTCGCCCTCGAGCTGGCCGGTGCTGCGCCAGCTGCGCGGTCCAGACCGCCTTGGCCGCGGGGCGGCCGCGCAGTCGCGCAGGACGCGTGAGCTTCGCGCGCGCACCGTTGACGCCGATCGCGTGGTCAAGTCCGTATGCCCCTACTGCGCGGTCGGCTGCGCCCAGAACGTGTACGTCAAGGATGGCAAGGCGATCCAGATCGAGGGCAACCCCGACGCGCCGCACAGCCGCGGGCGGCTGTGCCCGAAGGGCTCGGCCACGTTGCAGCTGACCACCGGCGACGCGCGCGAGCGCCACGTGCTCTATCGCCCGCCCCACGCGAGCGACTGGCAGCGCCTTGACTTGGAGACGGCGATGGTCATGGTCGCCGAGAAATTCGTGTGTGCGCGCGCGGAGGGCTGGGAGTGGGAGCGCGACGGCAGGCGCACGCGGCGCTGCATGAGCATCGCCGCGCTCGGCGGCGCGACGCTCGACAACGAGGAGAACTACCTGATCAAGAAGTTCCTCACGGCATGCGGGGTGATCCAGATCGAGAACCAGGCGCGCGTGTGTCACTCATCGACCGTGGTCGGACTGGGCACGTCCTTCGGCCGCGGCGCCTCCAGCACGCTGCCGGGCGACCTGCAGAACTCCGACCTGATCGTCCTGGAGGGCTCGAACATGGCCGAGGCGCATCCGGTCGCCTTCCAGTGGGTGATGGAGGCCAAGGCGCGCGGCGCGACCGTGATCCACGTCGACCCCCACTACAGCCGCACGAGCGCATTGGTCGACATGTTCGTGCCGCTGCGCGCCGGCAGCGACATCGCCTTCCTCGGCGGCGTCATCAACCACGTCCTAACGACCGAATCGGACTTCCGCGAGTACGTGCTCGCCTACACCAACGCGCCGACGATCGTCGGCGAGGAGTTCGCCGACGTCGGCGCCGACGGGCTGTTCTCGGGCTATGACGAGGACAAACGCGGCTATGACCCCTCCAGCTGGCAGTACGAGGACGCGTTCGTGGCCGCCGCAGCCGGGCAGCGAGACCAGGAGGGAAACGTCGAGGCGCTGCCCGACGAGGGCCAGGCGCGCGACGCCGACGCCGCGCGCAGGCAGCCGAAATTGGACATGACCCTGCAGCACCCGCGCTGTGTCTGGCAGATCCTCAAGCGCCACTACGCGTCTTACACGCCCGAGACCGTCGAACGCGTGTGCGGCGTGCCCCAAGACGTCTTCGCCAAGGTCTGTGAGCTGTTCGTGGCGAACTCCGGGCGCGAGCGCACGACCGCATTTGTGCACGGCGTCGGCTGGACCCAGCACACGATCGGCTCGCAGTACATCCGCGCGGCCTCTGTGTTGCAGTTGCTGCTCGGCAACATGGGCCGCCCCGGCGGCGGCGTGATGGCGATGCGCGGGCACGCCTCGATCCAGGGCTCAAGCGACATCCCCACGCTGTTCGACACGTTGCCCGGCTATATCCCGATGCCCCACGCGCACCGCCACACCGACCTCGACTCCTTCGTGCGGGGCACGTCCGCGCGCCGCGGCTACTGGGGCAACATGCGCGACTACGCCGTCAGCCTGCTCAAGGCATGGTGGGGAGAGTCGGCAACTGTGGACAACGACTATCGCTTCGACTACCTGCCGCGCCTGACCGCCAGCCACAGCACCTACGACACCGTGATGGAGCAGATCAAGGGCACCGTCAAGGGGTACTTCCTGTTCGGCGAGAACCCCGCCGTCGGGTCGGCCAACTCGCGCATGCAGCGCCTGGGGATGTCCAAGCTCGACTGGCTGGTCGTGCGCGACTTCTCGCTGATCGAGTCAGCGACGTGGTGGAAGGACGGGCCGGAGATCGAGTCGGGCGAGATGCGCACTCAGGACATCGCCACGGAGGTCTTCTTCTTTCCGGCCGCTGCGCACATCGAGAAGGACGGCACGTTCACCAACACCCAGCGCATGGTGCAGTTCCACCACAAGGCCCAGGAGCCCGTCGCCGAGCAGCGCAGCGACCTGTGGTTCGTCTATCACCTCGCCAAGCGCGTTCGCGAGCTCTTGTCAGATTCGCGCGACGAGCGCGATCGGCCTGTGCTCGAGCTGACCTGGGACTACCCGACCGTAGGCGAGCACCAGGATCCGGATGCCGAGGCCGTGCTCGCGGAGATCAACGGACGCGACGCCGACGGGAAGATGCTGTCCGGCTACACCGAGCTGAAGGCCGACGGGTCGACCTCGTGTGGCTGCTGGATCTACTGCGGCTGCTACGCCGACGGCGTCAACCAGACCGCCCGGCGCAAGCCTGCGAGCGAGCAGAACTGGACGGGCGGCGAGTGGGCATGGGCGTGGCCGGCCAACCGCCGCATCCTCTACAACCGCGCCTCGGCCGACCCGCAGGGCAGGCCGTGGAGCGAGCGCAAGGCGCTCGTCTGGTGGGATGCGCAGAAGGGCGAATGGACCGGGCACGATACGCCCGACTTCGAGGCCGACAAGCCGCCCGACTACCGCCCGCCAGCAGATGCGCGCGGGCCCGAAGCGATCTCTGGCGACACGCCGTTCATCATGCAGGCCGACGGTCGCGGCTGGCTGTTCGCTCCCGCGGGCGTCGCCGACGGCCCCCTGCCCACCCACTACGAGCCGCAGGACTCGCCGGTGGCCAACTCCATGTACCCCGCCCGCCAGCGCAACCCGGCGCGGGAAGTGTATGAGCACGAGAACAATCGCTACCACCCCGACCCCGACGAGCCCGGGGGCGACGTATTCCCGTTCGTCGTCACCACATATCGCCTGACCGAGCACTTCACTGCGGGCGGCATGAGCCGCTGGACGCCCTACCTGGCCGAGCTGCAGCCCGAGTTCTTCTGCGAGGTATCACCCGAGCTTGCCGCCGAGCGTGGCCTTAAGCACGCCGGCTGGGCGACGCTCGTCAGTGCGCGCGGGGCGATCGAGGCGCGCGTGCTGGTCACCGACCGGATGACCCCGCTGAAAATCGAGGGGCGCACGATCCACCAGATCGGCATGCCCTATCACTGGGGGCCCAACGGCTATGCGAAGGGCGACTCGATGAACGAGCTGTCCTCGATGGCGCTGGACCCCAGCTCACACATCCAGGAGGTCAAGGCGCTGAGCGTCGACATCCGCCCCGGCCGGCGCCCGCGCGGCGCGGCGCGCCAGGCGCTCGTGCGCGAGTACCGCCAGCGCGCCGGCATCACCGCACAGACTGGGATGAAGCCGTGAGCGACGGCCAGCTTGTGGACGTCCTGCTCGGCAGCGCCGACCCAGCCGCGAGCTCGGGCTACGAGCGCCACCCGCCGCGCATGGGCTTCTTCACCGACACGTCGCTGTGCATCGGCTGCAAGGCGTGCGAGGTCGCCTGCAAGGAGTGGAACCAGGTGCCAGAGGACGGCCTGAACTGGACGGGCATGTCCCACGACAACTCCGGTGGCCTGGGCGCGGACACGTGGCGCCACGTGGCCTTTATCGAGCAGCGCGCGCCGATCGGCGCCCACCAGTCCAACTTCCAGCGCGAGGGCGAGAGCTTTCGCTGGCTGATGGCCTCTGACGTGTGCAAGCACTGCACGCACGCAGCCTGCCTGGACGTGTGCCCGACCGGCGCGATCTTCCGCACGGAGTTCGGCACTGTGGTGGTCCAGCAGGACGTCTGCAACGGCTGTGGCTACTGTGTGCCCGCCTGCCCCTACGGCGTGCTCGACAAGCGCGAGGACGACGGTCGCATCTTCAAGTGCACGCTCTGCTATGACCGCCTCAGCGCGGGCCAGGAGCCGGCCTGCGCGAAGGCGTGCCCGACCGACTCGATCCAATTCGGCGAGCTCGATGAGCTGCACGAGCGCGCTGGCAGGCGCATCGAGCAGCTGCACGAGGCCGGAGTGACGGAGGCCCGGCTGTACGGCGAGGACCCGGACGACGGCGTCGGCGGGGATGGCGCCTTCTTCCTGCTACTCGACGAGCCCGAGGTCTACGGGCTGCCGCCCGACCCGATCGTCACCACGCGCGATCTGCCGGAGATGTGGCGCAACGTGGCGATCGCCGCCAGCGGGCTGCTCGCCGGCGCAGCGGTCGCGTTCGCCGGGAGCAGACGTTGAGCAGCGCGGCAGACGAGCACATCGGCGCACGCGACGGGCAACGCCGCCGGCGTGCGCGCGAGCGCCCCGGCTCCTATTACGGAAGGCCGATCATCAACGCGCCGGTGTGGCAGGAGCGCGACATCGCCGGATACCTGTTCGCCGGAGGGCTGGCCGCGGGCAGCTCGGTCGTGGCTGCCGGCGCCGAGCTCACCGGCCGCGGGCACTTGGCTAGGTCGTGCAAGCTGTGCGCGAGTGCCGCGCTCGGGGTCTCGCTGGCTGCGCTCGTCCACGATCTCGGTCGCCCGGAGCGCTTTTTGAACATGCTGCGCGTGTTCAAGCCGACCTCGCCGATGAACATGGGCTCGTGGCTGCTCGCTGCCTACGGGCCACTCAACGGATTCGCCACGGCGAGCGACGTGCTCGGCCTGGCGCCGCGCGGCGGGCGCGCGGCCACAGCCGGCGCGGCGCTGTTCGGGGCGGGCATCTCCTCCTACACGGCCGCGCTGATCGCCAACACTGCCGTGCCGGCCTGGCATGAGGGCCACCGCGAGCTCCCGTTCCTGTTCGCCGGCTCGGCTGCCGCGGCGGGCGCCGGCTTCGGCCTGCTGGCCGCTCCGCTGGGCGAGAGCGAGCCAGCGCGCCGCATGGCGATCGCGGGCGCCGGCGTGGAGTTGCTGTGCGAGCAGCTGCTGGAGCGCCGCCTGGGGATGGTCGCCGAGACGCTGCACACGGGCACGGCAGGCAGGCGGATGCGGGCCGCCAGGGCCTTGACGGGCGCCGGTGCGCTCGGCGCCGTGACGCTCGCGCCGCGCAGCCGTGTCGGCGCTGCGCTCAGCGGCACGGCGCTGCTGGCGGGCTCTGCTCTCACGCGCTTTGGCATCTTCGCCGCGGGGATGGCCTCGGCCCAGGACCCCAAGTACACGGTCGAGCCCCAGCGCCAGCGTATGCGCGAGCTCGGGTAGTCGAGCGTCACCGCCGAGCGGTCGGCGAAACGACACGAGCCGGCCGAGCCGGTGAAAGCGCGCGCCGGCTGGCGGCTTCGCTGCTGCGGTGGCGTCGCGTAGGCGCCACCGCGCAGGAAGATGTGACCGACTGGCTGCTATTCGAGCAGCTTCAGCGTCGCGTCGGGCAGGTGGTTGGCCTGCGCCAGAATCGACACGCCGGCCTGCTGGAGAACCTGGTCCTTGGTGAAATTGGTCATTTCAGTGGCCATGTTCACGTCGGTGATCGCGCTCACAGCCGAGGTCAGGTTCTGGCTGTAAACTTCCAGGTTGGAAGCGGTGAACTGGATGCGGTTCTGCACCGAGCCGAATTCACCGGCAAGCGTCGACGTTTTGGCGATCGCTTCGTCGATTTC
>DATNLQ010000137.1:0-6643 GCA_035602785.1 Solirubrobacteraceae bacterium
TCAGCGCGAGGGTCTCCGAGGAGCCCTCCACGGTCACCTCGTGTGCGTCCACGAGCCGCGCGAGCACTGGGCCCAGGCCATCGACGGTCGAGTCGAGCACTATCGCCCCCGCCCGGCCGCTGCGCAGGGGCCCGATGCGCAGCTCCAGCTTGCGCGGCGCCACGCCGATGGCCACGCCGAGGTGGGCCGCGCTGAGCGAGCCGTCGGTCTGCGCCACGAGCGTGTCGGCGAGCAGCTGGGTATCGGATATCCGGTCGGTCGAGAAGTGCGCGCGTGCAGCGAGCGCGCACAGCAGCCGAGGCAGGACCGTGCGTGCAAGCGCACTCGGCGCGATTGTCAGGGCCATCGTGCTGGCCAGTCCATCCGAGGCGATCGCCGGCAGCTGTGGCTGGTCGGTGGGCGAGGGGGGCTCCAGGGCGCTGGCGCGGGCAGTGGCGAAGTCCATCTGCACCTCCGTTCCGCCTCCCTCGACGTCTCTGAACTCGGCGTCGCGCGCGAGCGCGCGGATGACCGGCAGGCCGATCCCGCCGACGGCCTGTTCGACCCCGTCCTCATCGTCGGCGGCCATGACCGTGGGCGCGATGCCCCGCCCGTGGTCGCGCACGAGCACCCGCAGCGACGGCGCCCCCGCGCAGATGTCCACCTCGAGCGGCCCTTCGCTGCCTTCGTAGGCGTGCACGACCACGTTGTTGCACGCCTCGCTGACCGCCGTGTTGATGTCGTTGAGCTCGAGCGGGTCGAGGTCGATCGCTTCCGCCAGGCCGCTGAGTGCCTGTCGCACGAGCAACACGTTCTCAGGACTGCTGGAGAGGCTGAGGCGAAGGTTCGGGATCTCGGCCATCGAGCTGTCGGTCAACCTGACTTGCGGCGATGGGTCAATCCCGTTGCCGGCCGGCCTGCGCGAGCCCTGTGAGCTGCATGCTGCGCGCCTAGCCTGCCTGCACGGGCGCGCGCGTGAGAGCGCGCAGCCGATCGAGCGAGCGACGTAGCTGGCGGGAGACCTGCATCTGGGAGATGCCCATCCGCGCGGCGATCTCCGTCTGCGTGAGATCCTCCACGAAGCGCATGCGCAGGATCAGGCGCTCGTGCGATCCCAGGTGGCTGAGCACCGAGGCAAGCGTGGCGTCGAGCTCGACGAGCTCGTAGCGCTCGTCGTCCGCTCCGACCGACTCCCCGTAGCTGGCCAGCTCCTCCCGGCCGTCCGCCTGGCGGGCGTCGAGCGAGAACGCCTCGTATGCCTGCAGCGCGGCGAGCGCGTCGACGACCTCCTCGATGTGCAGTTCGAGCCGTTGTGCCATCTGGTTGACAGTGGGCGCGCGGCCCAGCTCTCGGGTCAGGCGCTCCTGGGTGTCGCGCACCTTCAGCGCGCGCTCCTGGGCGCCGCGGGGCACGTGCACGGCCCAGCCCGCGTCGCGAAAGTAGCGGCGCATCTCGCCGACGATCGTTGGCACCGCATAGGACGAGAAGGAGTAGCCGCGCCTGACGTCATAGCGGTCCACCGCCTTGAGCAGACCCAGCGAGGCGACCTGCAGCAGGTCCTCGAAGGGCTCTGACGAGCTGCCGTAGCGCCGCGCCAGGCTGCGCGCAAGCGGCATGAAGCGACGCACGAGCGTCTCGCGAGCGGCGCGGTCGCCGTGGCGCTGCCAGCGGGTGAACAGGCGCTTGAGCTCCAAGTCGTCCACGGACATCGGACGCGTGCTTGTCATCTTGGTGGTCGTCGTGGCGGTTGCCGAAGGCACGTCGACTCCCTTATCGATCTTGTCTGCCTACCTGCCTGGCGCACGGCCGCTTGCCGCACGACCATGCTGTGGGCCAGTCTAGCTGGATCGCGGCCGCGTCACGCGATCGTCTGCCCGAGCATGGACGGGCCGGCGACGGCAGGCGAGGCGAGCGCGCCTGTGATCGGAGTGGGGCTCACCCCCATACCCGCGCCGGCGACTTCTGCACTGCCCGTGGCCCCCGGCGGGGACGGCGCTACGGCCACGCGGTTGCGCCCGGCGCGCTTTGCGTCGTACAGCGCCTCGTCGGCGGCCTTGAACAGCACGTCGTAGTCGACCTGCTCGCCGCAGCGGTCGCTGAGGCCGAGCGAGATCGTGACGGGTATGCCGGTGGGCTGCGCCTGCTCGACGGCTGCGCGCAGCCGTTGGGCGATTTCCAGGCCGCCAACGTGGTTCATGCCGGGCAGGACCACGAGGAACTCCTCGCCACCGAGGCGGTAGATGAGCTCGAACGAGCGCAGTTGCTTGCGCAGCGTGTAGGCGACGTCGCGCAGGACCGCGTCGCCGCGATCGTGTCCGTGCTGGTCGTTGACCTCCTTGAAGTTGTCCACGTCGCACAGCACCAGGCAGACGGGTTGATTGGCCAGGCGCGCCTGCAGCGAGAGCTCGACAAAGCGCGGCGCCAGCGCGTTGCGGTTGAGCAGGCCGGTGAGGGGATCGAGGATCGCCTCGCTGCGGTGGTGCAGCTCGGCCGTCTGCAGTGCTCGCACGATCGTGACCACGCTGATGAGCAGGGCGAGCGTGATGAACAGCGGCACCGGATCATTCAGCGCGGTGGTCGTGTGCAGGCCGACGGTCGCGATCAAGACGCAGATCACGGTCAGCACGACGCCCGCGACCACGACCTGGGGACGGAAGCGCGCGGCGATCATGGCTGCGGGCAGGATCGTCCAGGGCAGAGCGGGGTTGGCGCTGCCGCGGTAGGAAGCGATGCCGATAGTCAGCAGCAGCAGGGTGATCACGATCGCGGTCGCGCTGACCCGCTCGGGGTGAGGGCTCTTGTAGATGCGGCGCTCGACGTTGGCGAAGTTGAGTGCGCACAGCGCGAAGATGGGCAACGTCCACCAGCCCACCCAGGGGGCGGAGGCGACCAGGGCGATGCCCACCGATGTGGAGCCCACGCGACGGATCACGCGCACGCGATCGCTCGCGTCGACCACGCGGCTGCGGTCAAGCTCGGTCGGACATAGCCAGGAAGCCCCCTGCATGTGGACGATTTCGACCGCTGCGCGGGGGTGCTTGAGGATTGAACAGCCCCTCAAACGGATGCGTAATGCAGATGATCGTCTGCGTCAGGCTGCCGGCGTATTTCACATGGTTGGCATCTTTGACGGATTGCACGGTGTCTACGGTGCCCGGCCGGATAGGCTCAGGGCCTCGATGTCCGCCGAGCCCGCGCCCACGGTCAGCGACATCCTTGCCACCCGCGGCGGCGAGGAGATGGCCCTCAACGACCGCCATCTGAACCCGCAGATGGGGCGGATCCTGCGCACGCTGGGTTTCGACAGGGTGTGGACGGGGGGAGAGGGGGCACACCTGATCGACGCCCACGGCGAGCGCTACCTGGACCTGGTGGGCGGCTATGGCGTGTTTGCGATCGGGCGCAACCACCCCGATGCGATCGCAGCGGTCGAGCAGGTGCTCGCCGCGCGCACCGGCAACCTGCCGCAGCTGGGCGTGACGCTGCTCAGCGGCGTGCTGGCCGAGCAGCTGCTGGCGCGCGCCCCGGCCAGCGTGGCGGCGATGGTCCCGGCGAACACGGGCACCGAGGCGGTGGAGGCGGCGGTCAAGATCGCGCGCGCGGCCACGGGCCGACCGCGCGTGCTGTATGCCGAGCATGCCTTCCACGGGCTGACATTGGGTTCGTTGTCGCTCAACGGCAACGCCGAGTTCCGCGACGGCTTCGGCCCGCTGCTGCCCGGCTGCGATCCCGTCGGCTTCGGCGACTGCGACGCCCTGCAGAGCGAGCTCGCGCGCGGCGATGTGGCCGCGTTTGTGGTCGAGCCGGTGCAGGGCAAGGGCGTGAACATCCCCGCCGACGACTACCTGCCCGGCGCCCAGCGGCTGTGCAGGGAGGCGGGCGCGCTGTTCGTATGCGATGAGGTGCAGACGGGCGTCGGGCGCACCGGGCGCTTTTTCGCGCTGGAGCACTGGGACCTGCAGCCGGACATGATCTGCATGTCAAAGGCGCTGTCGGGCGGCTTGGTGCCGGTGGGCGCGGTGCTCGTGTCGCGCGCGGCCTTCGGACAGGTGTTCGACGGCATGGAGCGGGCGGTGCGCCACGGCTCGACCTTCGGCGGCAACGACCTGGCGGCGGCCGCCGCGCTGGCCACGCTGCGCGTGCTCGACAGTGAGCGCCTGGTCGCCCGCGCGCAGCGCATGGGCGAGCTGCTGCTGGAGCTCACCAGGCCGCTCGTGGAGCGCTTCGAGGTCGTCTCGGACGTGCGTGGCCTGGGCTTGATGTGGGCGATCGAATTCGGACCGCCGGGCGGCGCGGGCGCGCGGCGGCTGTGGGAGAGGGTCGAGGCGCGCCAGCCGGGCCTGTTCTCCCAGCTTGTGATCGTGCCGCTGTTTGCAGAGCACAAGATCCTCTGCCAGGTGGCCGGCCACCACATGAACGTGATCAAGGCGCTACCCGCGCTGATGGTCGAGGAGGCTGAGATTAGGCGCTTCGCGGCCGCGCTGGAAGAGACGATCGCAGCGGCCGAGCGCTACCCGTCGGCGCTCGCACGCTTCGGTTTGCGGACAGGTCTCAGGGCCGCGCGCGTGCGCCGCTAGCCTGTTGCGCCGTGCTCGTAACCAGAGATGACATCCGCAACGTGGCGATCGTGGCCCACGTCGACCATGGCAAGACCACGCTGGTCGACGCCATGCTGTGGCAGTCGGGCGCGTTTCGCGTGGGCCAGGACGTGGCCACGCGCGTGCTCGATTCGATGGACCTGGAGCGCGAGAAGGGCATCACGATCCTCGCCAAGAACACATCGCTGCGCTACAAGGACGTCAAGCTCAACATCATCGACACGCCCGGGCACGCGGACTTCGGGGGAGAGGTCGAGCGCGGGCTGACGATGGTCGACGGCGTGCTGCTGCTGGTGGACGCATCTGAGGGGCCGCTGCCGCAGACGCGCTTCGTATTGCGCAAGGCGCTGGAGGCCAAGCTGCCGGTGATCCTGGTGGTCAACAAGGTCGACCGCCCGGACGCGCGCGTGGCCGAGGTGGTGGACGAGGTGTATGAGCTGTTCCTCGACCTCGACGCGGACGAGCACCAGATCGAGTTCCCGATCGTCTACTGCAACGCCAAGGCGGGCGTGGCCTCGCTTCACTACGAGCCAGGCAAGCCGATCGAGGAGGAGAACCTCGCGCCGTTGCTGGACCTGCTGCTCGAGCACATCCCCGCGCCGACATACGACCCCGAACACCCGCTGCAGGCGCTCGTCACCAACCTCGACGCGTCCCCCTACGTCGGGCGCCTGGCGATCTGCCGCGTGCGCCACGGCACGATCCGCAAGGGCCAGCAGATCGCGTGGTGTCGCGCCGACGGCTCGATCCAACGCGCGCAGGTGGCCGAGCTGTACGTGACGGACGCGCTGAACAGAGTCGATGCGCCGGAGGCAGGCCCGGGCGAGATCATCGCGGTGGCGGGCATCGCCGAGGTGACGATCGGCGAGACGCTTGCCGACCTCGGCGACCCGCGCCCGCTGCCCGTGATCACCGTGGACGAGCCGGCGATGTCGATCACGATCGGTGTCAACACCTCGCCGCTGGCGGGCAAAGACGGCGACAAGCTGACCGCCAGGCAGATCGAGGCGCGCCTGGCGCAGGAGCTGGTCGGAAACGTGTCGCTGCGCGTGTGCCCGACCGATCGTCCGGACACCTTCGAGGTGCAGGGCCGCGGGGAGCTGCAACTGGCGGTGCTCGTGGAGATGATGCGCCGCGAGGGCTTTGAGATGACCGTGGGCCAGCCCCACGTGCTCGAGCGCGAGATCGACGGCAAGCGCCACGAGCCCGTGGAGCGACTGTCGGTGGACGTGCCCGAGGAGCACGTCGGCACCGTGACCCAGCTGCTGGCGGCGCGCAAGGGCCGCATGGAGCACATGATCAATCACGGCACCGGCTGGGTGCGGATGGACTACCTGGTGCCGGCTCGCGGGCTGATCGGCTTTCGCACCGAGTTCCTCACGGAAACCCGCGGGACGGGGATCATGCACCACGTGTTCGACCGCTGGGAGCCCTGGGCCGGCGAGATCCTGACACGCACGAGCGGCGTGCTGGTGGCCGACCGCCGCGGCGAGACGGTGACATTCTCGCTGTTCACGCTGCAGGAGCGCGGCTCGCTGTTTGTGGGGCCCGGCGAGGAGGTATACGAAGGGATGATCATCGGCGAGAACGCGCGCTCGGAGGATCTGGATGTGAATCCAGTCAAAGAAAAGCACCTGACCAACATGCGCTCCTCGACCTCAGACGTGCTCGTGCGCCTGGACGCTCATCGCAAATTGACGCTCGATGAAGCGCTGGAGTTCGTGCGCGAGGACGAGGCGGTCGAGGTCACCCCGGTGAGCGTGCGTCCGCGCAAGGTGGTGCTGTCGAAGATCGAACGCCAGAAGGCGATCAAAATGGCGCGCAAATGAGCGGCGGGCGCAGACGCGGGTGATCGGCGCGGCCGCAGATGCGCAGGCGCGCGGCGGGTCGGATATCGAGCTGAGCGGGCTGGTCAAGTCCTTCCACGGCCCCGACGGGCCGATCAGGGCTGTGCGCGGCGTGGACGTGCGCATCGCGGCGGGCGAGACGGTGGCGCTGCTGGGCCCCAACGGGGCGGGCAAGTCGACGACGATCGACATGCTGCTCGGCCTGCTCGCGCCGGACGC
>DATNLQ010000141.1:0-3889 GCA_035602785.1 Solirubrobacteraceae bacterium
GCACGGGCGTGTGGGCGCCGCTCGCGCTCGCCTCGCCGTCATGCCTGTGGGCGGCGCGCGCGCGGGCGGCCCGCCTCGAGGATGAGCCGCGGGCGGGCGGGTTGGCATCCCCGGAGCCCTTCCTGCGGGCTTGCACGACGATCGGCGACCGACCGGAGGTAAGACCGTCCATTCCCGCGCGGCGGGCGATCTCAGGCAGCGTCATCGGCACGTGCGGTGACCTCCGCGACGCCGCTCAGCAGCGTCGATCGATGTTCGCTCCAGGCGGTCTTGGCCCACAGCTCCATGCGGTCGCCCACGCCCACCACGACGACCTCCTTGGCCAGAGCGGCGTGCTCGCCGAGGAAGCCCGGGATCATGATGCGCCCGGCGGCGTCAAGCTCGGTGTCGTGGGAGCTGCCGTAGAAGAAGCGCTCCAGCTCGGTCAGGCGAGGCGACAGCGGCGGCAGCTCGGCCAGGGCGCGCTGGGTGTAGCGCTCGTACTGCTCCGGACGCCACACGCCCACGCACGGCTTTAGGTCGACGGGCATCGCGAGCACCACCCCCTCGGCCAGAGCGGCGCGGTAGCGGGCTGGAACGGTGAGGCGGTTCTTGGCATCGAGCGTATGGTCGAAGGTGCCGCGGAACGGGACCACTGTTGAGGCTCCCCAGCTTTGTTTACCGAGCCGAGGTGGAGGAGTGGGAGGAGCCCCTCCACCTCGGCTCGCTGTCGCGAACATATCCCACTTTCTCCCACAATGCAACCCTATTTGCACATCTTCTCCCACCCGACCTTCCCACGGTCCGCCTTCCGTGCGAAAACCGCGCTCCAGAGCGGATCTGGGGGCTTGCATCCGACGCGCCCGGCAGATCGCACAAGCGCAAGCGCACTTGCACGACGCTCAGGTGCATGGGCGGTTGCAGATAGACGTGGCTTGCGCGTAGGCGCGCGCGCCGCATACGATCCCCCCGCCGGTCGCATCCGACCACCCGCGAAAAAGGACTCCAGCGTTGCCCTTCGGCCAAAGCCCTTCCCCACGTGCCCGTGCGATCGCCCGCGCGCTGGCGGCGATCGCCTCGGTGCTCGCGGCAGCGGCGCTGGCGGGCTGCGGCTCATCCTCGGCGCCGGGCACCTCGGCCGACCCCGCCGTCGTCGTGCCCGCGTCCGCGCCGCTCTATGCGGGCGCGACCGTGCGCCCGGCCGGCGCCCAGCAGACGGCCACGCTGGCGGTCGGACGGGCGCTCACCCATCAGGCAGATCCCTACCTGCGCCTGCTGGGCGCCCTGCAGACCCCCGGCTCGCCCGCCCTGAGCTTCAAGCGCGAAGTCGCGCCCTGGCTGGGGCCGCACGCGGGCGTGTTCGTCACCTCGCTGGGCTCCTCCGGCGCGCTGCTTTCTCTGGTCCAGCAGGGCCTGCTGAGCAGCTCCTCGACCACGTCCCCGTTCGCGGCCGGTGCGGGCTCAGCCCAGGGGGCGATCGTGCTGGACACCTCAAACGAAGCCAAGGCGCGCTCGTTCTTGGACGCTCAGGCCAGGCGCGCGGGCGCGCATGCGGCCAGCTACCGCGGCTTCTCCTACGAGGCGACCTCAGGCGGGCTGGCGTTGGGCATCGTGCACCGCTTTGCTGTGATCGGCAGCGAAGCGGGGATGCACGGCGTCATCGACACCGAGCTCGGCGGAGCCTCGCTGGAACATGCCAGCGGCTATCAGGCCCTGCTGTCCTTTGCACCCGCTCAGGCGCTCGCGCACCTCTACTCCAACCCGGAGAGCTCGACGAGCTCTGCAGGCACGTCGCAGGCCGGCCAACAGGAAGGGCTGGCGGGCGTGCTGGCGCTGCTGGGCGGCGCGCGCGAAGCGAACGTCTCGGTCGTGCCGAGCGCCAGCTCGATCGCCTTGGACGCCGACACGCTCGCGCATCCCACGGGCGCTCCCGGCGGACTTCTCTCCTCCAGCGCCCAAGGTGCGGGCACCCTCGCGCAGCTGCCCGGAGAATCGTGGCTGGCGGTGGGTCTTGGCAACGTCGCCACCACCCTCGCCGCCGACGTGCAGGGCCTGCGCGGGCTGCTGTCGATCGCGGGCGCGAGCCCGGAAGCGCCGGCCTCCGGCACGCTCAACCTCAAGGGCCTGTTCGAAGGGCTGTTCATGCCGCTGGCCGCGCTCGGCGCGGACACGCCCCAGGCCAGACAGGACTTCCAAAGTTGGATGGGCTCCGCGGGCATCTTCGCCGAGGGCGCCAGCCTGCTGGAACTGAAGGCGGCCGTCGAGATCGAATCCACCGACCCGGCGCGCTCGCGCGCGGCGGTGGCGCAGCTCGGCGCGCAGCTGCGCAAGGCGGGCGGCTCGCTGGCGCCGGTAGCGACCAGCGGCGCCGAAGCGGCGATCGGCGCCAGGCTGCCCGGCCTGCCCGTGGTGCTGGAGATCGCCGCGGGGCGCGCCTCCGACGGGCACGCCGAGTTCGTGCTCGGCCTGGGCGAAGCGTCGGTGGGGGCTGCGCTCGACCCGCCAAGCGCACTGTCGGGCGCGGCTTCCTACAGCGCCGCGGACGCTGCCCTGGGGGAAGGCATCAAGCCGAGCATCATGTTCGACGTCCCCACGTTCATCAGCCTGCTTGAAGCTGTCGGCCTGACCGAAGACCCGACGATCTCCAAATTCGTCCCTTACCTGCGCACGCTCACCACGCTCGACGGCGGCGGGCGCACGCTCGGCGCGCAAGCCCAGCGCTTCCGGCTGGTCGCCGGGCTGACCCCTGTGGGGGGCTAGCGAATGTCGATCGCGCGGTAGAACACCGGACGACCCTCCTGCACGCGGTCGACCCCGTAGTGCGAGATCGTGCTTTCGCCGTCTGCTTCGATCGAGTACTCGCCGATCACCGAGTCGCGATCGTGCGTCGACATGACCCGGTCGATCACGGTCTGGCGATCGTTGCCGTGCTCGCCCGCGGCGCGAATCGCGTCGAGCACCAGCGTCATCGCCTCGTAGCCATAAAGGGCCTCGGCGCCACCCTGCCCGCCGAACGTCTTGCTGTAGTCGTCGAGCACGCGCTGGGCAGGGGCGGGGTACTGCGAGGTCGCCAGCGTGGGGACGGTCAGGTACGTGTTGGCCGCGGCCGTGCCGAGGTGGTCGGTGAACGCTTCGCTTGCCAGTTCGCTTGAGCCCAGCAGCAGCAGCTGGGGGTCGGCGTGGTGCAGCTCGCGCCACAGCGTGGCCGTGCCCGCCCCGGCGGTGCCCGCGAGGAACACCGCCTGGGCGTGGCTTTCTGAGATCTTTTCGACCTCGCCGGTAAACGTCGCACCAGGCGTCGTGGCGAGACTGTCATGGGCCGGGACCTTGATCCCCGCCCGCCCCGCTTCGCGCACGACGATGTCCGCGAGGGGCATCTCGAATGCGCCCTGATCGTCGAGCACGTAGACGCTGTGGACGCCCAGCAGCCCCATCAGCCGCGCCTGGGCAGCCGCTTGGGCAGGGTCGCCGGGCTGCAGGCGCGCGAACGTTCGCCGCCCGGTCGGGTAGAAGCGTTCGGGCTCATCCTGTCCGGCGTCCAGCGAGGAGATGAGCCCCACGTACGGGCTGGCGGGGCTGAGCTGCAGGATGCCCGCCGCGTTGATCAGCGGCAGCGACACGGCGGTGGCCCCCGAGTCGTAGTCGCCCAGGTAAGCGATCGTGCTGGTGTCGTCGGCGGCGGTCTTGGCATTGGACGCGGTCACCCCGGGACTCCACTGCCCGGTTGTCGGGTTGGCGTCGTCGAGCGACACGTAGCCGACCTTGAAGTCGCCCGCGCGTCCTCTCGCGTCGGCCAGCGCCAGCTTCTCGCCGTTGACGATCTGCTCAGACGCCTGCGCTTCGGGGCCCTGCAGGGGCAGGCTCGAGTAGATGGCCAGCTGGCTGCCGGCCGCTTCGGTCGTGTAGGCCG
>DATNLQ010000166.1:0-4645 GCA_035602785.1 Solirubrobacteraceae bacterium
ACGATGCGCGCACCGCTCGCCGCGGCTACGGAGTCGAAGCGATCGATGGCGTCGCGCATGAACAGCACCTCGCCCGTGAGGTCGGCGTAGTGCGTGCCCGCGCTCGCGCAGGCATCGACCACGGGCAGCCCGTAGCGGCGGTATGGGCCGACGGTGGTGGCCAGCACTCGCGCGCTGCGCGCGAGCTCGTTCACCGCATGCTGGTCGCTGGTATCTGCAATCAGCAGCGGCCAGTCGCCGGCGCCTGCGCCGAGCGAGGACTGCAGCTCGCGCAGACGCTCGCGAGAACGGCCGGCGAGCCCGATCCGCACCTGTGCCGGCGCGGCGCGAGAGAGGTATTCAGCGGTCAGGCGACCGACGAAGCTGGTGGCACCGAAGAGGACGACGTCGAGCTCGCGGTCGGCGCTCACGAATGGGATACTACGGGGGCTACCGAGCGGTCTCGCGCCCGCCACGGACCCGAGAGCCATCCGCCAGGTACCCGCCGAGCTCGCCGATCACCTCGCGCGCGTCGTCCTCGATGCCGTACAGAAACGTGGACTTGCGCCGCCGCAGTACGGGCAGGCCCAGGGCATACAGGCCCGGGCTGTCGACCACGCCGCCATCGTGGCGGAGCTGGCCCTTCGCGTCGAGGACCGGCACGTCGAGCCAGCGGTAGTCGGGCCGGAACCCGGTCGCCCAGAGGATCGTCCGGATCTCACCGCTGCGCAGGTCCAGCTGCCAGCGCGGCGAGCGAGGCGGCTCGGTCGGCGCGAAGCGCTCGGGAGGGTCGACCCCCGCATCCGGCCCGGATGTGTGGGCCCACTCGTCGAAGGAGCCGAGCAGCCGGTTCATCTTCAGGTCCGCGAGCGAGCAGACGTTGCGCAGGCCGCCGGAGAACAACGCGAGGCCGTCGCGGACCGACGCCCAGCGACCGACCAGCTCGACGCCCAGCGCCACGAGCGCGTTGAGGTCGAGCGTCGCGCGCTCGGCGGTCCCGACGAGCTGCGGCGAGGGCAGGCGCCGTGCTCGCGTGAGGTCCTCGACCTCGTCGTAGCGCTGGTCCCAAACGCCCGACGCATCCATCCACCAGAGGACGTCGCGGCCACGGTATGTACGCGGCAGCCGGACGTGCTCTCCGATCGCCATGGTGACCGGCCGCCCCGAGCGCCTGATCTCGGCCGCGAGCTGCACGCCGGTCGCCGACGCTCCCACGACGAGCACCCCGCCGTCGGCGAGCTGGTCCGGGTTTCGGTAGCCGAAGGGCGTGATCTGCTCGACGTCCGCAGGCACGGCGTCCGCGAAGGCCGGCACCGTGGGCAGATTGCAGGCGCCGCTGGCGATCACCACCGTGCGGGCCTGGATCTCGCCATGCTCGGTCATGACCCGGTAGCCGCCGTCGCCCACGCGCCCCACCGAGGTCACGTCCGTTCGGGTGCGAACCGGAGCGCGGGCGCTCTGCGCGAATCGCTCGATCAGCTCGGCGACCTCGGCCGCCGTCATGTAACCGTCGGGTTCGCCGCCCTCATAGGGACTCCCCGGCAGCCGGCTCTGCCAGTTGGGCGTCAGCAGCCGCAGCGAGTCCCAGCGCTCGCGCCGCCACGAGCGCGCCAGCTCGCCGCGCTCGAGCACCACATGGTCGAGCGACCGCTCGCCGAGGAAGTGGCTCGCCGCGAGGCCGGCGTGGCCTGCGCCGATGACGACGCTGCTGAAACGCTCGATCGTGCTGCTCTCAGGCGACCGCGACCGTGATCTCCGTCGGATTCGTGAGGGCGTCGAAAACGGCAGAGCGCTTCTGGGACTGGGCGACCAGCGCCTCGATGTCCTCTGCGGAGGCGTCGGCGTCGATGTCGAAGGTCACCTTGACGTCGTTGAAACCGTTGCGCACGTCAGCATCGCCGAGGATCCCGCGGACGTCGTGATTGCCCTCGACCGTCGCCTCGACCGAGCGCAGCTGGATGCCGCGGTTCTGCGCGACCGACGCCACTCCCGCCGTCAGGCAGCTCGCGAGCCCCACGAGGAGGTACTCGATCGGCGTGATCGCGTTGTCCTCGGCGGCGAAGACCTCCGGGTGATCGGCGTCGAGGACCGTCTCTGTCTTGTGGCTCTGCTCCGCACCGAGGCCGAAGTAGTTCTGGATCGTCGTCGTGCTGTGAACGCCGTTCTGCCACTTCGATGATGCCCGCCAGGTGAACTGGGCGGCATCGGGCGCGCCCGCGAGGGTCTCCCGCGCGTCAAGCAGCGCCTGGACGTTGACTCCATTGTCGATGGTGGTGGACATCGTCTTTCACGCCCCTTTTGTTGCCGTAGGCTTATTTGTCGACTGGGAACCAAGAGAATATACGCTGGTGACTACCCGAGGTGGAGAGATGACGATGACCGCGGCGCCGACCGCCGGCTCGGTCGGAACCGTCGAGACGCGCTTCCTAGACCTTCCGGATCCGGTGGCGCTCGACTGCGGAGGAGAGCTGCATCCGGTCCGCGTCGCCTACGAGACCTACGGCGTGCTCTCACCCCGGCGCGACAACGCGATCCTGGTCTGCCACGCGCTCAGCGGCGACGCCCACGCCGCCGGCTTCTCCAAGAAGGCAGCGGCGGCCCCGAGCACCCGCGACGGGTTCGGCGCTGAGGACCGCGACGGCGAGGCGGGCAAGGGGCTCGGCTGGTGGGACGGGATGATCGGACCGGGCAAGGCCTTTGACACGGACCGCCACTTCGTCATCTCCACGAACCTGCTCGGCGGCTGCGGTGGGACGACGGGACCATCGTCGCGCGACCCCGCGACAGGACGCTCGTACGGCCCAGACTTCCCGGTGATCACCGTCGCAGACATGGTCAGGACCGAGCGCGCGTTCCTGGATGCGCTCGGGATCGAGCGGCTCGCCGCGGTGGCGGGCGGCTCGCTCGGTGGGATGCAGGCGTTCGAGTGGGCGGTCATGTTCCCCGACCAGGTCGACGCCGTCGTGGCGATCGCCAGCACGCATGCCCTGCACCCGCAGGGCATAGCGTGGAACGCGATTGCCCGCGAGGCGATCATGCGCGACCCGGCGTGGCAGGAGGGCCACTACCACGACACGGCCGACGCGCCGGAGGCCGGCATGAGCGTGGCCCGTATGATCGGCCACATCACCTACCTCTCGGCCGCGGCGCTGCACGACAAGTTCGCCCGGCGGCTGCAGAACGCCTCCGAGATCCGCTACACGATCACCGAGCCCGAGTTCGAGATCGAGAGCTATCTCCGACACCAGGCGGACTCGTTCGTCAAGCGCTTCGACGCCAACACCTACCTCTACATGTCGCGGGCGCTGACGTATTTCGACCTCGCGCGCGAGCACGGCCGTGGCTCGCTCTCGCGCGCCCTGGAAGGCGTCAAGGCACGGACCCTGCTGATCGCGTTCAGCTCCGACTGGCTGTACCCGCCATCCGGTTCGCGCGACATCGAGGAGACGCTCCGCGGGCTGGGCAGGCCGGTCGAGCTGCACGTGATCGACGCGCCGTACGGTCACGACTGCTTCCTGCTCGAGGAGGCCCAGCAGACACCGATCATCCGCCGCTTCCTCCAGGAGCTTCGATGAGCGACGAGCGAAACCGAGTCGAGGAGACACACGCGTTCGGCTTCGAGACGCGCCAGCTCCACGCCGGCCAGCGGCCGGACCCATACACCGGCGCCCGCGCGGTGCCGATCTTCCAGACGACCAGCTACGTCTTCGAGGACCCCGAGTCGGCCGCCGCCTACTTCAACCTGCAGGAGTACGGCAACACGTACTCGCGGATCATGAACCCGACGGTCGCCGTCTTCGAGGAGCGCGTGGCGAACCTCGAGGGCGGGGCCGGGGCGGTGGCGTTCGCCAGCGGGATCGCCGCGCAGGCGGCGGCGCTGTTCACGCTGCTGGAGCCCGGCGACCACGTCGTCTCGTCTTCCGCGCTGTACGGGGGGACGGTCAACCAGCTCAAGCATCTGCTGCGCAAGATGAACGTGGAGCTGACGT
Source organism: Solirubrobacteraceae bacterium (assembly GCA_035602785.1). GTDB lineage: Bacteria > Actinomycetota > Thermoleophilia > Solirubrobacterales > Solirubrobacteraceae > Palsa-744. The sequence continues at coordinate 3,969 of DATNLQ010000166.1, forward strand.
GGGTCGATCCCGACGATCCGCTCGCCTGGCGCGGCGCTGTGCGGGCCAACACCAAGACGTTCTTCGCCGAGACGATCGGCAACCCGGCCGGCAACGTGCTGGACATCGAGGCTGTGGCGGGCGTCGCCCACGACCACGAGCTGCCGCTGATCGTGGACAACACGTTCGCGACGCCGTACCTGTGTCGCCCGATCGAGTGGGGCGCGGACATCGTCATCCACTCGGCCACCAAGTTCATCGGCGGCCACGGCACGAGCATCGGCGGCATCGTCGTCGAGTCGGGCCTGTTCAACTGGTCCAACGGGCGGTTCCCGGTGGTCGCGGAGCCGTCGCCGGCCTACCACGGGCTGGAGTTCCACGAGACGTTCGGCAACTTCGGCTACCTGATGAAGTTGCGGGCGGAGACGCTGCGCGATCTGGGCGGAGCGCTGTCGCCGTTCAACGCGTTCCTGTTCCTGCAGGGGCTGGAGACACTATCGCTGCGGATGGAACGTCACGTCGAGAACGCGCGAGCCGTCGCCGCATTTCTCGAGTCCAACGAGCTGGCCTCGAATGTCACCTACCCCGGGCTGCCGGGGAGCGCCTACAGACTGCTTGTCGAGAAGTATCTCGCGCGCGGCGCCGGAGCCGTGTTCTCGTTCGACTGTGTCGGTGGGCGCACTGGGGGACAAAACCTG
>DATNLQ010000185.1:0-2864 GCA_035602785.1 Solirubrobacteraceae bacterium
CGATCCGAGCACCTTCGTCCCGCTCCCGTGGCGGCCCAACGAGGCCGGCGTCGCCCGGATGTTCTGCGACATCCTGACGCCCGAGCGCACGCCGTATGAGGGCGATCCGCGCCACGTCCTGCGTCGGGCGGTCCAGCGCGCCGAGGCGATGGGCTTTGACCATTTCTACGTCGGCCCCGAGCTCGAGTACTTCTACTTCCGGGACTCGAAGTCGACGGAGGTCCTGGACGAGGGCGGCTACTTCGACCTGACGACGCTGGACGCGGGCTCGGATGTGCGCCGCGAGACGGTGCTGGCGATGGAGCAGCTGGGGATCCACGTCGAGTACACCCACCACGAGGTCGGGCCCTCCCAGCACGAGATCGACATGCGCTATGCGGACGCTATGAAGATGGCCGACGACTGCATGACCTATCGCATCACGGTCAAGGAGTACGCGATGAAGTACGGCTGGCACGCGACGTTCATGCCCAAGCCGATGTTCGGCGAGAACGGCTCGGGCATGCACACCCATCAGTCGCTGTTCAGCGACGACAAGAACGCCTTCTACGACCCTGACGACCAGTACTTCCTCTCCGACGTCGGCAAGGCGTTCATCGCCGGCCAGCTCAAGCACGCGCGGGAGATCTGCTCGATCTTCGCCCAGTGGGTCAACTCCTACAAGCGCCTGGTGCCGGGTTTTGAGGCGCCGGTATACGTGGCGTGGTCGCGGCGCAACCGCTCGGCGCTGGTGCGCGTGCCCATGTATCACCCCGGGCGTGAGCAGGCGACGCGGATGGAGCTGCGCTGCCCGGATCCGGCGTGCAACCCCTATCTGACATTCGCTGCGCTGCTGCAGGCGGGCCTGGAGGGCATCGAGAAGGGCTATGAGCTGCCCGAGCCGATGGAGAAGAACCTCTACCACCTGTCGGGCGAGGAGCGAAAGCGCCTGGGCGTGGAGCAGCTGCCCGAGAGCCTGGGCGAGGCGATCGAGCTGACGACCGAGTCAGAGCTGGTGCTGCGCACGCTGGGCGAGCACATGTTCAACCGCTACGTGGAGATCAAGCGCCAGGAGTGGGAGGACTACCGCGTGCACGTCACGCAATGGGAGCTCGACCGCTACCTGTCGATCCTGTAGGGACCGCGCAGGCGATCGGGCGGGCCGGCGCGAGCTGCCAGTGAAGGGCCTGCAGCATGTGCCCGAACGCGCTGGGATAGCGCGGGGCGATGTCGGCGGCGAGCGCGATCGCGCTGAGCGCGTGGCGCTCGTAGTTGCTGTCGCCGGTGAGCTGTGAGAGGCGCAGCAGGCCGACGGCGGCGCTGGAGGAGCCGGAGGGGATGGGGGAGTCCTCCAGGTCCTTTCGCCTGGCGATCAGCGTTTCGCCGTCTGACGCAGTCGAATAGAAGCCGCCGCGCTCGGGATCGGCAAAGCGGGCGATCATCTCGTCGGCCATGGCCACGGCCTGGTCGAGCCAGCGCTGCTCGCACGTGGCTTCGCACAGCGCGATCAGCGCCTCGAGCAGGAAGGCGTGGTCCTCGAGGTAGGCGTCGATCTTGGCGTGCCCGTCGTTATAGGTGCGCAGCAGGCGGCCGCGCTCATCGCGCATGTGGCTGTGCAGGAACTCGGCGCAGGCAACCGCCGCGTCGCGATAGCGAGGCTCGCCAAGCGCAGCGCCGGCATCTGCGAGCGCGCTGATCATCAGGGCGTTCCAGCTGGTCAGGCGCTTGTCGTCGAGCGCCGGGCGCTCGCGCTCTTCGCGGACCTCCAGCAGACGCGCGCGAATACGCTCGCGGGCCTGCGGGTCTGGTGCGGGTCCCCTGTCTGTCAGCACGTTCCAGCCGGGCTGGGGATGGTGAGGATCGGAGAAGTTGCCTTGCTCCGTTGCTCCCAGCCAAGCGATAGCTACGCCTGCATTCTCGCCGAGGGCTGCCCTCATCTCGGCGACGGTCCACACGTAGAAGCGACCCTCGACGCCCTCCGAGTCGGCGTCCAGCGCCGAGTAAAAGCCGCCCTCGGGCCCGCGCATCTCGCGCAGCGCCCAATCGAGCGTGTCCTGGCAGACCTCCAGCAGGCGCTCATCGCCTGCGGCCTGAGCGTCCCGAGGCTCATCGCCCGCGGCCTGCGCGGCCTGCGGCCGGCTGCCCCCGGAGGCCTGCCAGCCGTGCAGGTAGGCGCGGGCGAGTAGCGCGTTGTCGTAGAGCATCTTCTCGAAGTGCGGCACCGTCCAGGCGGCGTCGACGCTGTAGCGCGCGAAGCCGCCGCCGATCTGGTCGTGGATGCCGCCGCTCGCCATCGCGTGCAGTGTGGCCAGCGACATGGCTCGCTCGCCGCGCGCGAGCAGGAGCTCGAGCACGGGCGCCTGGGGGAACTTCGGCGCCCCGCCAAAGCCGCCGTTGCGGGCGTCGTAGGTCTCGCCCAGCCGCGACACCGCCTCATCGAGAGAGCTCTCGCGCACGGGCTCTGTGGACGGCGACAACCGCGCGGCCCCGGCCAGGTGCTCGCGCAGGCGCTCGCCCCCCCCGCGGATCTCCTCGCGGTTGATCTCCCAGGACTCGGCGATCGCCTGCAGCACCTGCGTCCAAGCGGGCATGCCTGGCCGCGGATCGGGCGGGAAGTAGGTGCCGCCGTAGAACGGCAGCTGCTCGGGCGTGAGGAACACGTTCAGCGGCCAGCCGCCGCGGCCGGTCATCCCCTGCACGGCCTCCATGTACAGGGCGTCCACGTCGGGGCGCTCCTCACGGTCGACCTTGACGCACACGAAGCTCTCGTTCATGAGGCTCGCAGTGCGCGGATCCTCGAAGGACTCGCGCTCCATCACATGACACCAATGGCACGAGGAGTAGCCGATCGACACCAGCAGCGGCTTGTCCTCGCGCACGGCGCG
>DATNLQ010000204.1:0-2240 GCA_035602785.1 Solirubrobacteraceae bacterium
GAAGTCGAAGACGAGCTCTGACACGTGCGCCTGCACCACGCCCCACGCCGCCTCACGCGCGTCGGAGAGCACGCGCATCAGCGCAAGCGCTGCCCGCCGCCGGGGGGAAAGATCCTGTCCGTAATAGGCCGCCAGCATGCGCTCGTCCGTCTCCGCGTCGAAGTCGTTGTTGACCGACAGATTGCCAAGGTCAAAGCGCCGGTCGCCCATGCCCGCGTACTCCCAGTCGACGATCAGCAGCGCGTCATCCTCGCTGGTGCGAATGATGTTGCCGGCGAGCAGGTCGTTGTGGCAGGGACGGGGTTGGGAGGGTCCCAACGCGACGGCTATCTGATCTGCCACAGCGCATGCCTGCGCATAAGCATCGGGTAGGGTCCCGCCGCGCTCGCGCACGATCGCGCCATAGCGCGCGAGCAGCTCGGGTACTGAGAAGCGCGTGGGCAGGTTCGTGGGGGAGTCGTGAAAGCGTCGCAGGGCGCGGGCGATCTCCTCGACGTTCTCGGCCAGCTCGCGGGCGCCGAGCGCCTGACAGGAGATGAAGCGCGTGACCAGACAGTCCTCGAGGGTCGCCGCGACCGCGGGCGCGATGCCAAGGCGGGCGGCGGCCTCGTTGGCCAGGCGCTCGGCCTCGCGATCGATGCCCAGCAGCGCCGTGTCCTTGCCCGGCTGGCGGATCACATAGTCCTCGCCGCCGAGCGTGACGCGGAAGTTGCGATTGGTGATGCCGCCGTCGAGCGGCTGCGGCGTGCCAGCGAGCGGACCGAGCGTCGCTTGGAGATGCTTCAGGATGTCGTTCAACTCGCCCACCGCTCCCGCACCGCCGGTTGCACGATAAGGCTCACAACCTATACCTTCAATGCTGATGTACTCCGAGGCTCACGGTCCTATGACCCTCCAGGAGCTGCGCTCGCAGGTGGCCAGTGGTGCGATCGACACGGTGCTGTTGGCGATCTGCGACATGCAGGGCCGGCTGCAGGGCAAGCGGCTGACGGCTCGTCACTTCCTGGAGGAGGTCGCCGAACACGGGGCGGAGGGCTGTAACTACCTGCTGGCCGTGGATGTGGACATGCGCACGGTCGCCGGTTATGAGATGGCCTCGTGGGAGCGCGGCTACGGCGACATGCTGATGGTCCCCGACCTCGCCACGCTGCGCGCGGTGCCATGGCAGGAGGGGACCGCGATGTGCCTCGCCGACGTGGCCTGGCTGGACGGCTCGGAAGTAGCGGCCTCCCCGCGCCAGATCCTGCGCCGCCAGCTCGCCCGACTGGCCGAGCGCGGCTGGGTGGCCAACGCGGGCACGGAGCTCGAGTTCATGGTCTTCCTGGACACCTACGAGGAGGCCTGGCACAAGGGCTATCGCGACCTGCGCCCGGCCAACCTCTACAACGTCGACTACTCGTTGCTGGGCACCGCGCGCGTGGAGCCGCTGATCCGCCGCATCCGCAACAGCATGGCCGGCGCGGGGATGCTCGTGGAGGACTCCAAGGGCGAGTGCAACTTCGGCCAGCACGAGATCAACTTCCACTTCGCCGATGCGCTGCGCACCGCCGACGAGCACGCGATCTACAAGAACGGCGCCAAGGAGATCGCCGCCCAGGAGGGTGTGGCGATCTCGTTCATGGCCAAGTACGACGAGCGGGAGGGCAGCTCGTGTCACATTCACTTCTCGCTGGCCGACCAGCACGGCCCGCTGTTCGAGCGCGAGCAGTCGCTGTTTCGCTCGTTCCTGGCCGGGCAGTTGGCCTGCCTGCGCGAGATGACGCTGCTGCTGGCCCCCCACGTCAACTCCTACAAGCGCTTTGCGGCGGGCAGCTTCGCGCCCACCGCCGTAGCCTGGGGAGACGACAACCGCACCTGCTCGCTGCGCGTGGTCGGGCATGGGCCGTCGCGGCGCTTCGAGAACCGCTCGGGCGGCGCCGACCTGAACCCGTACCTTGCGCTCAGCGCGATCGTCGCCTCGGGGCTGCACGGCCTGGAGGCGGGCCTGGAGCTCGAGCCAGCGCACGAGGGCAATGCGTACGTGGCCGCCGAGCGCCCACGTCTGCCGGGCACGCTGCGCGACGCCCGCGAGCTGTTCGCGCACAGCGAGGTGGCCCGCGAGGCCTTCGGCGAGGGGGTGGTCGCCCACTATCTCAACGCTGCAGACGTCGAGCTGAACGCCTTCCAGTCGGCCGTCACCGACTGGGAGCGGGTGCGGGGGTTCGAGCGGCTGTGAGCGCAAGGAAGCGGGAGAGCGGTGG
>DATNLQ010000225.1:0-4358 GCA_035602785.1 Solirubrobacteraceae bacterium
CCAGCCTGTCCGACGCCGACCTGCGGGCCAAGACTGATGAGTTCCGCCGTCGGCACGGCGGCAGCGCTGGTTCCCGCGCTGAGTCGCTGGATGACCTGCTGCCTGAGGCGTTCGCGGTGGTCCGTGAGGCCGCCACGCGGATCTTGGGCCAGCGGTGCTTCGACGTTCAGTTGATGGGTGGTGCCGCGTTGCACCTGGGCAACGTCGCCGAGATGCGCACCGGTGAGGGCAAGACGCTCACGGCGACGCTCGCGGTCGTGCTCAACTCGCTCGCCGTGCGCGCGCCGTCGCGTGAGGGCACCGACGAGGCACCCCAGCGCAGGGGCGTGCACGTGGTGACCGTCAACGACTACCTGGCCCGCCGCGACGCGGAATGGATGAGCCCGATCTACGAGGCGCTCGGCGTGTCCGTCGGCGTGCTCGAGAACATGCAGCAGTACGAGGAGAAGCAGCGCGCGTACGCATGCGACGTCGTGTACGGCACCAACTCCGAGTTCGGCTTCGACTACCTGCGCGACAACATGGCGAAGGACCTCAGCGAAAAGGTCCAGCGCGAGCACTACTTCGCGGTCGTGGACGAGGTCGACAACATCCTCATCGACGAGGCGCGCACGCCGCTGATCATCTCCGGCGCGCCCGAACAGGCAGCCGACCTGTACGTGAAGTTCGCGCGCCTCGCGCCGCGGATGGTCGTGGGCAAAACGCCGGAAGGCATGGACCCCGGCACGAAGAAGCGGTTCTTGGCGGACTTCGACTTCGAGATCGACGAGAAGCAGAAGACGGTCGCGGTGACCGAGCAGGGCGTGACGAAGGCGGAGCGCTTCCTCGGCATCGACCACCTTTACAGGGCCGAGAACGGGCACCTGGTCAACCACCTCAACCAGGCGCTCAAGGCGCAGGCGCTGTACAAGCGCGACGTCGACTACGCGGTGATCGACGGCGAGGTCAAGATCATCGACGAGTTCACCGGGCGCATCCTCGACGGCAGGCGCTGGTCGGAGGGCCTGCACCAGGCGGTGGAGGCCAAGGAGGGCGTGTCGGTCCAGGAGGAGAACCAGACCCTGGCGACAATCACCTACCAGAACTTCTTCCGCCTGTACGACAAGCTGTCGGGCATGACCGGCACGGCGCTGACCGAGGCGACCGAGTTCATGAAGATCTACAAGCTGCCGGTGGTGCAGGTCCCGACGAACATGCCGATGGTCCGCGACGACCGCAACGATCAGGTCTACAAGACCAAGGACGGCAAGTGGAACGCGGTGGTCAAAGAGATCGCTGCGCGCCACGAGGTCGGCCAGCCGGTGCTCGTGGGAACGATCTCGGTTGAGGTCTCAGAGCTGTTGGGCGGCATGCTGGCCAAGCGCGGGATCAAGCACACGGTGCTCAACGCCAAGCCCGAGCACGCGGCGCGCGAGGCCGAGATCGTGGCCGAGGCGGGCCAGCCGGGCGGGGTAACGATCGCCACCAACATGGCGGGCCGCGGCGTGGACATCAAGCTGGGCGGCAACGCCGAGCACCTGGCCCGCCTGGAGCTGGCGCGCCAGGGTGTCGATCCGGAGGACGCCGAGGAGCACGAACGGCGCATGAAGGACATCCTGCCTTCACTTGAAGGCGAGGTGGAGCGCAACCGCGAGCGGGTGGTGGCGGCGGGCGGCCTGTTCATCTGCGGCACCGAGCGCCACGAGTCGCGGCGCATCGACAACCAGCTGCGCGGGCGCTCGGGCCGTCAAGGCGATCCCGGCGAGTCGCGCTTCTTCCTATCGGCCGAGGACGACTTGGTGCGCCTGTTCGCGGGCGACCGTATCTACAGGATCCTCGACAAACTCGGCGGCACCGACGAGGAGGGCAACGAGGAACCGATCGAGGCGGGCATGCTCTCCAAACAGATCGAGAAAGCCCAGAAGAAGGTCGAGGAGCAGCATTTCCTCGCGCGCAAGCACGTGCTCGAGTACGACGACGTGATGAACGAGCAGCGCCGCGTGATCTACGCCTACCGCGACGAGGTGCTCGAAGGCAAGAGCATCGGCGAGGAGGCTCGCCGCGAAGTGGCGGCGGTGATCGAGCGCACGATCGATCAGTACACCGCGGCGGGCGACTTCGTGGAGGACTGGGACGTCAACGGCATGCTGACCGCGCTCGGCCAGTTCTTCCCGGTGGATCTGGGCCGCGAGGAGCTCGACCCGACGAGGGTGGACCAGGCGTCATTGCGCGAACGCATCGTGGAAGAGTCGATGGAGCGCTACGACGCGCGCGAGCAGGCCCTGGGCGAGGAGCTGATGGGCGCACTGGAGCGCTTTTTGTTGCTGCAGACGATTGACGAACGCTGGCGCGAGCACCTGTTCGACATGGACTACCTGCGCGAAGGCATCGGCCTGCGCGGTATCGCCCAACTCGACCCGTTGGTGGCCTACAAGAACGAGGCGTTCACCCTTTTCACCGACATGATGAACAGCGTGTGGTCGGATTACGCGCGGATGATCTTCAACGTGCAGGTAAACGTCGAAGGCGAAAACGGCGGGGGTTCGCCGGTGCCGGCGTTTGCCGCGTCGGGCAGCTCCACACGCGCGGGGCGCGTGTCCTACTCGGGCGGCCACAGCGCAGCCGGCGCCGGCGCGATGGCCGCTGCGGCTGCTTCTGCGGGCGTCGGCGGAGGCGTGGCCTACGCCGAAGACGGCCAAGAGGCCGAAGCGATGCCGGTGGTCGAGCAGCGCGTGCTCGACGAGGAGCACCAGGTCGGGCGCAACGATCCTTGTTGGTGCGGGTCGGGCAAGAAGTTCAAGAAGTGCCACGGGCGCTAGACGGCCGTGGACCGGCGCGGAGCGTTGTCCTCGGTCGCTCGCGTGCAAAGCACGCCACGCGGGTGGGCGGGCATCAATCCTAGCTCCGCTTGGTCCACCGCCGTCTAGCGGCCCGCGCGCTCGCTGTGCACGCAGCGCGCAGGCCGGATCTCGCTTGGGGGGGCCTCGTTGAAAGAGGTTCTTTGGTCACAGGTCTTTGATCATCATGGTCAACCTATCTGAGAAGCGGACATCAGCAGACCCGTTGGGAAGAGAGACGACGCTCTCATCTCGCTCGGGCGTCAACAAGTCCGTAGCGCCTGCCTCAGCCAACGCGCGATGGATGACGCGCGATCCGGGGATCACCGCGAAGTCGTGTCCTCGCCTCTTGCACAAGGCACTGCGGAACGTGATGACCGCCACCCCGGTTGAATCGATCTCGTCGAGCCGACGAAGGTCGAGCGTCAGGTTCGTGACGCCTTCTTGACAAAGGCACTCGATCTCATCTTCGAGCTCCGGAGCGGAGCGATAGTCCAATGTGCCTGTCAGGATCAGTGTGTGTCTCCAGATGCGCGCACTCGCGAGCGTCAGGCGTGGCCGGGTGTGCGCGGGCCGTGAGAGGCTGGTTTCACCGTCGGTGGCGGTGGTTCGATCCACGATTGCTTGCGCCGCGCCGCCCTGACTGTGTGCGTGTCGACCTATCGTCGACAGTGTCAGATGACGTTTCATATCTATACAGCTCCTTTCAACATATCTTCGAACTGGTAGCCAACTTGGCCTGGACCAGGTGATCCAGACCGAGGTAGAGAGACCGGGAAGGAGCTAGTCCGGTCGCTCTGGAATCAGAACGAAGAACGACGTGCGCCACGAAGGCTGCGAGAGGCGCCACCGCCGCATCGCGCGCGGCTCTGCTTGGAGAAGAACACCCGCGAGTGTGAAAGATGCCGACAAGGCGGAGCCAGGACCGCCGCCCGCAGCTGATCCGCCGCCTGCTCCGCCGGGCCCAGGTCCGGGGAAGGGGGCGGGGGGGTGGTTTTCAACCGCAGAACCACCGTCTTGGCTGCCGGCAGGCGCACCTGGCGTGGTCGCTGTCCGCGACGCGCCGGCAATGGCGAAGGGAGCGGGCGAGTCTGATGGAGCTGTCGAGATTTCCAACCAGTCGCCGGCGTGGACCACCGTGATCTCTACTCCGATCCCGGCAAGCTCACAGGTCGCGTGCCCAGCGCGGCGTATCGAGATCTTGCCCGGCCCCAGCGCGAGAGACGACTGGCTCTGCGCGGGCGACTTCAAGCTTTCAGGCAGGACGCCGGGGGCGGCAGAGGCCGTCACGGCAGTCGAGACCCCCGCCGCGACTTCGCCCGCCGTGTCTTCCTCGCTCGGCCGCGAAGCGACCGTGGACACCTGCGAGTCCCCCCCCGTATTTTCGGTGGCGGCCCCGTCGGAGCCCGCTTCCGCGGCTACCTCGCCGGTAGTCTGTTTCACGTTTCCATCTTCGACCGCAGGAGGGACTTCTATGGTCGTGGGTGGGGTCTGTGGGGGTGGGGTTTCTTCGGTCGCGGGTGGGGTTTGTGCGGCTGGGGG
>DATNLQ010000258.1:0-17109 GCA_035602785.1 Solirubrobacteraceae bacterium
CCAGCCGTCCAGCTGGTCCGAGCTTCGCTCTACCGTGGATCTGCATCCGGGTCCTCCCAGGTCGTGAGCCTTCGCAGACCCACAGCCTGGGATGAGGCCCGGATGCCTCCTCAACCGTTCACAACCTATGTAGGCACGTCATCTAGTCGGCGAGGTCGACCGCATCGCCGCTGTGGAGCATGAGCACCCGGATCTGTCGGAACGTCTCGCCGAGTTTGGGGTTCTGCCGATGTTCGGCTTTCCGACACAGTCGCGCTATCTCTTTGCCCGCCGTCCGGTCAATGCTCGGCCGTGGCCGCCGCAGAGTGCGGTGCAGCGTGACCTGCGGATGGCAGTCTCCGAGTTCGCTCCCGGCAACGAGATCGTAATCGACAAGATGGTCTATCGATCCATCGGCCTGATCGACATCTACCCGAGCCGAGGACAGCTCGACTACTACCGCGACCCGTTCGGTGAGATCCGCGTTGTTGGGCTCTGCGAACGTTGCAAGAACGTGCAGGAGGACCCGGGAGAAGCCTGTGACAACTGCGGAGCGGCCGGTGATGACTTCCGCCATGTCCAGCTCTGCAAGCCAGCCGGCTTTCGAGCAGAGTGGACGGCCGGCGCGCCATACGATGGTTCGCGCGAACGGCTGTCTCGCGCCTCGACGCCACGGCTCGTCGTCGACCGCGCCGCGATGCCGATCGAGACTGAGGACGGTGGTCTGTCCGTCCGGGCCGGCCAGACCCAGCTCTACACGATCAACGACAACCGCGGTCGCGCGTTTGAATTTCAGCGTTCCAGCCAGGCCAACGGCGGCTGGCTGGAGATCGGCTCATTCGACGACGCGCGTTGGGTCGCCGGCGATGGCGAGATCCGAGAGGTGGTGCTCGGTTCCGTTGTCACGACCGATGTCCTAATCGCCGAGCCAGCGAGGCCGGAGGGAGCGGAATGGACCCACCTGATGTTCGCCCACACTGAGCCCGGCCTTGCGATCGTCACCGCCCGGCGGGCCGCCTGGACCAGCCTCGCATTCGCTTTGCGTGCGGCGGCTGCTGATCTGCTTGCGATCGAACCGCGCGAGCTCGACGCGGGTATGCGACTGCTGGCGACTGCTGACCGGAGCAATCTGTATCCGGAGATCTTCCTCACCGACGTCATCGAGAACGGAGCTGGCTACGTCACTGAGATTGCGCGCCCGCCGCGGTTCGTGCAGCTGCTTGACACGATGGCGAGACTCGTGGCGGACTGGGAAAGCTCAGACCACAACTGCGACGCCGCCTGCTACCGGTGCCTCAAGGATTGGTCGAATAACCCCTACCACCCGCTGCTCGACTGGCGGCTGGCGGCGGACACGTTCGAGATCTTGCGCTACGGCAGGCCCGTTCGCGATCGTTGGCAACGGACACGCCGTGCGGCGATTCGCGCCGCGGAGGCCGCATTCGAGTGGAGCTGCCGCGACCCGGATTCGCTAGAGCCCGTCCTTGATACGCACCGGGACCGCGTCGTGCGCGTCATCCACCCGCTGCGAAACCATCCGGAGGCTCTTCTCGGCGGCGGAGCTCAGGAGGTGCTTGCCGACGTCTTCAACTTCGACCGCCGCCCCGGCCAGACATACCTGGCTCTGTAGGCCTGCCACTCGTTACCTTCCTCGGCGGTTGCGTCAGCTCGATAAGACGTCGGGGCTGCGGCGCGGGGTGCCTAAGTCTCCGGCGTGGGCGGTCAGCGATTCGCTACGTGGGCGCTCGCCTGTCGCTCCCGACGAGATCACCACGCAATCCATCCCCAGAGCCAAATCCTGCCCCTTCCTTGTTCGTCCGTTGCATCGGGATGAGGGCATCGCGCGCGAAAGAGGCGTCAACCGCCCCGGACGTTCCGCGCTGGCGATGGATATCCGTGGGCGCGATCACGCAATTCTCCTCAGATGTGATCATGGAAATTCCCCACTCTTGATGTGGTAGTGGCGGCGGCGCGTGTAGCCGGGCCGTAGGCGAGGCGCAGCGCGCTGCCGCTGTTCTGTCGGGGGCTCCCTCCAGGGTCGTGGTGTTCGACGTCACGATCGACTGAAGGGAGCCGTTGGGGATGTTGACTGAGGAGGATGATGTGGAGATACACGCGCTTGCTCGGCGGGGCTGGTCGGTCTCGGCGATCGCTCGCCATACGGGCCGGGATCGCAAGACGGTCCGCAAGTACTTGTCGGGCTCAAAGCCTGTCCGCGGTCCTGGCGATAGCTGCCTTGAGCCGTTCTGCGACTACTTGGTCGCGCGCTTTGCCGATGACGCTCATGTCGACGGCACGGTGTTGTTTCGGGAGGTCGCTGCTCTCGGGTTCGAGCGTTCCTATGTGACGTTCGTGCGGGAGCTGCGCCGGCTCGGCTTGCGCCCGCGTTGTGAGGCGTGCCGCACCGGCGGGCACGGTGTCACGACGGTGATCGCGCACGAGCCGGGCGAGGAGATCCAGTGGGACTGGCTTGAGTTGACCCAGACGCCGTGGGGCGAGCCTGCTCATGTCCTGGTCGGTGTGCTCGCGTTCTCTGGCAAGTGCCGCGCGGTGATCTGCGAGGGCGAGAGCTTCCCACACTTGGCGGAGGCGATCGACGGGGTGTTGCGCCGCCTGGGCGGCAGCACCCGAGCGTGGCGGACTGACCGGATGGCGACGGTCGTGCATCCAGGGAGCGACCGGATCACCAGCCAGTTCGCGCAGCTGGCCAAGCATTACGGCGTTCAGGTCTTGGTCTGTCCAGCACGCCGTCCACAGCGCAAGGGCATCGTCGAGGCTGCTGTGAAGTACATCACGCGTTCGTGGTGGCGCACCGCGCCAGTCGCGAGCCTTGGACAGGCACAGGCCGACCTTGACCGCTGGGTGCTCGCAGTCGCCGATCAACGCAAGCGTCGGGACGCGACGATCGCGCGGCTCGCCGCCCAAGAGCAGCTGCTCGCGTTGCCAGCTGTCGCGTTCCCGGCGGTGCTAGAGGTCCAGCGGGTGGTCTCTCGCACGGCGATGGTCGCTTTCGAGGGCAACCGCTACAGCGTGCCGCCCGGCATGGTCGGGCAGATCGTGACGGTCAGGGCGCGGCTCGGGGAGCTTCACCTAGAGATCATCTCCCCGGCGAACAGGCGCCTGGCGCGACACAGGCGTGCCGCGGCCGGCGCTGGGCAGGTGCTGCAGAGCGAGGAGCACGCGCGGCAGCTGCAGGCCGCAGTGCTCGACGCGTTCACGACGGCCAGGCCTTGTCGGGCAAAGCAGAACCGTCCGCCAGGGCAACGAGCGCTGCGAGCCGCTGGCGCCCTACGCGACACCGAGGTCAATACCGGCGTGGTGATCGACCTGGAGCGCTACGCCCAGCTCGCGCGGGTCGCACGATGAATGCGAATGACGGCGTCTACCAGCAGCTGCGCAGCCACCTGGCCCAGCTGAAGCTCACCGCCAGCGCCGAGGCGCTCGCTGGCCACCTCGACACCGCGCAGAAGAGCAAGCCGAGCTACACCCAGTTCCTTGCCGAGTTGCTCGACATCGAGGTCAAGGCCAGCGAGCACAGGGCACTACAGAGTCGCCTGCGCCTTGCAGGGCTGCCTTCCCAGAAGACGCTCGAGGAATTCGACTTCGATGCCCAGCCGTCGCTGGACCGGCGACTGATCGAAGAGCTCTCCACCACGCGCTTCGTCGCCGAGAAAGCCAACGTGCTCTTCATCGGGCCACCAGGTGTCGGCAAGACGACGCTTGCCGTCGCGCTCGCGCTAAAGGCCGTGCACGCCGGCTACCGCGTCTACTACACCACCGCCGCGGACCTGATCGACAGGACAGCCAAGGCAGCCCACCAAGGACGCTGGCAGCACACCATGCGCTTCTGGAACGGGCCACAGCTCCTCGTGATCGATGAGCTCGGCTACCTACCGATGGCCGGCGAGGCCGCCGCGCACCTCTTCCAGGTCATCAGCCGCCGCTACCAGCACGGCAGCATCGCGCTGACCACAAACCGCGACATCACCAGCTGGGGCGAGATCTTCGAGGACACCACCGTTGCCGCAGCCATGCTCGACCGGCTTCTACACCACGCCACCGTCATCCAGATCAACGGGCCCAGCTACCGCATGCGCCACCACCAAGCCCGACTCGACAAGCTACGCGACGGACTCAAACACCCCTAACAAGATGGGGAATTCCGACGATCACATCTGGGGAATTCCGATGATCCTTGACAATCCGACCAGGTTCTCGGAGAAATTGTTCCCCGTTTGTTCCCCGTCGGGCCTGCCGAGGCTGTCCCGATGACCTCGAAACTGCTGATTTGCAGGTGATTCTTAGGGGTGAGCGATGGGGCTCGAACCCACGACCGCCTGGACCACAACCAGGAGCTCTACCAACTGAGCTACGCCCACCATGGGTCTGCGACAGGCAAGTTTAGCGCCGGCTCAGCCCTCGTCGGCGCTCGGACGGGCGACCTGGCGTTCGGCCAGGGCAAGCGTCTCGCTGGGCGCCAGCCCGGACGAGCGTGCAGCCACCTCGCGCCAGGCCGCCAGCAGCCGCTCGGGGTCGCTGCCCAGCAGCGACGCCAGCTGGACGGCCAGGGCGAGTGGGTCGGCGAGTGGCGCCGATGCTGCAGGCACGGCGCTCGGCGCGGACGGCGGCGGGGCGACGCTCTGCGGGCCCTGCGCCACGGCCGCGACCATCCGCTCGGTCACGTCCTCGCTGCTGCGCTCCGCCGCGCGCCATCCCCGACCCATGGCCATCTGCGCCAGCCCCAGCTCTGGACCCTCCAGGACCGTCAGCATGGCCCGCTCGGGTGCCCACTTGCGTTCGCCCACCTCGATGATCTTTCCGCGCGCCCACGGCTCGAGCACCGCCCAGGCCTCCTGCTGTGACAGGTTGAAGAGGGTGGCGTGATTGGGAAACTGGCGAACCTGCAGGTGGTACATGGGCCAAAGACTCGCATCTGGCAGCGGCTCGCGCGTGCTAGCGCCCGCGCCGGGCCACCGCGCTCGCGTGTGACTCTGCTGTGTCGGTCGCGCCGGCGAGCCGGGCGCGCATGACTGCAACTGCCTCGGGACTGCAGTCGATCAGCACGTAGCGGCGTCCCAGCTGTGCGGCCACCGCGCCCAGCGTGCCGCTGCCCGCGAAGAAATCCAGGCACCAGTCGCCCGGGCGGGTTGACGCGCTGACCATGCGCCGCACGATGCCCTCAGGCTTCTGCGTGGGGTAGCCCGTCTTCTCGTGGCCGTTGGTCGGCACGATCGTGTGCCACCACACGTCCGTCGGCAGCTTGCCGCGGGCCGCCTTCTCGGGAGTCACCAGGCCCGGGGCCATGTACGGCTCGCGGTCCACCGCGTCCGCATCGAAGTGATAGGCGGACGGATCCTTGACGTATACCAGGATCGTGTCGTGCTTGGCCGGCCAGCGGCGCCTGGTGCGCGCGCCGTAGTCATAGGCCCAGATGATCTCGTTGAGGAAGCATCGCCGGCCGAAGATCTCGTCGAGCAGCAGCTTGCAGTGGTGGGCCTCGCGGTAGTCGATGTGGAAGTACAGCGTGCCCTCGCGCGCCAGCAGCCTGTGGGCGTGCTCCAGCCTCGGCGTCAGGAACGCGAGGTAGTCGTCGAAGCTGTCGCGGTAGCTGGACTGCGACAGCAGTCGCGTGCTGTAGCGGCGACCCTGGAATCCCGTGCGCTCGCCCTCGCTGTCGCGGACGGCCGCAAGCGTCCTGCGCGCCTGGACCTTGCCGGTGTTGAACGGCGGGTCCACGTACACCAGCTGGAACGACTCGTCGGCGAACGCCCCCAGCAACTCCAGGTTCTCGCCGAGCAGGATCTGGTCGGTCACCAAGGGCTTCACGCGCGTGCTCAAGTGCGCAGAGCGTACGTTCGTGTGCCGACGCCCTCGCACGCAGGCTCTCGCGCCAGCACACTAATGCTTGCGCGGGTGTCACTCGCGCGTGCCCTCGATCCACTGGTAGCTGTGTCCGCACAGGCTGGGCCAGTCGGCGGGCGCCACTTCGCGCAGCGGGCCTCGCGGGTCTGTGCCGGCGGGCGTCAGGAAGATGGCGTCCAGGACAGACGCGCCGCCGTCTCCCGGGGCCAGGCTGAAGCCGCCGCTGCGCGTGACCGAGATGCGGTGGACGCCCGCAGCGAGCCGTACAGCGACCGGCGGCGCGGTGTTGGGCACCAGCGAGTTGCCGTCCAGCTGTCCTGCGATCGACCCGATCTGGCGGCCGTCGACGCTCAGCTTGACCGCGGGCATGATCTGGCCCTGTACCCACACTTCCCACCGCCCCGACGTGGGCAGCGCAAAGGCCGCATCCAGGCGTCCCGGCGTGCTCATCACCAGGCCCTCGCGCTCGTGTCCCCACCGGCGCGGATGCGCGGCGTGCGCCAGGGAGATCCTGACCAGCACGGGCGCCTGGGCGGCCACGAGCCGCTCGCCGTCAGGGGCAATACCGCGGACCACAGCCGCGATGCGCGCGCACTGTCGCGCGGGCGAGCCCGACAGCGCGACGTGCACGCTTGCGGCCGGCGCCCCGGGGCGCCGGCCCCACACCTGGTAGTAGGAGCCCTGCCACAGCAGCTCATAGGCGCCCGGCGGACGACTCGCGGCGGGATTGCGGCGCGTGACGATCAGCGGGTAGGCCCCCAAAGCACTGGGCGAAGCGCGATCCAGCGCCACCGGCTCGCCGTAGCCGCCCGCGCTGGCAGCCAGCGCCGGTGGCGGGTAGGCGAAGTCAGGACCGCCCACGTCCAGGTCGCGCAGCTCATACAGGGCGTATTCGTCGAAGTCGGTGAACAGGGTCGGGCCCCTGCCCGCGTAGCGGGAGTCGATCGACGCGAGCTCCTCATAGCGGGCGGTCGGCGCGAGATCTGAGGTGTGGTACTGCATGGCGTCCGACGCGAGCACGCCGCCCGCGATGGCCAGCGCGAGCAGCACCGCGAAGACCTGGGCGATGGGCCACGACCGCCGCGCTGTGCGCGCCCGCCCCGGCAACCCTTTGAGGCCTGCCACCCCCGTCCACGCGAGCAGCAGAACCGCGGGCGAGGTGAGCACGAGCGTCTTGGCGTTCGCCCACGTGGTCACCAGGCGCGTGACCACCAGCCAGGCCACAAGCATCAACGCAAGCCAGCCCGCCAGCGCCCAGGCCCGCCTGCGCAGCAGATGGACCGCGCCGAGGATGGCCGCGAGCAGCGTGATGGCGATCAGCGCATCGGTCAGCGCCAGGTTCGCGCCGGTGGGCGCGAGCTTGTAGCTGCCCCCAAGCCACACCCCCAGCACCTGGCTGGCGCGCAGGGGGACGCGCAGGTTGCCCCCGTTGCCCGTGTTGGCGATGTCGGTCGCGATCGTCACAGCCGCAGATGTGTGCGTCCAGGTCGGCCAGGCCGCGATCAGCAGCACGAACGCTCCCGCGCCGACCAGCGCGAGCACGCCCCGCGCGGAGATCGTGCCCGCGCGCCGGCGGCCGACCAGCACGACGGCGAGCACGAGCACGGGAACCAGCGCCCACGCCCCGAACGCGATGCCCAGCGAGGACACGCCCGCGGCGAGCACGAGCACGAACGGGAGCGCGCGCGCGCGGCCGCGGGCCAGCCAGCTGCGGTGACCGACCGCCAGGCAGCCGAGCGTGAGGATCATCGACAACGCGGTCAGTTCCTTGATCGAGCCGAACAGCGCGTACGCGTACACCAGGGCGGGCACCACCGCGGTCAGCGCCGCCAGCGCCGCCAGCGCCCGCTCCAGCCCGACCCGCCGCGCGATCCACCAGGCGGGACCGGCCGCGGTGGCCAGGATGAACGCGCAGAACGGCTGGAAGGCCCAGATCAGCGGCAGCCCCAGCAGGAACGCACTGCCGCCCAGCAGCGTGTCAGCACCCGACGGATAGCTGTAGCTGTAGTAGTTGTGGACGAACTGGCCGTAGGAGTTGCGCAGGTCCAGGTGCGCATAGTCCTGACCGTGGCGCAGCAGGTAGTCCGCGCCCAGCATGTGCACCGCCGAGTCAGCCAGCGTCATGTAGGAGGAGAAGCTCGGCCGCCCCGCACCCAGCACGGGTGCGAGCGCGATCAGATAGGCGAGCAGGCCCGCCGCCGGCAGCCACGGATGCCGACGGGTGCGCAAGGCGAGCGTGCGCACCCTCCCCCACGCCAGCACGAACCCCGCCAGCGCAACGGCAACCATCAGATACGGGGTGGCGGGCGCCACGGCAGAGACATAGGTGCTCTGTTGCGACAGCGCGATGAGCGCTGCCGCTCCCACGCACGGCAAAAGCGGCGCGGGCAAAAAGCGCCCGCTGGCGCGATCCACGAGCAGCCCCGCGCCGAGACACAGCGCCGCGAGCACGCACGGGTACAGCAGCGCGGTGGCTACGAACATCAGTGCCCCGGGCTGGATTCGAACCAGCGACCCTCGGATTAGAAGATAGGTAACACCAGCGCGTTTATGCCGCTGATGCCCTGTCTCCAAGCCGATTTGCCGTGGTAGGTCGAGTTGGACAAGACTGTTTGGGGAGGAACTTCGGGAGGAAATTTACGTCCGCTCGGCGCGCTACGGTTTGCCAGTCCGTCCCATCTCGGACCGTCCTCACGGAAGGAGTCGTCATGGCATCTGCAACGCTCGATCCGCACGCTTCGATCAGCGGCCATGTGTGGCTGTACGAGGGCAGGCGTCGCAACACCTGGTGTGCCAAGTGGCGCGACCAGAACGGACAGCACGAGAAGCGCCTGGGACCGGCGTGGACCGGCAAGGGTCCACCATCCCCGGGCTTCCTGCGCGAGCGCGAGGCGCAGGAGCTGCTCGACGCGCTCCTCGTCGATGCGCGGCGCGGGCAGCTACGCCAGGAGCGCACGGGCGTCATGTTTGCGGATGTCGCTGAGGAGTGGTTCGAGCGCGGACGCTTCGAGCGCGACTGGTCAGCGAGCACCCAGGCAGATTACCGCTCAGTACTCGACGCTCATCTACTACCTGAGTTCGCCTTCAAGCGCATCGAGACGATCACAGTCGAGCAGATCGAGCGCTGGCGCAGCTCCCTGGCCGATGATGAACTCCGCAGCCGACGAACCGTGAACAAGATCGTCACCCAGCTACACAGCATCTTTGAGCACGCCGTCGATCACCACGGCCTGATCGCCAATCCCGCCGCGAAGGTCAAGCGGCTGCGCGAGTCCTACGACGCAGCACGCTTCGACTTCTACTCCCCCGAGGAGATCGACAAGCTCGTCGCAGCCACGACAGCCGGCGTGCGGCGCAAGCCCGGACGTCCGGCTGTCAGCCCCGCTGAGCGCGCCCTACGAGCCGCCGAGGACCGCCAGGACGCCGCGATTTACCTCACAGCGGCACTCAGCGGCCTGCGCCGCGGCGAGCTACTCGCGCTGCGCTGGGAAGACGTCGACTTCGAGCAGTCCTCGATCCGCGTCTTCGAAGGCTACAGCGCCAAAACGAAGGGCAAGCCGAAGTCACGCAAGTCGCGCACCGTGCCGATGGTGGACAAGGTCGCTCACGCGCTGAAGGAGCTGAAGACACGCGGGCACCACACCGCCAGGGGCGATCACGTTTTCGTGAGTCGTGGCGGCACCCCCCTCGACGGCTCCGCGCTGCGTCGGCGCTATCTCTCGACGCTCGATGCCTCCGGCCTGCGCCGTCTGCGCTTCCATGATCTGCGGCATACATTCGGCTCACTGGCCATCAACGTCGCCAGCATCGTGCAGGTGCAGGCGTGGATGGGACATGCCGACATCAAAACCACGATGCGCTACCTGCACCACAAGAGCCGCGCTGACGACGCCCGTCTGCTCTCCGCCGCCTTCCACTCGAAGAAGTCCAAGCCTGCCGCCGAACGTCGCGTGGCTATCAAGCCAAGCCGGTGACGGAAGCTCGGCCCTGGAAGCAGGCCGACCTGCCGCGAGTGCGCCTACACGACCTGCGCCACACCTTCGGGACCATCATGGTCAGCCACGTCGATTCGCGCAACCCCTCAGTAGTGGATGGGCCACGGCAGTATCCAGGCCTGGCTATCTCGCGGGCTTCTTCGCCGTGGCCGCCTTCTGTCCCACGAGGTCGACGGTCTCGGTGTGCGTCTGGGCGCGGGAGGACTCGAGGATCGTCAGATTGGTGCTCAGTCGCCCGTGACCCTCTTTGAGCAACGCACTCCCGGTCGCATTGAGGGCGAGCTTGACCATCGCAATCTTACCGGCTGAGATCGAGAACCTCGCGTTCCCGATGGTCGTCATGGTGCTCGATGCCTTCTTACCCCTCCGAGACGCGTCACCTCTTGTGCCATTGGCCGTCAGGGTCAGATTGCCGGCGCATGTGGCGGCACCCGTGCAGGCAAGCTTGACCGCTACACCGCCACTGCTCTGAACGGTGACGGTAGACCCGTCAAGCGACAGGCTGCCAGTGGTTGTGACTTCTTCTCGTTTATTATTACTCACCATTCCTTCAGTGGTCGATTTACCCGCCACCTCTTCTGTGGTGGGCTTATCGGCCGCTGCTCCTTCTGTGGTCGGCGGCAGCACCGTCAGCGTGCGTACAGGTGTCGTGTAGATGATCGGCGATTGGCCCGCGCATTCAGCGAGGGTGGCATCTGAAAAGGATGCGTCCCAGTAGTCGGTCGCGGGGGTGGCGGTCGCCTTGGTCGAGGTGAACGTGTACGTATAGGAGGGCGGCGGGCCGGACGAAAACAATTCCGCCTGGGTAGTCCCAAAACCGCTGTCGATGTCCGGACTGGAAAGCAGCGCGGCCGAGGACGCGATGGCGAACGTCACCGGCGCCTCGGAGCTACCAGAGAAGGTCACGGGTGTGCCCGCTTGCACGGTCGCCCCGTTGGAGGGACTGAGGTTTGCTTCCAGAGCGCTCAGAGCGGCTTGGCTGGCACTAGTGCAGATCGACCACGACGATGGGTTAGCCGTAGACCCCGATGCTGAGCCGCCGGACACCAGCGCAGCCCACCCCACCGCACTGAGCGCGACGAGCCAGCCGACCCTAAATCCCCTCTTGCCCACGCTCGACATCATATAGCACGCCAAGCGTGGTCGACGGCCCGTGCTTTCCCAAGCGATTCGCCCGCTTGCTGAACGCGTCGCCGAGCACGAGGGAGTGTCAGGCAAGTGATTAGCGGTCGCGCTGAAGCTAGCCGCGGTGAGTAACCGCAAGATGTAGGCAGCGATATCACCTCAGATCACAATTATGTCAGCAGATCCCATATTGCAATAGACAGAATCATGGTGACCATCGCACACCATGCGCATCGGAAAGCTATCACGACCCGTCTCACCGGACGCCTGCTCGTATCAGTGGCTTTGCCGTATCAATGGGGATCGCGAACGCGATCCCGACGCTGCCCCCGCCCGCACCGCTCGTCTCGATCTCGGAGTTGACGCCGATCACTTCGCCAGCCGCATTGAGCAGCGGGCCGCCCGAGTTGCCGGGGTTAATCGGCGCATCCGTCTGTAGCACTCCGCTAATCGTGACGCCGCTTGGTGAGGTGATCGCGCGCTTGAGCGCCGAGACGACACCTGCGGTGAGCGTGCGTTCAAGGCCGAACGGATCGCCGATCGCAATCACGGGTTCACCGACCTGCGCACTTCCCGAATTCCCAAGAGGAAGAGGGTGTAGCGTGATTCCGCGTGTCGGTATGCGCAGAACAGCAAGATCGTTTGATGGATCCTTGCCAGCCACTTCCGCTGCGATCCTCACGCCATGCTCCAGGCCGATCGTGACCGTGCTCGCGTTCGCGACAACATGCCACGCCGTGAGGATTGCACCGTCTCCATCAACCTCTATGCCGGACCCCGTGGAGATACCACGCTGCGTTTCTTCGCCTTTGAGAACTTCAGCGACAGACGGGCCTTCGCTTACGCCACTGGCGCTCACGGACACGACACCGGCAGCGTCTCGCTGATAGACCTGCTCTGCCGTGAGCCCGCGTGAGCCACCACGACTACCTGCCGCAACGATCGGCGACTCCTGCACCGTGACCACGCTCCTCGCCGAGCCGAGCAATCCAGTCGTAGCCATCGCCACGAGGACTGCGCCTGTGGCCATGCTGCCGCCTACTGCGCCTGCTACGAATGCCGCAGGCAGCGCGCGATTGCTAACGATGCTCACCACGTCCCGGAGCAATCAGAGTACGCAATGATACAGGAACCGATCATAGGCGGCGCATTCATATCTATACTTCTTGTCTCTGCCACTGCAACAGTGTTCGAATCGCTAAATCTGGCCATGTTCAAAGTCGCTCGGCGTCAAGGCTTGAAACGGAAGGCAAAGCTTTCCCGGCATGCATTTGTTACCAAACACCGCTCTGACCAGCGCAAAAAGAGCTCGGAGTCCGCGTTTGGTCTCACGTAGCTCAAATCGCCTTCGGAGTGCGTTGACACGTCGAGCTAGTGCGTTCGTCCTTGAATCCTCGTATGGCTGAACCATCTTTAGATCAGACTGCCCTCGGGCGCTTTCACTTGCCGTCACCTGTTGATCAAACTCGAGCGTCCGCGCAGGCGCAACCTCGAATTGACTCGCCGCCCATGCACGCATATCGGCGCATAGATCGGGGGCGGCAAGCCCACTGAACTGTTCAAGCTTGACAGCTTCTGCGTGGAGCATATTGGTGAGCGTGCTGGCACTCCAATGTAGGGGAGCGATCAAACGCGCGAAGTGGTGAATCGCGTGCCGATCGTTGTGCAGTAGCGTGACCAGCAACGCGCCTCCCATCTCCTCCACTAGCTTCTGCGCCTCGATTGATGCCGATGGCGGTGCTTCTGCCCCAGTATCTGGGCATTCGCGCTGCACGTGTTTGACAAACACACCCTCACTGGCCAATCCACTCGAAAGATTGATGACCATCAAGCTGGTGAGCTGGTACTGCGCTGCGACAAGCGTGCGAGTCGCGGCGATATCGTTTGCAGCAAGCGCTCGCGAGGTCGGAAGAGCGACGACCAGTGCGATTACGAGAGCGACAGTCTCTCCATAAAAGATTGCGCTCCTCGCTCTCTTTGTCTGATCGCGTCGGCCGATCGCCCTACGACGATTTATCACAGTACGTTCGCATATGCCGCGTTGCGCATAGATCGCTTCATCGCCTTCGCAAGCCCGGTCGTATCGCGTATCCATGACATCACGATGCCATTGACAATCGGCGATCGCAGCAACGGCTCGGACGCCCTGGACGCAGGCCCCACCAAGGCGTCCACTTCCTTTTCCATGTTCCGCTCGATCAGCATGATCCTTATCCAACCAGCTTTCTCGTAATGGTTTCTCTTCAGAAGGATGTTGGCACAGTACCGCCTAACTGCCGGACTCAGCTCGCACAGCTCTGCGATGGCGACATGTCGCGGAAGTTTCTCCAACCGCATCTCGCGCTCATAGAGCTCGGCGTGCGCACAATCAACGGGCGCAACTGGACCATTTTCGGCAGCGGCAGCGAAGACACGAAGAGCTCGGTCGGTCACATAAGACTGCGGCTCACGGCGCATATCTTCGACGTGCCTAAGTGCTTCCTCTATGGCAGACCGCTTACCATCAGCGACGTCTCTGATCGCGTCGCGGATCTCCTCGTCAAGGCAATCTGTTCTGACGAGCTCCATTCCCTTAGAGAACGCCGACTCGGCTGACTGGGACCATCTGGAAATCTGTATGCCAAAGAGATTTAGTGGCATCCCGCTGCATACATCCCGTCCGGAACTCCCGTATCTCCGATAATGGGTACCTTGAATGTATGAAATGAGAGGAAGCAGCCACCGGCGCCGGACATTTGCGTTGCATTCAACATTGCCTGACCCAACCCTCGAAGGTACGCTCCACCCGCTTTTGCAAGAAGGTTCAAGACTGCGTTTGGTATAGGAAGCTCCTCGGCTATATCGCCTCCTGCCATAAGGACACCTCCCAGTTTTTTCATTTTTCGCCTCGACATTCTGAGGACGTAGTTGATGAACCGGGCACATGCAGTACGCGTATTAACTCCTACCGACCGACACAACCGCATTGCCTTACTGATTACTTCGCTCGTTGCTCCTTCCTGCGTGTGAGGTGCTGCGAGAGACTCCACTTCTCCCTCAGGCTGGAAGTACAAGCCTTCGTCAAGAAGCGGTGCCCCTTGGCCTCCCCGGTTGGGATGGAAAGCAGCTTCTTCTTCGCCCCCTTCTTCTTCGCCCCATTCTTCTTCGCCCCATTCTTCTTCGCCTCCCCACGCTGAGCTTTCCCCACCCCACTGCGGGCCGGCCGCCCAGAATGCTGCCCAAGCCGCCTCTTGTGCGGCTTCTTCTGCTGCCATTCTGGCCGCGGCTGCTTCTTCGGCGGCTCGGACTTCTGCCGAGTGTGTGGCTTGTTCGGCGGAAGTCGCGATCGACCATGACGATGGCGTGCTGGACTCACCGCTGGGATCGGACGTGTTGACGGGGTCGCCGAAGGTGTAGGAGTAGGCGTTGGCAGAGCCGCCGGAGATCGGGTCGGGTTGCAGGAAGCGCCCGAGCTGCGGTACGTATGAGCGGGCGCCCATGTCGAGGGCGCCGCTGGGCAGTTCGGTTGGGATATCGAGCGATCCGAGCCACGAGTACTTGGGCGGGAGGCTGGTCGTGGGCACACCGTACTCGCTGGTGTCCGTCTGGGACGCTAGACCTGTTGCGGTTTCCGATGCGTAGGCTGTCGCGATTATGTCGCCGTGGAGGTTCGTGAGCTGCATCACTGGTTCCGCGAAGTTGCTTTGGGTAGCTGTGAGGTTACCACCGAGGCCGGGGATCTCGCGCGTGGTTTCCCCGGAGACGTTGCTGGTCCACGCGGGTGTATTGCTGGGTCCGGCGTAGTGGTTGGTGATGGTTTCGGCGCGTTTGCCGGTGGCGACTGTTTCGATCGTTCTATCAGCGGGATCGAGGCTGTAGCCGATAGTCTGTTCGCCTTGTTTCTGGCTGGCGAGCTGATTGTCGACGTAGTATTCGCTGGTCAGTCCTTCTGAGGCTTCTTTGCCGCCGGCGTCGGCCGCGGGCAGCGTGGTGATATCGCCGAAGGTGTTGTAGCTGACGCCCGAGTCCGTGAGGCGGTCGGCGGTGTCGTAGGTGTGTTTTTCGACTGTGCCCCCTTCGGTCGCGCATTTCCCTTCGCTGCCGGGTGCGCGGGTAGTGAGGCTTGTGCGGTTCGTGTCTTCTTCGTAGGCGTAGACTCTCGTCGTGCATTCTTTGTTGGTGGTGGGGGTGTTCTGCACCTGCGTCAGTCGTCCCGCGGCATCATAGGTGTAGGCCTGGTGAGAGAGGGTGCTGGTCTGTTCCAGCCACTGGCCATGAATGGAGGGGACGATCGTATCTGTGAACCACTTGCATCTTTCTTTTTCTTCTTCTGTGCAGTTACTCGTCTTTTTGTATACGAGGGCGGTGGGCTTGCTGGTCTGGTTGTAAGTGTAGGTCGCGGTCATGCCGTTGGGGTAGCCCTCGGTCAGCATGTTCCCTTCCGCGTCATACGTACCGGTGAACGTCAGTTTAGTAGTACCGTATTCGTTGAGAAGTTCCGTTGGCAGGCCCGTCGTGGCGCTATACGTGTAGGTTTCGATGCCTTTTCCATCATTTGTTTTCGTGATGCGCCCGTCGACGTCGTATTCGTAGGTCGTCGTGCTTTCGGTCGCGTCGGTGTAACTGGTGAGCTGTCCGAGAGTGTTGTAGTGGCTGACGATCGGTTTAGTTTTGCCTTCGTTGCTTTGTTCTTCCAGGGCACCGAGTGCTGTGTTGTACTTGTAAGTGACGGTCGGTTGCGCGGTGCCGACAGTGGAACTGACCGCGCTCTTTTCAAGACGCCCAGAGGGTTCGTAGGTCGCGGTCTTTGTGCGGGTTGTTTTTTCGGTTCCTTTTTCGACGGTTTCGGTCGTTTTTTCCGGCTCATCCCAGACGTTGTACGTGACGGTCGTGACGGGGAGGTTCGGCACCCCGCTCGTTTCCGGTTGTTTCGCGGGCTGGGTCTGACATGGGAGGTTCGCCCATTCAGGGTGTTCCCCACAATTTGACTGCGAGTAAGCGCTAGTGGTGTAGTAGATCGTCTGTGTAGCGTGCAGACCAGCGGCAATCGGCTTGAACTCTTGTAGGCGGTTGTTGCCGGCGTCGGCGACCCATACGTGGCCTTCTTTGTCGAGCGCGACGTCTTGTGGTTCTTTGAATTCCCCGTTACCACTGCCGTTCGTACCGAACTGGCCCACGTATGCCCCTGTGGTTTTTTCTTCTTTTTCGGTGAACTGGAACTCCTCTATTCGGCTGTTGCCGCGATCCGCGACGTAAACGTCTTTGCCCGATACCGCGATCCCCGCCGGTTCTTTGAGCTGCCCGTTACCGCTCCCCGCTCCACCGAAGTCCCCATAGAGTTTTTCGCCGTTCCACTTATACTCCCAGATATCGCTGCCAGCCGTCACCCACACACGTTCTTTCGCGACAGTGATCCCTTCCGGTTTGCCTTCTACAGTCTTCTCGCTAATAAATTTGCCTTCTGAGGAGAACCGCTGGATACGACTGTTCCCGGTATCCGCAACCCACACTTCCTTCCCAACTGTTTCGATCGCGACAGCTACAGGTTTCTTGAACTTCCCTTCTTCAGTCCCTTCACCGCCAAACGACCTGACGAATACGCCTTTCGTCGTGAACTCCTGCACACGATTGTTCCCAGTGTCCGCAACCCACACGTCTTCCCCATAGACCGCGATACCACGCGGTTCCTTGAACTGACCATTGCCAGTACCTTCGCTCCCAAACCGAGTGATGTACGCGCCAGTCGAAGACAACTCATCCACACGATCATTCCCCGTGTCAGCTACCCACACATCCCCCGAGGAATCAAACGCAACACCATCAGGGCTTTTCATCAACACAGGTGTTTCCGTCACTTTAGAGAACTGCGCTATGTATTCGCCTGTGGTTTTGCCTTCTTTTTCGGTGAACTTGAGCTCTTGTAGGCGGTTGTTGCCGGCGTCGGCGACCCATACGTGGCCTTCTTTGTCGAGCGCGACGTCTTGTGGTTCTTTGAATTCCCCGTTACCACTGCCTTTTACGCCGAACTGACCGATGTATTCTCCTGTGGTTTTTTCTTCTTTTTCGGTGAACTGGAACTCCTCTATTCGGCTGTTGCCGCGATCCGCGACGTAAACGTCTTTGCCCGATACCGCGATCCCCGCCGGTTCTTTGAGCTGCCCGTTACCGC
>DATNLQ010000302.1:0-10967 GCA_035602785.1 Solirubrobacteraceae bacterium
GTGAACGGACGACCGGCGTGAAATGCCGCTCGAGCTTGAGGCTGGCCAGGACTATCGCTCCTACGACGAGCGCATAGGCAACGACATACCAGACGCCCCATGCGAGCCGCTTGGAACCCAGCAGCGCTTCGGTCGCGGGAATCAGCGCAGCCCTCGTGAGCACTTTGGCTCCGGTCAGGAGCTCGCTCGATCCGGCAATTGCCAGGCCGAGAACGAGGACGGCAAGGCAGGCTTGGATGATCGCCCTGCGAGCGGCTGCAGGCGCGCTTGCCCATAGGCGCGTCAGGCCCAAAGCGGCCACGGGCACCATCGCGACATAGCCGTAGAGCATGAAGTCCAGCCCGCTGTCGCGCGGCGCCGCCAATATCAGGTACGCGGCGGTGGAGACCACGAACACCGCGCTGCAAAACACCGCGAACGGCATGTTCTGGTCGCGTTCGCGCAGCAGCCACAGAGCCCCCAGCAGCGGCACGATGAGCAGCGCGCACGCCAGGGTCCCCGCGCACGCGAGCAGGACGAACCGGAGGATCGAGTGCGCCGGAAAGAGGGGGGCGAAGACGGTGTAGGGAACGAACGAGAACGGCTGGATGCGAAGCGAGGAGACGCCTCCCGCGAGCATCGTGCGGTAGATGATGCCGATGCTGATCAGCGATACGGCGCCGTATGCGAGCGGCAGGCGAGGGAGCGCCCTCCTGGCAAGAAAGCGACCCGTCAGCCAGAACAGGACGATGCCTCCGAGGAGGTCGGCGACAGCCTCCGTCTTGACCGCGCCGGCGCCGAGCGCGAGGACGGCGAAGGCGAGGAGCGGGCCAAGGGATCCCCTGCGCGTGGAGCGCACGGGCGGCCCGAGCCCCGGATGGTGGATCGCGCCGCGGGCCGGAAGCTCGCGTTGCACGATTGCGAGCATGGCCAACAGCAAGGGAACAGCGAGCGCGTTGGTCGGCGCTTCGGTCAACACGTTGAAGAAGCTCACGCCGAACGATCCGAAGCGCGTGGCGTCGAGACCGAGTTCGCCCAACAGGAAGAACAGCACGATCGCGGTCGGGCCGACCCAGCGCGAATCCCGGAAGTCGCGACAGAGCAGCCACAGCTGCAGCGCGACGATGACGACGATCGTCGCGGGCAGCAGCCTGAGGATGACCGTCGCAGGCGCGATGCCTGTCACCTGACTGATGGCAGCAACGTGGATGAACAGCCCTGTGTAGAAGCGCAGCGGCTGGCCCGCAACGTACGACTGCGTGATCGGCCAGTGATGGAGGGCCTCGGCCGATAGCGAGATGTCGTACACGTTGTCGGGCAGATAGGCCACGCTGCGGGCGTGTCCCGGCAGGGGATAGGGAGCGAAGAACCTGACCGCGAGCACGATCAGGGCGAGACTCAGCGCGACCCCCGCGATAAACAACGGAAGACTGCGATCTCGGTGCGCGACGTAGCCGCGCAGCTCCGGGGAGCTGGGCGCCAGCCGTTGTGACGGCGCACGCATGCGCCTGTACGCCAGCACCGGTCCGATCGTCGCCAGAGCGACCACAGGCAGGAGCGCAAAGAAGCTTCGCTCGCCAAGCGCGGCCGTGAGGGCGAACGCACCGATCTCGAGCGCACACCCCAACGGCCAGCCGATCGCGATGGTACGCAGCCACCCCTGTGACGAGCGGCTCACAAGGGCAAACACCATCGCACCCGGGAGGAGCACAAACACACCTTCGAAGGCGATGAACCTTGCCGCGTCGCCGAATGAGACGCCCGAGAGGACCCACGTGGCGAGAACGGTCGCGCCGACCAGTCCGATCGTCGCCGCGCGCATCTGACCGCTGGAGCGACACGAGACCTCGAGCGCCGGCGATCGTGTTGGCTGCGGTGTGGCGTCTGCCTTGATCGCCATGGGAGTCGGACGCGTCGTTTGGGCTGCTCGGAGGGCGCGCCATGTTAAATTGGCGCAGCCCGGCCCGCGCGTGGCCTGGGCGCTCAATGGCTGCCATGCGCACCAGCACGACGAAAACGTCCACGTGAAACCGCTTGCGCTGTCTCCCACTTGGCACTCGCCTTCGCTCGAAGAGACAGCCGCGATCGTCGCAGCGCTGGAGCGCTTCATGCGCGCGACTGCGCCTGCGGCAGGTGCCCCGGCGACGACCGCTGCCGACCCGTGGCGCCAGGCCGCCGTTCAGGAAGGACTAGATCGTGCGAAACGGCACGATCTTCCGGACCCCTGGATAAACACCTAAAAGCCGCTAGGCTTTAGCACCAATATGGAGCCAGTTTCGATCCCGACGACAGGACGCGGCACGCTGGAGGACCCGGAGGTCCTGCAGAACGTGCCCGGGCACGTGATCCCGATCCTGCAACGGGAGTACGACGACTTCAAGACCGAGGCGGGCAAGTTCCTCGCGGGCGACACCCCCGAAGACGAGTTCATCAAGTTCCGCCTCAAGCAGGGCGTCTACGGCCAGCGCCAGCCCGACGTGCAGATGATCCGCGTGAAGCTTCCCTTCGGCGGCGTGACGCCCGAGCAGATGGAGAAGTTCGCCGACGTGGTCGAGAAGTACGTGCCGCTGAACAAGGGGCACATAACAACGCGCCAGAACATCCAGATGCACCACATCCCGCTGCCCGACGCCGAGAAGGCGATCCGCGAGCTGGGCGAGGCGGGGCTGTCCAGCCGCGAGGGCTGCGGCAACACGGTCAGAAACGTGACCGGCGATCCGTGGGCGGGCGTGGCCAATGACGAGCTGTTCGACCTGACCCCCTACGCGGGTGCGTACGTGCGCTACTTCGTGCGCCACCCGACCACCCAGGCGATGCCGCGCAAGATCAAGACGGCGTTCGACGCGAGCGCGCAGGGCCGCGCGATCTCAGAAATCCACGACATCGCCTTCCGCGCGCGGGTCAAGGAGTCTGATGATCCCGGGGATGGGACCCCACCCACTCAGGTGCGCGGCGTGCAGATCCTGGTCGGCGGCGGCACCTCGATCATGCCGCGGGTCGCGCCCGTGCTGTACGAGTTCGCCGAGCTCGACAACGGCGAGTATCTGAAGATCGCAGAGGCGGTGTTCAGGATCTTCGACCGCCAGGAGTGGTTGCGCGTCAACCGCGCGCGTGCGCGCATCAAGGTGTTCGTGGACAAGTACGGCATCGATGAGCTGCGCAGCCAGGTCGAGGAGGAGCTCAAGGGCGACTGGGTGGGCGAACGGGACTTCTCGGTCGAGCATCGCCTGTTCGTCGACGACGAGCGCGAGAGCGCGCCCGCGCCACCGCAGAGCTACGGCAGCCCCAACGGCGACGCGTCCGAGTTCGAGCGCTTCCGCGCCGCCAACGTGCGCGAGCAGAAGCAGGAGGGCTTCGTGACGGTCGAGGCCAAGGTCACCCGCGGAGACCTGGAGCCCGAGCAGTTCAGGGGCCTTGCGGCGATCATGCGCCAGTATGCGGGCGGCTACGCCCGCACGACCGTGCAGCAGAACTTCGTGCTGCGCTGGGTGCGCGAGGAGACCGTGTATGACGTATGGCGGGCGCTGTCGGCGCTGGGCCTCGGCGATGCGGGATCGCGCGAGATCAACGACGTGGTCTCGTGCCCGGGCACCGACTCGTGCAAGCTCGGGATCACCAGCTCGATGGGCCTCAACCAGGCGGTTCAAGAGCGCATCGAAGCGATGGACATCAGCGACGAGATCACGCGCGCCTTGAACGTCAAGATCAGCGGCTGCCCCAACGGCTGTGGCCAGCACCATGTGGGCAGCATCGGCTTCACGGGCGCGTCGATCAAAGTGGGCGAGCACACGATCCCCGCCTACATCCCCCACGTGGGAGGCGTGTTCGAAGGCGGCGACGTTAAGTTCGGTACGCGCCTGAAGCTGCGCCTGCCGGCCAAGCGGGTCCCGGATGCGATCGAGCGCTGGATTGGCCACTACGAGAGCACCCGCCAGGACGGCGAGGCATGGAACGACTTCGTGGAGCGCGTGGGAACGGGCGAGCTCGAGGGCCTGGTCAAGGACCTGTCGCTGCCCGTGGACTTCGGGCTGGAGACGATGAACGAGTTCATCGACTGGAACCGCAGCGCTCCGTTCCAGGTGATTCGCGGCGAGGGCGAGTGCGCTGTATAGAGGCGAAATGAGAGGCGACGGATCGCAAGCACGGATCGCGACGAGGGTTGCGACAACCGATAAGAGAGGACATGGCGAGACGAGATGGCACCACTAGAGCGGACAATGGAGCGTGACATGGCGACATCGACACCGGGGCTTGACCCGGCTCTCAGCCTGACGCACACGCTGCGCGAGGCCGCGCGCCACGGCGAGCAGGCTGTCCTGCTGTGCTCGTTCCAGAAGGAGGAGTCGGTGCTGCTGGACGAGCTGCTGCGCCTCAATGAGGAGATGACCCCCACCGCCCCCGGCAAGGCGGTGCGCATCGTGACGATCGACACCGGCGTGCTGTTCCCAGAGACGCTTGCGACGTGGCGCGCGTTCGAGGAGCGCTTCGACGTGCAGATCGAGGTGCAGGATGCGAGCAACCCGGACAATCCGTGGAGCGGACCCGAGCACTGCTGCTCGGCGGCCAAGGTGGCGGCGCTGGAGAGCGCCCTGCAAGGAGCACAGGGATGGATCACGGGCATCCGCCGCGAGCAGGGCCCCACAAGGGCGAACACCCAGCTGATCGAGCGCGACGAGCGGCGCGACCTGTGGAAGTACAACCCGCTGGCGCACTGGAGCGACAAGGACCTGTGGCGGCGCATCCACGAGCGCGACCTGCCCTACAACTCGCTGCACGACCAGGGCTATGAGTCGATCGGCTGCGCCCCGTGCACCCAGCCGGGCCACGGACGCGAGGGCCGCTGGGCAGGCACCGACAAGACCGAGTGCGGTTTGCACATAGAGGTGATCGAGTAGCCATGTCGGTGGCGACCCGCCCACAGCTGTCGCACCTGCGCGCGCTGGAGTCGGAGGCGATCCACGTGATGCGCGAGGTGGCCGCGGAATTCGAGCGCCCGGTGCTGCTGTTCAGCGGCGGCAAGGACTCGATCGTGCTGCTGCGCCTGGCCGAGAAGGCGTTCCGCCCGGCGCCGTTTCCGTTCCCGCTGATGCACGTGGACACGGGCCACAACTTTCCTGAGGTGATCGAGTACCGCGACCGCCGCGTGGCGGAGCTGGGCGAGCGGCTGATCGTGGCCAGCGTGCAGGAGTCGATCGACAAGGGCCGCGTGGTCGAGGAGACCGGTCCGCGGGCGTCGCGCAACAAGCTGCAGACGGTCACGCTGCTGGACGCGATCGCAGAGCACGGCTTCGACGCGGCGTTCGGCGGCGCGCGTCGCGACGAGGAGCGCGCGCGGGCGAAGGAGCGCATCATGTCCTTCCGCGACGACTTCGGCCAGTGGGACCCCAAGAACCAGCGCCCGGAGCTGTGGAACCTGTACAACGGTCGCATCAACAAGGGCGAGCACGTGCGCGTGTTCCCGCTGTCCAACTGGACGGAGCTGGACGTGTGGGAGTACATCGACTCAGAGCAGCTGGAGGTCCCGTCGATCTACTTCGCGCACGAGCGCGAGGTGTTCCGCCGCGACGGCATGCTGTACGCGTGGCGCGAGGGAACCGAGCTGATCGACGGCGAGGAGATCTTCAAAGAGACCGTTCGATACCGCACGGTAGGCGACATGAGCTGCACGGGCGGCGTGCAGTCGCGCGCGGCGACGCTCGAGGAAGTGGTGCTGGAGATAGCGGCCACGCGAATCACCGAGCGCGGCGAGACCCGCGCGGATGACCGCGTGTCGGAGGCGGCGATGGAGGACCGCAAGAAGGCCGGGTACTTCTAGTGCGCGAACAACCCCCTTTTATGAGGCCCCCACACGGGGGGCCGGCGGGGTCGCGCAGTGATCTGACAGGAGCGCAGCGGTGACCCTCGACCTGCTGCGGTTCACCACAGCGGGCTCGGTGGATGACGGCAAGAGCACGCTGATCGGCCGCCTGCTGTACGACTCCAAGCAGGTGTTCGAGGACCAGCTCGCGCACATCGCCCAAGCGTCAGAGCGCCGCGGCGGCGAGGGCACGCTGGACCTGGCGCTGCTGACCGACGGCCTGCGCGCGGAGCGCGAGCAGGGCATCACGATCGACGTGGCCTACCGCTACTTCGCGACGGCCAAGCGCCGCTTCATCATCGCCGACTGCCCGGGCCACCGCCAGTACACGCGCAACATGGTCACCGGCGCGTCGACGGCAGACGTGGCGGTGGTACTGATCGACGCGCGCAGGGGCGTGCTGGAGCAGTCCAAGCGCCACGCGTTCATCAGCGCGCTGCTGGGCATCCCACACATGCTGGTGGCGATCAACAAGATGGATCTGGTCGACTACTCCCAAGCCCGCTACGAGGAGCTTGCGCAGGAGTTCGAGGCCTTTGCGCGCAAGCTTCGCGGCGGTAAGAACCCGCGGCGGACGGAGACGTCCTACATGCCGATGTCGGCGCTGAACGGCGACAACGTGGTGTGGCGCTCACAGGCGATGGGCTGGTATGAGGGCCCCGCGCTGCTGGAGTACCTGGAGGAGGTCGACGTCGCCTATGACCATCCGCACGAACGACCAGCCCGCTTTCCGGTGCAGTGGGTGATCCGCCCGTCGAGCGGCTCGCAGGAGGAGCGCGACTACCGCGGCTACGCGGGCCAGCTGGCCAGCGGTGCACTGCGCAGGGGCGACGAGGTGGCGATATTGCCCGGGGCGGGCAGGACACGCATCGCGGCGATCGAGACATTCGACGGCGAGCTGGAGGAGGCGGTCGCGCCGATGTCGCTGACCCTGCGCCTGGAGGACGAGCTGGACGTGTCGCGCGGCGAGCTGATCTGCCATCCCGAGCAGGAGCCGGCGGTCTCGCGCGAGCTCGAGGCCGACGTGTGCTGGATGGCCGACGTGCCGCTTCGGGCGGGCGGGCGCTACCTGCTCAAGCAGACCTCGCGCTACGCAACCGCGATCGTCGATCGGATCGAGGACACCGTGGACGTGCATACGCTGCAGCGCGCCGCGGCTGCGTCGGACACGGAGCTCGGTCTCAACGACATCGGCCGTGTGCGCCTGCGCACGAGCGTCCCTCTCGTGTTCGACCCCTACGCGAGCAACCGCCGCACGGGCAGCTTCATCCTGATCGACGAGTCCAGCAACGGAACCGTCGGCGCGGGGATGATCGCGGCCACATCCTCCTGACGACGACGGGCGTCCTGTGACCGCACGACGGACAGGCGCGGTCGAGCACGCGAGTCGAACTGCGCCAGGGCACTGGTCAAGACGCTTGCCGAGCAACGTTGCGTGCGTGCAACCTGCGTTGGGCTCTATTGTCGCGTCCAGCGGGCAGTGCGGCATCGACATCCAGCTCGCACAGCGCGCGCAGATAGGCGACGTCCTCGTCGAGGACGGCAAGTGCCCGGTCGCGGTTGAGCACGGGCCCATGGCCCGGGACGACGTGCTCGGCGTCCTGCACGAACGGGCGCAGGCGCGCCAACGTCGCCAGGTACGCGTCGGGGTCACCCCCCGCGGTCAGCGTCGGGATCTCCACCGTTGAGAGGTAGTCGCCGACCACGAGCACCTTCGCCCAGGTGATCCGGATGGCCATGCCGTCGACCGTGTGTCCGCCGGCGGCGTGAAGCTCAAGCTCGTGTCCGCCGATGCCACAGCGACCGGGCACAGGGAGCGCCTGCACGGACCCGAGCGCAAGCGGATGCCGTCGCTCGACATATATCTCTTCGTCGAACGCCCGCAGCTCGCGCTGGGCAGCGCCCGGCTCGGCGACCAGACGCGCGGCGGTGCTCTGAGCCACCCCCAGCGCCACGCTCGGAAATGCAAGGCGCCCCAGCAGGTGGTCCCAGTCGCCGTGCGTTGCCAGCAGGCCGCTGGGAGCGGGAAACCCTGCCTGCTCGAGCATGGCGGGCAGCGCGTCGAGCTCATCGGGCAGGACCGGCGAATCGATCACGAACGCCTCCGCCTCAAGCGGCGCGCCGGCACGACCGCCGACCGAGCTCTCAGACGCCGACGCTTCGGCGGCTCCTCCACCCCTCCCCGCCGCCCCGAGCACGATCACGCAGTTGAGGTGCAGCAGCGCGCTCGTGACCACCAGCACATCCGGATGCAGGGAGACGACCCGCACGCGCGCGCCGGCCGTTCAGGTGGCGCCGAGCGGTTCGAGCTCGTCGGAGACGTTCTTGGGGATCGGCATGCCGCGGGATTATGCCGTGCGGCGGACGCAACACTCGCGCGAGCAGTGCGAGCGCAATCCACCAGCATCCGTTCGCGCGCCCGCCGGGGACACCGCTCAAGGCCAGCGGATGTCGCTGGTGATGTCGTAGTCGTAGACGCGCATGGTGACCGTGCCGAACGTGTAGGTCGCGAACGCCCGACCGAGTTCTCGCGGCGGCACGTACAGTTCCTGCGTCGAATCGGTCACGAGGAACGAGCGCACCTCCGGGTGCGGCTGGTACCAGCTGGCGATGAAGTTCAACGGCCCGGGACACATCGGGCTGCGTCTGCAGGCGAACACCGGATAGGCCCGGATGCGGAAGTCGGAACTCCACGTGAGCGGCGCGGCGTCCCAGTACTGGGCATAGCCTTCGGTGGCGCCCAGGCGTTCTGCGACGGTTGCGATCTCCCTGGCCACCTGCGGCGTGGGCCCTTCGGTGGGTTGCGAGATCAGGTCGCCGGTCAGCAGCGACCGGGCGGAGGTGAACGCGAAGATGGCCGTGCCGAGGATCACCGCCGCCCTGGCCAAGGTCCCCCTTCGCGCGAACACCGGCACGATCGCGGCGGCGGCGAACGGCAGGGACGTCAGATATCTGCTGGTCTGCGTCTCCACGGGCAGCGAGCTGAAGATGAAGGCGGCGGACACGAGCACGACACTGCCGGCCCAGAAGACAAGATAGGCACTCAGCGCTCCACCGCCTTCGTGGTTGCTCATGGAGCGATCCTTCAGGTGACGCCAGGTCCAGCGCGGGATCAGCAGGATCGTCAACACGCTCAACGTGGCACAGATCGCGGAGAGCACCGTCACCGGTGTGACGGCTTCGCCGAAGAAGGAGCCGTTGCCGAGCAGCGCGACCGACTGCCACCAGTCTCTCACGTTCGTGGCTATCGCTTCGCTCGAGGCGAACGTAATCGAGAACGGCGCCGGGAAGATGTGATCGGCGTGCATCAACGCGGTGGTGAGCGGTGCCGTCGCGACCATGGCCGCCGCCGCGATCGCGCAGAAGGCACCTGCCCTGGCGGTCCGCTCGCTCGGATGCAGGCGCCACGCGACGGCGCACGCGATCAGCAGCGACGCGGGGCCGGCGAGGGTCAGCAGGTCGTCAGAGGCCATGTTGACGCCCACGAGCACGCCGACTCCGAGTGAGACCGCCACGGCGGTCGCTCGCCGCAGGGAGTCGGCGCGCGTCTGCATGAGGATCAGCAGGGCGGCCAACAGCACCAGCGAGTAGTTGCTGGTCGCATGGTCGTTCAGCCAGAACATCTGGCTGAGCATGGCCGGGCTGGCACACACCAGGAGCACGGCGGTCAGACATGCCAGCCGCCTACCCACCACCTGCGCCGTCGTCCATGTCGCCAGCGCGATCGCCCCCAGGCCGAATGCGTAGGGGCCGGCTTCCCAGATCTGCCGATGGCCCGGCAGCCAACCCGTGGCCATCTCGAAGATGAGCGTGGAGTACCACGGCATGTTGCCCAGGTAGGTGTTGCTCGCAGCTGCATGCGAGTGCAGTTCGCCTATCACCTGGGCGGAGGAGGCGTCTGCGACGATCACCACGTTCGCGAGTATGTGGTCGAAGTAGTGGGCAACGATCGCGAGGTAGACCGCCGCCAGCGCCAGCAGCGGCCATCTCCACCATCGCTCGCCGCGTGTGAGGTGGGCGAGCGGCGAGACCTGCTCGCGGTGTGCTGTGGCATGTGCGCTCACGTCGCCCGCCCGCCTGCTCCGCGCAGCTCATTCACCAGCAGGAGCCCGAGCCCGAGCCCCAGCAGGAGCAGCGCCAACGACGAGATCAGCCGGCCGTAGACGACCGGCCGGCTGTCCGCCGGCCGTAGCGATATCCGCTGCCCGCCCGCTGTGCGTGCCGCGTCGACGCGCAGTACCATGTGCCCGTTTGCGGTGCGGCCGGCGACGCTCGCGCCGGTGACCGTGACGAGGTAGGGGCCTGTGGCGAGGTTGCTGCGCACGAGCCGTCCCGCCGGGAGGTCCGCCGACACGGCCACCCTGTCGTCATGGACGGAGGCCGCGGGGAACACCAGCTCGGGCCCTTCGGCGGCTTGAACCGGCGGCAGGCTGGCGTCGTCGTAGTCGATCATTTCGCCCCCGCCGGGCGCCTTCGGATAGGCGTGCCTGAAGTCCGCCGACACCGGCGAGCGCGGCGCCGAGCGTGGATATTCGCCGACCTGCTGGACGGCACCCACGACCGACGCGATCACCACGACGGCGGTGGCCCAGGAGAAGGGCCGCCTCAATCGCGGCGATTCCCGTGCGAGCACCAGCACCGCGAGGACCGCCGCGCTGATGCTCAGGAGCACCCACGTCTCCAGGCGAAACCCGAACTGCGCCACCGCGTAGGGGGACGGCAGCGCCAGGATCAGCGCCGGATGGGTCATCACCAGGCCGACCGCCGTCGCGGCGGCGGCGAAGATCCACAGCGCCCGTCGCCAGCCGCCCGCGCGGCCGCAGGTCGGCGATACGACCAGCCCCGCCAGCACCAGTGCGATCGCGAGGACCGGCAGCGCGGTCGAGAAGGCGGGG
The DNA here is from genome assembly GCA_035602785.1 of Solirubrobacteraceae bacterium. Classification (GTDB taxonomy): domain Bacteria; phylum Actinomycetota; class Thermoleophilia; order Solirubrobacterales; family Solirubrobacteraceae; genus Palsa-744. The sequence continues at coordinate 10,732 of DATNLQ010000302.1, forward strand.
GGTCCCGCCGCCGCGGACGTGTCCCGCGAGAGGGTGAACAGGCGCCTGGCGGCCACCAGATAGTCGTAGCGGTGCAGCGTGTGCGCGAACCCGTATGTCTGCACGATGTTGGTGCGTCGGCCGTAGACCAGCGCGGGCAGCAGATACCAGGCGTTGACGAGCGCGGCCGCCGCCATCACGCAGGCGACGCGCAGCGCGCCTCGCCGCGTGACCAGGCGCCGCGCCTGCGGCACCGC
>DATNLQ010000349.1:0-2053 GCA_035602785.1 Solirubrobacteraceae bacterium
CACGACCACCTGCTGGGCATCCTTCTGGCCGAAGAAGGCCACGTCGGGCATGGCCATGCAAAGCAGCTTGGTCACCACCGTTGCCACGCCGCGGAAGTGCTCGCGCCCGCGCGATGCACCCTCCATGCGCTCGGTCACCCCGAACACCTCCACGCTCGTGGAAAACCCCGTCGGGTAGACCTCCTCGACGGCCGGCGCGAACAGGACATCTGCGCCCGCTGCTGCTGCGAGCGCGGCGTCGTCGGACTCGCGGCGCGGATAGCGCTCCAGGTCAGCGCGCTCGTTGAACTGGGCGGGGTTGACGAACAGCGAGACGACCACAACATCGCAGTGCGAGCGGGCGTGACGGATCAGCGAGAGGTGGCCTTCGTGCAGCGCACCCATCGTCGCCACCAGGCCGATCGTCAGGCCCTCACGCCGCGCCGGCCCGAGCGTCGAGCGCAGCTGCGCCACGGCGCGCACGGTCCTCATGCGCGCAGCGAGGTTCGGTGGTGTGAGCTCATCGGCTTTCGGTCCAGTTCCCTACGGATACCGGCGCGACTACAGATGCGAGTCAGGCACGTCTTCTCAGGTCCATCCCGAGAATCGTCGGTGACGGCCTGCGACAGATGATACAGACTGCGGCGTCAGGCTGGACACGTTCGTTCGCTGTGCGGCCCCGTGTGCGCAGTCTCACAGATGGTCTCTCACCAGGCCTCCACGAACGGGCGCTTCTTGCCCTCCCGGCGCCACCACTGCCCGCTGTGCTCGTCGAACAGCGTGGCGATCCAGCGGCGCGAGTCGGCCGGGTCGATCACGTCGTCGATCTCGCCGTAGGCCGCCATGTTCAGGCCGCGCCCGCGCTCGCAGGCGGCGGCGACCATCTGCTCGAAGAGCCGCTCGCGCTCCTGCTCGTCCTCGATCGCGTCGAGCTCGCGGCGCATGCCCAGGCGTACCGCGCCCTCCAGGCCCATGCCGCCGAACTCAGACGTCGGCCACCCGACGGTGAACAGCGGCGCCTTGAAGCCGCCGCCGGCCATCGCCTGGGCGCCCAGCCCATAGCCCTTGCGCAGCACGATCGTTCCTGTGGGCACGCTCAGGTTGGCGCCGCCCAGGAACATCCGCGCGAAGTGGCGCACGGTGGCCGTGCGCTCGGCGGCGGGGCCGACCATGAAGCCGGGCGTGTCGCACAGGAACAGCACAGGCAGATCAAACGCGTCGCACAGGCCGATGAAGCGCGCGGCCTTGTCCGCGCCGTCAGCATCGATCGCGCCGCCCAGATGCGTCGGATCGTTGGCCACTACGCCCAGCGGGCGTCCGTCCACGCGCGCCAGCGCGGTGACCATCCCCGCGCCAAAGCCGTCGCGCAGCTCCAACACAGAGCCCTCGTCGAACAGCGCCTGCACGACGCTGCGCACCTGATAGACGCGCTTTCGCTGCTCGGGGATCAGATCGCGAAGCAGCCGCTGGTCGCCGACCTTGCCCGGCTCGCTGTCGGGGTGGGCGGGATTCTGGAAATAGGACAGGTAGCGCTTGGCCAGCGCCACCGCCTGTGAGTCGTCGCTCGCGCGCAGGTCGACCACGCCGTTTGCGTGCTGAACGTCGATCGGGCCGACGTCCTGGGGGGCGTGCACACCCAGCCCGCCGCCCTCGATCATCGCCGGGCCGCCCATGCCGATGCTCGCGTCCTCGGTGGCGATCACCACGTCGCAGCAGCCCAGCAGCGCGGCGTTGCCGGCAAAGCAGTAGCCCGACGCGATGCCCACCAGCGGCACGAGACCGCTGAGACCGGCGAACAGCGCGAAGGCCCGGCAATCCAGGCCGGCGACGATCGGCATGTCCACATCGCCGGGGCGCCCGCCGCCGCCCTCCGCGAACAGCACCACGGGCAGGCGCCGGCGCTCGGCGAGCTCGAACAGGCGGTCCTTCTTGGCGTGATTGCGCATGCCCTGCGTGCCCGCCAGCACGGTGTAGTCATAGGACATGGCCACGCACGGACGACCCGCGACCGCTCCCACGCCGCCGACCAGGCCGTCGGCGGGGGTGCGCGCGATCAGCTCCTCGCGCGGGCGCC